>NZ_JBVVPS010000036.1:0-63231 GCF_055811355.1 Bradyrhizobium sp. WSM4873 | reverse complement strand
GTTTCCCGATTCTGGAATCCCCAGATGCCGCTCTGAGTCAATCCGCCGCACCAGATATGTGCATGCCCTAGGGCGAAAGCCGGGACCCATACGCCGCAGCAGATGTTTTGATTAGGACTCGTCGTTGCGGCTTCGCAAGGCAATTGGCATTCGTGGTTATGGGTCCCGGCCTTCGCCGGGACGACGATGCGCGGCCTCTCAAAACGGCAGCGCCACGCTGGTCTTGATCTCCTTCAGCACCACATTGCTTCTCACATAGCGAATGCCGGGAATGCGGAACATGAAATCGTCGAGGAATCTGTTGTAGGCCGCCATGTCCTGCACGACGACGCGCAAATGGTAATCGGCATCGCCCGTGGTCGCAAAGCACTCCAGCACCTCACGGCGCGTGGTTACCCGCGCGACGAATTCGTCGACGAATTTTGCGTCGTGCCGTTCCAGCGAGACGTGGAGGATCGCGGACATCGCAAAGCCGGCCTGCTCGCGCGCGACCAGGGCCGCGTAGCCCTGGATGGCACCGCTCTCCTCCAGCGCGCGCACCCGGCGCCAGCACGCCGACGTTGACATGCCGACCGCGTCGGCGAGCTGTTGGTTAGTGGCGCGGCCATCCTTTTGAAGGTAGGCGAGAATCCGCGCGTCCTGGTCTTCGATCATGGTAGCCACTAAAATGGATTATTCCACCTCCGTTTAGACTAGATCGGATAATACTACCATAAAAAGCGTGTCATTCGGAAAAATAGGTAAGACCTACCAATTGCCCAGGCTTACCCTTCTCCATCCGGCAAGGATGCCGTGGGGAGGTCCGCATGGACGCCATTCCGTCTCTCGAACCTTACGAGCTTTCCGACCGCTACGATCGCGAAGAAGGCCGCGTCTTCCTCACCGGCACGCAGGCCATCGTCCGCATCGCGCTCGACCAGGTGCGGCGCGACCGTGCCGCGGGGCTGAACACGGCGGGCTTCATCTCGGGCTATCGCGGCTCGCCGCTCGGCGGCATCGACCTCGAACTGTGGCGCATCCAGGAGCGACTGAAGCGGGACCGCATCGAATTCCTCCCCGCAGTGAACGAAGATCTTGCCGCGACTGCGGTGCTCGGCTCGCAACAGGTCGAGACGCAAGCCGACCGCGAGGTCGATGGCGTGTTCGGGCTCTGGTACGGCAAGGGTCCCGGCGTCGATCGCTCCGGCGATGCGCTGAAACACGGCAACGCCTACGGCTCCTCGCCGCATGGCGGCGTGCTGGTGGTCGCCGGCGACGACCATGGCTGCGTCTCGTCCTCGATGCCGCACCAGTCCGACGTCGCTTTCATGAGCTGGTTCATGCCGACGCTCCACCCCGCAAGCGTCAGCGAATATCTCGAATTCGGCGAATATGGCTACGCGCTGAGCCGCTTCACCGGCATGTGGGTCGGTTTCAAGGCGATCTCGGAGATCGTGGAATCCGGCGCTTCCGTCGCGCTGCGCCCGCCGCGCGCCTTCCACACGCCGGACTTCACGCCGCCGCCCGGCGGCCTGCACTATCGCTGGCCCGACCTGCCCGGCCCGCAGATCGAGGAGCGGCTGGAGGCGAAGAAGCACGCGGTCTACGCCTTCGCAAAGGCCAATCCGATCGACCGTCACATCTACGACATTCCGGGCGCCACCTACGGCATCGTCACCACAGGCAAGGCGCATCTCGATCTGATGGAAGCGCTGCGGTTGATGGGTCTCGACGAAGCGGACTGCCGCAGCATCGGCATCGACATCTACAAGGTTGGCATGGTCTGGCCGCTGGCACTGCATGATGCGATGGCATTCGTGAAGGGCAAGCGCGAGATCCTCGTGGTCGAGGAGAAGCGCGGCATCATCGAGAGCCAGTTCAAGGAATATTTTTACGATTATCCGGGCGAAAAGCCCGAGCGCATGGTCGGCAAGCACGACGAAACCGGCGCGCGGCTGATCTCCTGGATCGGCGAATTGTCGCCGCGCGCGCTCGCTGGGGTGCTCGCACGCCGTCTCGATCCGATGTTCCCAAGCCTTAATCTCGCCGCGCGCGCAGCCGGCTTGATGCCTGAGGCCGCGCGCGCGATCAACGTCAGCGGTGCGACGCGCACGCCGTATTTCTGCTCCGGATGCCCGCACAACACATCGACAAAAGTGCCGGAGGGGTCGAAGGCGCTGGCCGGAATCGGCTGCCATTTTATGGCGAGCTGGATGGACCGCGAGACCTCATCGCTGATTCAGATGGGCGGCGAAGGCGTGAACTGGGCCGCCTCGTCACGCTTCACCGGCAACAAGCACGTCTTCCAGAATCTCGGCGAAGGCACCTATTATCATTCGGGCTCGATGGCGATCCGGCAGGCGATCGCGGCCAAAGCCAACATCACGTACAAGATCCTGTTCAACGATGCCGTCGCCATGACCGGCGGCCAACCCGTCGACGGCCCGATTAGCGTCCACGCTATCGCGCACAGCGTCCGCGCCGAGGGCGTTGCGCGCATCGCGTTGGTGTCGGACGATCCAGCGCAATTTTCGCCAGGCGATCTTCCGGTCGGCGTGTCCATCCATCCGCGCGAGGAGATGGACAGCGTGCAGCGCGAGCTGCGCGAAATCTCGGGCGTATCGGTGCTGATCTATCAACAGACCTGCGCGACAGAGAAACGGCGTCGCCGCAAGCGTGGACAGATGGCCGACCCCAAACGCTTCGCCTATATCAACGATCTCGTCTGCGAAGGCTGCGGCGACTGCTCGGTCGAATCCAACTGCCTCAGCGTCGAGCCCAAGGAAACACCCTTCGGCCGGAAGCGGCGGATTAATCTCTCGTCCTGCAACAAGGACTTTTCCTGCCTCAACGGGTTTTGCCCGAGCTTCGTCACCGTTGAGGACGCGACGCGCCGGAAGAAGGGCGCAAGCCGGACCGACGCGGTCGGCCACGCGGCCACACTTCCCCTGCCCACTCTCGCAACGCTCGACCGTCCCTATGATCTGCTCGTCACGGGCGTCGGCGGCACCGGCGTGATCACGGTCGGCGCGCTGATCGGCATGGCGGCGCATCTCGAACGAAACGGTGTCTCGGTGCTGGATTTTACCGGCTTTGCGCAGAAATTCGGGCCGGTGCTGAGCTACATCCGGTTGGCGCCATCCCCCGACGCATTGCATCAGGTCCGGGTCGATCAGAGCGCGGCCGATGCGCTGATCGGCTGCGACCTCGTCGTCAGCTCCTCGCCGAAGGCGTCCGGCACCTATCGGAAAGGCACGCGCGCCGCGGTCAACACCGCAGAGATGCCGACCGGCGACGTCGTCCGCTTCCGTGACGCCGATCTCGCCTCACCCGCCCGCCTGCGCGCGATCGGCCAGGTGATCGGCGACGGCAATCTCGACACCATCAACGCCAATGCGCTGGCCGAGCGCCTGCTCGGCGATGCCGTTTATGCCAACATCGTCATGCTGGGCTTTGCCTGGCAGCGCGGGCTGCTGCCGGTCTCGCTCTCGGCGCTGTTGCGCGCGATCGAGCTCAACGGCGTCGCGGTCGAAAGCAACAAGCAGGCTTTCGCCTGGGGCCGGATTGCAGCGGCCGATCGTGACTTTCTGCCGAAGACGGACGAGGCGCCGAAAGCCGAGACGCTCGACCAGATCATCACCCGCCGCGCCGACTTCCTCGCCGCCTATCAGAACGAGGCCTATGCGGCGCGCTATCGCTCGGCGATCGAGAAAGTCCGGCGCGCTGAGGCTCCGCTGAGCAGCGAGGCGCTGACCGAGGCAGTTGCGCGCGCCCTGTTCAAGCTGATGGCCTACAAGGATGAGTACGAGGTGGCGCGCCTGCACATGCAGAGCGGCTTCCTCGACGAGCTCAAGCGCGAGTTCGAGGACGGCTTCAGCGTCCAATACCATCTCGCTCCGCCCCTCCTGCCGTCCGAGCGCGACGCCCGCGGCCGGCCGCGCAAGCGCGCCTTCGGCCAGTGGATCCAGCTGCCGCTCGCCGCGCTCGCGCGACTGAAAGGGTTGCGCGGGACAGTATTCGATCCGTTCGGTTACACGGTCGAACGGCGCACCGAGCGAGACCTGATCGCCTGGTATGAGGGCGTGATCGAACGGATGCTCGGCGAACTCGATGCGGCGCGCCTGCCCGATCTCGTCGTGATCGCCAAGGCGCCGATGGAGATCCGCGGTTACGGCCCGGTGAAGGACATCGCGATGGCAAAGGTGAAGCCGGCGGTCGAGCGGCTTCTCGCCGATGTGATCGCGGCATCGCAGGCAAAGTTGCGCGCCCACGGTTGACGTCATGCCGGAGAGGCTTCAGCTTCCCGAATTCGAGGGCTCCATGATGGAGCCGGGCAAGGGGGTGACGCATCATGGATTTCGATCAGTTGACCCTGACCCAGGCCGCCGCCGACCTCCGCGCCGGCAAGGTGACGAGCACCGCACTCACGACTGAAGCTCTTGCCCGTGCCAAAGCCAATGCCGACCTCAACGCCTTCGTCACCCTGGACGAGGCCGGCGCTCTGAAGGCCGCGGCCGCATTCGACGCGACGGGCGACCGGACAAATCCGCTCGGCGGCGTGCCCATCGTGATCAAAGACAATATCGAGGTCGCCGGGCTGCCCTGTAGCGCGGGCACGCCGGCCCTGAAGGACTACGTTCCCACGGCCGACGCGCCGGTTGCGGCAAAACTGCGGGCCGCAGGTGCGGTCATCATCGGCAAGACCAGCATGCACGAGCTCGCCTTCGGCATCTCCGGCTACAACACCGCATTCAAGACTGGTGCCGAGTTCGGCGTGCGCAACGCCTATGACCGCGCCCTGATCGCCGGCGGTTCTTCCTCCGGGACCGGTACCGCTATCGGCGCGCGGATCGTGGCAGGCGGGCTCGGCACCGATACCGGTGGATCGGTCCGCGTGCCGGCCGCGCTGAACGGCTGCGCCTCGCTGCGCCCGACGATCGGCCGCTATCCGCAAAACGGCATCGCGCCGCTCTCGCACACCCGCGACACCGCGGGTCCCATGGCCGCGACCATGGCGGATGTCGCGCTGCTCGACGGCGTCATTACGGGCGGCGATGCTATCGCGCCGGCCGATCTGAACCAGGTGCGGATCGGCATCGTGAAAGCCATACTGACCAATCTCGACGCCGACACCGACGCCGCATTCGAGGCGGCCGTCACGAAAATGAAGGCGCAGGGCGTCACCGTCATCGAAATCGAGATGCCGCTGCTGGCCGAACTCAACGGCCAGGTGAGCTTTCCCGTCGTGCTGTATGAGGCCTATGACGACATGGTCGCGTATCTCAGACACACCGGTACCGGCCTCAGCATCGCGGCGCTGGCAGCGGAGATATCCAGCGCAGACGTGAAGGGCACCTACGATGGGCTGGTGATCCCGCGCAAACTGCCCGCCCCCGATGGCACGCTGGTTGACGCCAAGCCGATCTACGACGCCGCGATCAACACAGCGCGCCCCGCGCTTCAGGCGCTCTACAGCAGGACTTTCGCCGACAACCGGCTCGATGCCATCGCCTTCCCGACCACGCCGCGCGTCGCCATTGCCTCCAATCCCGATTCCAGCAGCCTGGAGAATTTCGGCCTGTTCATCCAGAACACCGATCCCGGCAGCAATGCCGGCATTCCCGGCATCCAGATTCCGATCACGCTCGGCGCCACCAGCAAACTGCCTGTCGGCCTCGAGATGGACGGCCCGGCCGGAAGCGATCGCCGGCTGCTTGCGATCGGCTTGGCGCTCGACATCGTGTTCGGACGACTGCCGCCGCCGCGCCCGTCATGAATACGGATTGATCAGCTTCTGCTGCTCGGCACTGTGATG
The DNA here is from genome assembly GCF_055811355.1 of Bradyrhizobium sp. WSM4873. NCBI lineage: Bacteria > Pseudomonadati > Pseudomonadota > Alphaproteobacteria > Hyphomicrobiales > Nitrobacteraceae > Bradyrhizobium > Bradyrhizobium sp. WSM4873. The sequence goes on along the minus strand of NZ_JBVVPS010000036.1, from coordinate 57,437 downwards.
CACCAGCATGTCGATGAATGTCCTGACCTTGGCCGACAGATGATGGCGGTGTGGATAGACGGCATTCATCGACATCTCGACTGGACGATATTCGGGCAAGAGGCGCACCAGCCGACCGGCCTCGAGATCGTCGCGGATCAGAAATCCGGCCATCAGGCAGACGGCAGCGCCTTCCAGCGCCACCTTTCGTAAGGCCTCACCGCTGTTGGTGATGAAGCTACCGGAGATGCGCACCGATGCCGGCGCGCCCTTGCGATCGAAGAAGCGCCAATCGTCACCGAAGGGATAATTCAAATGGCGCCCGCAATTGTGCGTGGTGAGCTCACCGAGCTTCTGCACGCGACCGTGCTTGTCGAGATAGTCGTGCGAGCAGCACAGCACGTGACGCCAGGTGGCAAGGCTGCGGACGATCAGGCTCGAATCCGGTGGCGAGGTCATGCGCAGAGCAACGTCATAGCCTTCTTCGATGAGGTCGATGTCGGCCTCGCCCATGCGCAGATCGATCTTGAGCTCCGGATAGGCCGACAGGAGTTTCGCCACCACCGGCGCGACGAACGGCACCATGTGCGTGGCGACGTGGATCCGTAGCGTGCCGCGGGGCACCGACTGCAATTCGCTCGCGATATCGTCGGCCTGTTTGAGCTCGGCAAGTATCTGGATGCAGCGGTCGTAATAGGCCTTGCCGATGTCGGTGAGGCTGACCTTGCGCGTGGTGCGCTGAAGCAACCTCACCCCGAGCCGGTCTTCCAGCGCCTGGACGTGATTGCTCACCATGGTGGTCGACATGTTGAGCTTGCGGGCTGCTGCAGAGAAGCCGCCGGTCTCGACCACCCGGCTGAAGACTTCGAGACTCGTCAATCGGTCCATGCCCGCTGATTATCCGCTCTTGATCGACAATCGCAAGGAATTCTGTCCGATTATCCGTCAGGCCATCTCCTGCGCGACATAGCGGACGCGTTAGCCGCAATCCCTCAACAGAAGCGGCAATCACTCTGGGGCAGTCGAACCTCCGGCTCCGTAAACCTTACGCGAAGGCGAGATGGCCGGACTATCCACTCTCAGCGGATAATCCTTCCGGCATTTCGCCGATTATCGATCGAGCGAAGAAGACCGATAGTCTCAGCCAGCCGATAGGAGACTGCCATGTCCGAGATGCCCCGCACCGAAAACTTCCAGCAAGCGACTGAGATAACTCAAGCTTCCCTCACGGCGCCGGTGCGTGGTCCGGCCCGGAATATGGTCCGGCGGGCGGCGTTGGCGCTGGCGTTCTTCGCGGGCACGGTAGCGATTGTCCACTATGGACACGACTACTGGGTCAACGGCCGCTATCTCGAGACAACCGATGACGCCTATGTGAAGGCCGATTCCACGATCATCGCGCCAAAAGTCTCGGGCTACATCGCCAAGGTGCTGGTCAGCGACAACGAAAAGGTCAAAGCGGGCCAGGTGCTGGCGAAGATCGACGACCGCGACTTTAAGGCGGCGCTCGACCAGGCCCGCGCGGATGTCGCTGCGGCGGAAGCGTCGGTACGCAACCTCGACGCCCAGCTCGAACTCCAGCAGCCGATCATCGAGCAGAGCACAGCCGACGTCGCTGCTGCCGACGCGAATCTGAAATTTGCGCAGGAGGAGCGCGCCCGCTACGACGATTTGATGAAGTCGGGCTCCGGCACGATTCAGCGCGCACAACAGACTGACGCTGCGTTGCGCGCCAGCAATGCACAGCTGCAACATGCCAGATCGGGCCTCGTGGCCGCGCAACGCAAGGTCGACGTGCTCACCACCCAGCGCGCGCAGGCTACGGCCCAACTCGAACACGCGCGCGCGGTCGCGGAGCAGGCGACGCTGAATCTCTCCTACACCGAGATTACCGCGCCGGTCGACGGCACGGTCGGCGCCCGCTCATTGCGCGTGGGACAGTTCGTGCAGGCCGGCACGCAATTGATGGCCGTGGTGCCGCTCGATGCGGTCTATGTCGTGGCAAATTTCAAGGAGACGCAACTCACCCATGTCCGCTCCGGCCAGCCGGTCGAGCTGCACGTCGACAGCTTCCGCAACCAGACCCTGCGCGGCCATGTCGACAGCCTGTCGCCGGCGAGCGGCCTTGAATTCGCACTGCTGCCGCCCGACAACGCCACCGGCAATTTCACCAAGATCGTGCAACGGGTACCGGTGAAGATCGTGCTCGACGACCACAGCCTGACCGGCCTGCTGCGCCCCGGCATGTCCGCGGTGCCGACCGTCGACACCAAACAGGCCGTCATGGCCGAGCGCGAGACGGCAAAGCATCTCGCCGACAACGCGGCCCGTCCGAACGGCGGTTGAAGCCGGAAAGGTCCGGCAGGACTATCAAGCCCTGCCGGATGATCCTTCCCAAACTTCGTCGATTATCGAAACCAACTGCCTGATCCATGCTGTCTCCGTAACGAGACGAGGCTTCCATGAGCACGCTCCAAACGACCGTCAACGCCGCCTCCGCCGCCAATATCCCCGCTTCAGTCGCGGCCACCATAACGCCTGCCGTGTCGACCAAGACCTGGATTGCCGTGATCGGCGCGACGCTCGGCGCCTTCATGGCGGTGCTGAACATCCAGATCGTCAATGCGTCGCTCGCCGATATTCAGGGCGCGATCGGCGCTGGCATCGATGACGGCGGCTGGATCTCGACCTCCTATCTGATCGCGGAGATCGTGGTGATCCCGCTCTCGGGCTGGCTGGCGCAGGTGTTCTCGATCCGCATCTATCTCCTCACCAACGCGGTCCTGTTCCTGGTCCTGTCGGCCGCCTGTGCGCTGGCGCAGGACCTGCCGCAGATGATCGTGCTGCGGGCGGTGCAAGGCTTTAGCGGCGGCGTGCTGATTCCGATGGCGTTCACGCTCATCATCACATTGCTGCCGCGCGGAAAGCAGCCGGTCGGCCTTGCGCTGTTCGCGCTGTCGGCGACGTTCGCGCCCGCGATCGGCCCGACCATCGGCGGCTATCTCACCGAGAATTTTGGCTGGCAGTACATCTTCTACGTCAACGTCGTCCCCGGCACGATCATGGTCGGCATGCTCTGGTACGCGCTGGACGCAAAGCCCATGAAGCTGTCGTTGCTGCGCGACGGCGACTGGGCCGGCATCATCACCATGGCGATCGGACTGTCGGCGCTGCAGACCGTGCTCGAGGAAGGCAACAAGGACGACTGGTTCGGCTCGCCCTTCATCGTCAAGCTGTCCGTCATCGCGGCCGTGGCGCTAAGCGCCTTCCTGATCATCGAGCTCACGGTGAAGAAGCCGCTCCTCAACCTGCGTCTGCTGGTCCGCCGCAATTTCGGCTTCGGCATGCTCGCGAATTTCCTGCTGGGAATCGCGCTCTACGGCTCGGTGTTCATCCTGCCGCAATATCTGGCCCGCATCCAGGGCTACAATGCCGAGCAGATCGGCATGGTGCTGGCATGGACCGGCCTGCCGCAGCTCGTGCTGATCCCGCTGGTGCCGCGCCTGATGCAGAAGCTCGATGCGCGGCTCATCATCGGCGTCGGCTTCGTCCTGTTCGCGGCCTCCAACTTCATGAACATCTACATGACGGGCAACTATGCTGCCGATCAATTGCTCTGGCCCAATGTGGTTCGTGCGATCGGCCAGGCGCTGGTGATGGCGCCGCTGTCTGCGGTGGCGACCTCAGGCATCGAACCGGAAAACGCGGGCTCGGCCTCCGGCCTGTTCAACATGATTCGCAATCTCGGCGGCGCCGTCGGCATCGCGCTGTTACAGACCCTGCTGACCAAGCGCGAGCAGTATCACTCCAACGTGCTGATGCAGTCAGTCTCGCTGTTCGAGCAGGCGACGCGGACACGGCTGGAACAGCTCACGCAATATTTCATCAATCACGGCGTGCTCGACCGGGCGGACGCGTTGCATCGCGCCTATGTCGCGATCGGACACATCGTGCAGAAGCAGGCCTATATCCTCGCCTTCAGCGACACTTTCTATCTGCTCGGCGTGGCACTGATCGTCGCGCTGATCGCCACCCTCTTCCTGAAGAAGGCCGGCCACGCCTCGGCCGGCGGCGCCCACTGACATCAACCCAGCAAGCAAGGAGAACGACCATGAAACCCCGCATGAATTTCTACCAGGCCGCACCCGACACGATGAAGGCGCTGATGGCACTGGAAGAGCAGATCCAGTCGACCGGCCTGGAGAAATCGCTGATCGAGCTCGTCAAGATCCGCGCGTCCCAGATCAACGGCTGCGCCTTCTGCATCAATATGCACACCGAAGACGCCCGCAAGCGCGGCGAGACCGAGCAGCGCATCTATCTGCTCAACGCCTGGCGCGAATCCCCGCTCTACACCGACCGCGAGCGCGCCGCGCTGGCCTGGACCGAATCGGTGACGCTGATCTCCGAGACGCATGCGCCCGATGATGTCTACGAGCAGGTCCGCGCGCAATTCTCCGATGCGGAGACGGTGAACCTGACCATGCTGATCGGCGCCATCAATGCCTGGAACAGGATCGCGATCGCGTTCCGTGCGGTTCACCCGGTGAAGGTGAAGGCGTCGGTGGCGTGAGGTGCTGACGCATGAGGCCATACCGCCTCAATACATTCGACTGTCATGCCCCGGCTTGACCGGGGCATCCAGTACGCCGCGGCTTGTCGAGTCCAGCACTCCCGTCACGGAGTACTGGATCGCCCGGTCAAGCCGGGCGATGACACCGAGCGGGTGGCTTAAACCGCCGTCGCCTTGGCGAACTCCACGTAGATCTCGCGCAGCCGCGCGGCAAGCGGGCCGGGCTTGCCGTCGCCGACCTTCTTGCCGTCGATCGCAACCACCGGCTGGACGAACAGCGACGCCGAGGTGGCAAAGGCTTCCTTGGCGGCGAGCGCCTCGGCGACCGTGAAGGAACGCTCCTCGATACGGAGCTGACGCTCTTCCGCCAGCGCCACCACCGCCTTGCGGGTGCAGCCCGGCAGGATCGCGTTGGAGTTCTTGCGGGTCACGATGACGTCGTCATGGGTCAGGATGAACGCCGAGGACGAACCGCCTTCGGTGACGTAGCCGTCTTCCAGCATCCAGGCCTCGCCCGCACCGGCTTCGGCCGCGGCCTGCTTTGCCAGCACTTGCGCGAGCAGTGCCACGCTCTTGATGTCACGCCGCTCCCAGCGGATGTCGGGCACGGTGATCACATTGATGCCGGTCTTGGCTGAGGCGGCGTTGATGATGTCCTTCTCCGACGTGAACATTACCAGGCTCGACTTGACGTCGCCCTTGGGGAAGGCGAAGTCGCGGCCCTTGTCGGCACCACGCGTGACCTGGAGATAGACGAGGCCGTTCTCGACCTTGTTGCGCGCGATCAGCTCCTTCTGGAGCTCGGTGATGCGTTCGACCGTCTCGGGCAGCTTCAGCTGGATCTCGCCGACCGAGCGCTCCAGCCGCGTCAGATGCGAGGCATTGTCGATCAGCTTGCCGTCGAGCACGGCCGAGACCTCGTAGATGCCGTCGGCAAACAGGAAGCCGCGATCGAGCACCGAAATTTTGGCGTCCGAGAGCGGGACGAATGAGCCGTTGACATAGGCGATCGGATCCAAGGCAGGTCTCCTGAGGGCAAAGGGATTTGGCGCGCTTATATGCGAAATGGGGGCGGCGATCACCCCTCTATTCGTCATTCCGGGGCATTCGCGCAGCGAATGAGCCCGGAATCCATTTCCCCTCGTACAATGCCGCCCGATGGATTCCGGGCTCGCGACTACGTCGCGCCCCGGAATGACGGCAGAGCTAGTGGGAGAGGATCTTCGACAAGAATTTCTGCGCGCGGTCGCTGCGGGGCTTGCCGAAGAAATCGTCCTTCGGGGCGTCCTCGACGATCTCGCCGCGATCCATGAAGATCACGCGGTTGGCAACCTTGCGGGCAAAGCCCATCTCGTGGGTGACGACCATCATGGTCATGCCCTCATGGGCAAGGTCTACCATGACGTCGAGCACCTCGCTCACCATTTCGGGGTCGAGCGCCGAGGTCGGCTCGTCGAACAGCATGACAATGGGATCCATTGCGAGCGCGCGAGCGATCGCCACCCGCTGCTGCTGGCCACCGGACAGGTTCGCGGGATACTTTTGCGCCTGTTCCTTCAGGCCGACGCGCTCCAGCAGTTGCATGCCTTTCGCCATCGCCTTGTCGCGCGACCGGTCGAGCACCTTCTGCTGCGCGAGGCAGAGATTGTCGATAATCTTCAGATGCGGAAACAGCTCGAAATGCTGAAACACCATGCCGACACGCGAGCGCAGCTTGGGCAGATTGGTCTTGGGATCGTTGACCTTGGTGCCATCGACGCTGATGTCGCCTTTCTGGAACGGCTCCAGCGCGTTGACGCATTTGATCAGCGTCGACTTGCCCGATCCCGACGGGCCGCAGACCACGACCACCTCGCCCTTGGAGACGTTGGTGGTGCAGTCGGTCAGCACCTGGAAGCTCGGGCTGTACCATTTGTCGACGTGGCTGATCTCGATCATGACAAACTCTATCGAATGATGGCGATGCGCGCCTGCAGGCGGCGAACGCCGAAGGACGCGACACAGGAGATGGTGAAGTAGACGATCGCTGCGAACAGATACATTTCGACCAGACGGCCGTCGCGCTGCGCGACCTTGCTTGCCGCACCGAGGAAATCGGTGATCGACAGCACGTAGACCAGTGAGGTGTCCTGGAACAGCACGATGGTCTGCGTGATCAGCACCGGCAGCATGTTACGGAAGGCCTGCGGCAGCACCACGTAGCGCATGGTCTGGGCGTAAGTCAGGCCGAGCGCGTTGGCTGCGGCCGGCTGGCCGCGCGAGATCGACTGGATGCCGGCACGCATGATCTCGGAGAAGTACGCGGCCTCGAACATGATGAAGGTGATGAGCGAGGATGCGAACGCGCCGACGCTGATCGGGCGCGACGCGCCGGTCACCCACTGCCCGATATAGGGCACCAGGAAGTAGAACCAGAAGATCACCAGCACCAGCGGCAGCGAGCGCATGAAGTCGACATAGACCCCGGCGATGCGGCCCAGGATCTTGAAGCCTGACAGCCGCATCAGCGCGATAGCCGTCCCGAAGATCAGGCCGCCGAGCGCCGCAAGCCCCGTGAGCATCAGCGTGAACGTCATGCCCTCGTAAAACAGATAGGGCAGTGCGCGACGGATGACCTCGAAATCGAAATTGCTGAACATGGTGCTATTTCCCCGTGATGTAGCCGGGGATCGCGACGTAGCGCTCGAGGAAGCGCATTGCGGTCACGACGACGGCGTTGACGAGGAGATAGAGCAGGGTCGCGGCGGTGAAGGCCTCGAACACCTGGAACGAGAATTCCTGCATCGAGCGCGCCTGTCCGGTCAGCTCGAGCAAACCGATGGTGATGGCCACAGCCGTGTTCTTGATGGTGTTGAGGAACTCGGACGTCAGCGGCGGCAGGATGATGCGGAACGCCATCGGCAGCAAGATGTAGCGATAAGCCTGCAAGGTCGTCAGGCCGAGCGCGGTCGCCGCCATCTTCTGCCCGCGCGGGAGCGATCCGATGCCGGCTTGCAATTGCACGGCGACGCGTGCCGACATGAAGAACCCGATGCCGATCGCCGCCGTCCAGAATGGCGCATTGGGCAGCTGCTTCAGCCAGAGGCCGGCAGATTTCGGCAGCAGTTCCGGCAGCACGAAGAACCACAGGAAGAGCTGCACCAGCAGCGGCATGTTGCGGAAGAATTCGACATAGGCAAAGCCGAACCAGTACGCACCCTTCGACGGCAGCGTGCGCATCACGCCCACGAACGATCCGGCGATCAGCGCGATGATCCAGGCGAGCGCACCCGTCTTGAGGGTCAGCACCAGCCCCGACAGCAGCATGTCGAGATAGGTGCCGGTCCCCATCGGGTTCGGCTCGAAGAAAATTCCCCAGTTCCAGTGGTAGTTCACGTGTCCCCCGCGCGAACGCGCCAGTCATGGATGTCCCGGCGCCTATGCAAATGTCCGGCCACTCTCCCTCCAGAATGGCCGGAATATGCTGCCTCTCCCCACGAGGGGGAGAGGCGAACAACTCAGCTTACTTATAGTCGTCCGGGTTTGGCGAGTCCGAGGGTTTCGCGAACTCGTTCTTCAGCTCGGGCGAGATCGGGGTGTTGAGGTTCAGACCCTTCGGCGGGATCTTCTGGGTGAACCACTTGTCGTAGATCTTCTGGCCTTCGCCGGACGTGTAGAGCGCGGCGGTCGCCGCATCGACCACCTTCTTGAACGGCGCGTCGTCCTTGCGCAGCATGATGCCGTAGGGCTCAGGCTTCGAGAACGCGTCCTTGGAAATGACGTAGTCGTCGGGCGACTTCGAGCCGGCCACGAGGCTGGCGAGCAGGATGTCGTCCATCACGAAGGCGACGGCGCGGTCGGTCTCCACCATCAAGAAGGATTCGGCGTGGTCCTTGGCCGGGATGATGTTGGCGCCGAGGCTTTTCGCAACATTGGCTTCGGTGAGCTGCTTGATGTTGGTGGTGCCGGCGGTCGAAACCACCGTCTTGCCCTTGAGGTCGTCGATCGACTTCAGGCCGCTCGACTTCTTGAAGACGTAGCGGCTGGCGGTCAGGTAATGGGTGTTGGTGAAGGCGACCTGCTTCTGGCGCTCGGCATTGTTGGTGGTCGAGCCGCATTCGAGGTCGATGGTGCCGTTCGCCATCAGCGGAATACGCGTCGCCGAGGTCACCGGGTTGAGCTTGACCTCGAGCTTGTCGAGCTTGAGCTCCTTCTTCACGGCGTCGACGATCTTGTAGCAGATGTCCATCGCGAACCCGACGGGCTTCTGGTTGTCGTCGAGATAGGAGAACGGGATCGAGGAGTCGCGGAAGCCGAGCGTAATGGCGCCGGTGTCCTTGATGTTCTTGAGCGTGCCGGTCAGCTCCTCGGCCCCCGCCTGGCTGACAGCGAAGGTCGCGGCGAGCGCGAGGCCGATGCTACGGAAATGTTTCACTTTTTGGTCCCCTTTCAGGATGATGCCGGCGGGATGCAAGCACAAATTGGGTTGGAATAGAATGTGACTTTTGGCTGGATCGCGGCTCCGATTAGCGGCTCAGGCCGGAGGGCGCGTTAGCGGTCCTGTTAGCGCGCTTGGCAATTCCCCGAGATCCCAGAACAGGCCGGCCATCATCGTCAAGGCCTCTTCGGTCAAGGGCAGCAGGATGTGCTCATTGGGCGCATGCTGGGAGCAGCCGGGATAGGAGTGCGGCACCCAGATCGTCGGCAGGCCGAGGAGCTCGGAGAACACGTCGTTGGGCAACGAGCCGCCGAAATTCGGCAGCACCGCCGGCACCTTGCCGGTGGTCTGATGCACCGAATCCGCCGCCCATGTGATCCAGGGGCTGTCGAAATCCGTGCGCGAGGCGGCAAAGCTCTGCGCCGCCCGCACCTCGACCATTGGAAAGCCCTTCTGCGCCAGATGCGCGCGGATCGCCTCGATCAGCCCATCGATCCTGGTGCCGACCACGAAACGCAGTTGCAGCACGGCATTGGCGCGGGCGGGAATGGCGTTGGCCGGCTTCTCGATATTGCCCGACGACATCGCCAGCACTTCGAGCGTGTTCCAGGCATAGAGCCGCTCGGCCGCCGAAAGACCCTCCTCGCCCCAGTTCTCGGCCAACGCCGGCTCGTCCTCGGTGGGCACCACCTGCACGTCCGCAAGATAGCTGCGGATCTGGTTGGTGAGCCGGGGCGGCTTCAGCCCCTCCAGCTGAAGGCGGCCGCGGCCATCGACCAGCGTCGAGATCGCGTTGACCAGAATGGTCGCGGGGTTGGCGAGCACGCCGCCCCAATTGCCGGAGTGATGGCCGCCGTCGCGAAGGTTCACATCGAGATGAATGCGGATGCCGCCACGGCAGCCGAGGAACAGCGTCGGACGGTCGGCGGACAGGCGCGGCCCGTCGGAGGCCATGAACAGATCGGCCTTGAGCGCATCGCGATTGAGATCGCAGACCTTGCCAAGATCCGGCGAACCGATCTCCTCACCCATCTCGATGATGAACTTGGCGTTGAAGCCGAGCATGCCGCCGCGGGCCTCGCGCACCGCACGGAGTGCGGCCATGTTGATGCTGTGCTGGCCCTTGTTGTCGGCGGTACCGCGACCGTAGACACGCGTGCCCGAAACCGTGGTGCGCCAGGGATCGCGGCCGTCGCGCCACTCGCCTTCCATGCCGTCGACGACGTCGCCATGGCCGTAGATCAGAACAGTCGGCGCCGTCTCGCTCTCGCGGTGTTCGGCGAACAGGAACGGCGCCTTGCCGCTGGGAGATTCGATCATCCGGCTTTGGAAATCGAGCGCGGCGAAAGCGGGCACCATCTCCTGTTCCAGATAGGCGCGCAGCTCGACGCTCCGGTTCGGATTCTGGCTCTCGGTCCGGTAGGCGACGCGGCGGTCGAGTTCGGCGAGGAACGCGCCGGATTTGAAATCGTCACGGGCGCGGGCGATGGCATCGGCTCTGGTCATTATTTTCTTTTTTAGGTTGTGAGGCGAAGGAGCATACCTGATGCGGGCAGGCCTCCGAAAGTGGCGGGGACTTCGATAGTCTTGGGATTTCGTTCTTGCTCTCTTGAGATTGGCTTGCCAAGCGCGGCAGCGCCGCCGATTTTGGCCTTGCCAACGTCGCACTATATGCAAGAACTTCGCCAAGTTCGGGCGCAGCTCTATCATTCGAAGAGCGCCCGGTACAGGGCGCCGGGGGACCATCATGGCCAAGCAGATCAGGCTCAATGCATTTGCGATGAATTGCGTCGCGCACCAGTCACCGGGCTTGTGGACCCATCCGCGCGACCGCACTGCCGAATATAACCGCCTGCCCTACTGGATCGATCTTGCCAAAACGCTGGAGCGCGGCCGTTTCGACGGACTGTTCCTGGCCGACGTGCTCGGCGTCTATGACGTCTACGGCAACAGTCCTGACGCAGCCTTGCGCAATGCAGCCCAGTCGCCCTCTAACGATCCGCTGTTGCTGCTGTCGGCAATGGCGGCGGTGACGCAGAATCTCGGCTTCGGCGTCACCAGCAATCTCTCCTTCGAGCCGCCCTATCCGTTCGCGCGGCGGATGTCGACGCTCGATCATCTCACCGAGGGACGAATCGGCTGGAACGTCGTCACCGGCTATCTCGACAGCGCCGCGCGCGGCGCCGGCAAGGACAAGCAGATCGGGCACGACGACCGCTACGAGATCGCGGACGAATATATGGAGGTCGTCTACAAGCTCTGGGAAGGGAGTTGGGAGGACGACGCCGTGCTGCGCGACCGCACGCGCGGCATCTTCACCGATCCCTCAAAAGTTCATCGCGTCAACCATGAGGGCGCGAACTGGCGCATCAACAACACCATCCACCTGAGCGAGCCCTCGCCGCAGCGGACGCCCGTGCTGTACCAGGCCGGCACCTCGCCGCGCGGACGGAAGTTCGCGGCACAGCACGCCGAATGCGTGTTCATGTCGGGGCCGTCGGCCAGGGTGATCGCGCCGCGGGTGTCGGCGATCCGTCACGAGGCCGCCGCGTTCGGGCGCAATCCGGCGGAAATCCTGATGTTCTCGATGATGACGATCATCCTCGGGCGGACGGAGGCCGAGGCAAACGAAAAATACGCCGACTATCGCCGCCACATCAGCCCCGAGGGCGCGCTCGCGCTGATGTCGGGATGGACCGGAATCGACTTCTCCGGCTACGAGCTCGATCAGCAGGTGCGCCATGTCCAGAACGACGCCGGTCGCAGCGCACTCGACAACGTCACCCGCGCCGATCCCGATCGCGTCTGGACCGTGCGCGACGTCATCGAGCATATTGGCGTCGGCGGCGCCGGTCCCGTCGTGGTCGGCACGCCGGAGATGGTCGCTGACAAGATCGAGGCGTGGTTCGAGGCGACCGATGTCGACGGCCTCAACGTCGCCTTCGCGATCTCACCCGGCGATTTCGAGGACATCGCCGATATGCTGGTCCCGGAGCTGACGCGCCGCGGGCGGTACAAGGCGGAGTACGCGCAGGGCACGCTGCGGGAGAAGCTGTTCGGTGACGGGCGTGCGCGACTAGGTGCGCCGCATCCGGCAGCGGGGTATCGGGTGGGGAGGAAGGGATAGCACCCCGAGGTACGCTGTCATGCCCCGGCTTGACCGGAGCATCCAGTACGCCGCGGCGTCTCGACTCAATCACCGCCGCCCTCTGGGATACTGGATCACCGCCTTCGCGGGTGATGACGACTGAAACGTGGCGGACACCAGCGGGGCGCAAGTGACGCTGCCCTACACCTTTCCGTCCACCATCACCTCGATTAGCTTGGTTCCGGGTCGGCCAAACGCCGACGCCAGCGTCGCCTTCAACTCGCGGGGGTCGCTCACCTCGATCGGCTCGCATCCCAACGCCTTCGCCACGCCCGCGAAATCCACCGGCGGATCGACAAAATCCATGCCGACGTAATTGTCGTCGCCATGGAAGGCGAGCAGACGCTGCTTGATGATGCGGTAGCCGCCATTGTTGGCAATGACCACATTGAGCGGCAGCTTGTGATGCGCCGCCGTCCACAGCGACTGGATCGAATACATCGCGCTGCCGTCGCCGGAGAAGCAGACGACGGGGCGATCGGGATTGGCGATGCTGGCGCCGACGGAAGCCGGCAGGCCCCAGCCGATGCCGCCGGAGGCAAGGCCGTGATAGCCGAAGCGGTCGCGGTGTGCACGCAGCGCCGTGATCTGGCGGCTCGAGGTGAGGCCTTCGTCGACCAGGATGGCGTTGGCGGGCATGGACTCGACCATTTGCAGCACCAGCCAGTCCGGATCGATGGGGCTGCGGTCCGCGGCCTTGCCGATCTGCTCGACCAGCGCGGTGCGCCGCGCGGTCCAGTTCTTCGGCGCAAGCTCGGCGAGACGTTGCTTCGCACGTTGCGCCAGGGCAGCGCCGCCCATCTCCTTCAGCACCGGGATCAGCGCACGCAGCGTTTCCTTCAAATCCGCCTTCAGCGCGATCTCGGCACCGTAGTTCTTGGCGATCTCCCAATCGCCGAGACCGATCTGCACGATGCCAAGCCCTTCCGGCAGCGCGTCGACCTCGCTGTAGACCGACATCCGCAGAGGATCGCCGCCAAGCGCGATCAAGAGGTCGTACGGCGCAAGCGTGTCGCGCGCGACTTTCTGGACACGTGCCAGCGTGCCGACGAAGCTCGGGCTCTCCGAAAGGAAGTGCGAGCCGTAGGGTGTCGACGATTGGTACGCGGCCGCACCGAGTAGTTCTGCGAGTTCGGCGGCCTCCATCAGCGCATCGCTCTTGACCACCTCGTCCATGGTGACGATCACGGGACGCTCGGCCCTCAGCAGCCGCGCGGCGAACGCCTTGAGTGTCTCATCCGACGGCCTTGTGCGGGCGTCGATGCGGGTGGAGCGGCCGAGATCGATCCCGGCCTCGCTGTTAAGGATGTCGCCGGGCAACGAAATGAACACGGGCCCGGTCGGCGGCGTGGTCGCGACTTTGGCGGCGCGGCGCACGATGCGCGGCAGATCCTCGAGGCGCGTCACCTCGACCGCCCATTTCACCAGCGGCTCCGCCATGCGCACCAGCGGGCCGTAGAGCACCGGCTCCATCAGGCCGTGGCCTTGCTCCTGCTGGCCCGCGGTCAGAATCATCGGTGTGCCCGTGAACTGGGCGTTGTAGAGCGAGCCCATCGCGTTGCCGAGGCCGGGCGCGACATGGACGTTGCAGGCCACGAGCTTTCCGGAGGCGCGGCTGTAGCCATCGGCAATTGCCACCACCAGGCTCTCCTGCATCGCCATCACATAGGTGAGATCAGGATGGTCCTTCAGCGCATGCATGATCGGTAGTTCGGTGGTGCCGGGATTGCCGAACAGATGCGTGATGCCCTCGTCCTTGAGCAGCGCGAGAAAGGCGGAACGGCCGGTGATCTTGTTCTTCATGTTTCCTCCAGGAGCGGACGTTGCCGCAAGGACGAAGGCATGATGGCCGAAGTTGCTGGACGCGCGCAAGGAAGTCCGCTCATGGCTGCGTTGCGTGGGCGCGCGCCGCTACATCTCTTCGCGGTCGAGCTCGAACGGATCCTCGCCGCCGACGCGCTTTTTCTTTTTCGAGCGCTGCCACACCACACCCGGAAAACCTTTCAGCGGCACCAGCGGCTCGCCGGTATAGGCCCATTCCTGCAGCTCCTCGATCGCGATGTGATAGAGCGGCTGACGGCCGGTGCGCTCGTTGAAGAGCGCGCGGGGGATGTTGACCATATGCGGCCCGCGCGGGCGCTCGTACGTAATCGGCGTGCCGCAATGCGCGCAGAAGCTGCGCGCGGTCTTCGTTGCCTTGTCCTCGTAGCGGGTCAGCGCCGTCTTGCCTGCGGTAATGCGAAACCGCTTCTTCCAGCTTCCGACATAGGTCGCATAGGCGGCGCCGTGGGCGCGACGGCTGGCGGCGGAGTGATCGTGCCAGGCCCAGCGTGCGGGGACGTCAATCTCGAAGGTGACCTTGCCGCAGAGGCATTGGCCGGTGGCAACTCCTGCGGCGGCTGCGGCTTTGGCCATGGTGATTTCCCTGTATTGTCGTCGTGACCACGATAATACATGATTGTCATTCCGGGACGCGACGAAGTCGCGAGCTCGGAATCCATCGCGCGGCATACCTGAAGGCGGAATGGATTCCGGGCTCGATGCTTCGCATCGCCCCGGAATGACAGACGAGAACGCTTACGCCGGCGTCAGCTCGTCATACACCGGATAGTCGGTATAACCCTTCTCCTCGCCGCCGTAGAACGTGGCACGGTTGTACGGGGTGAGAGGGTAATCGTGCTGCAGGCGACGCGCCAAATCGGGGTTGGAAATGAAGATGCGGCCGAAGGCGATGAGGTCGGCATGCCCCTCCGCGATCGCGGCGTTCGCCGTCTCGCCGGTAAATCCGCCGGCGGTCATCAGCACGCCGCTATAGAGCGGACGGAACAGCAGCATTGCCGACGGCACGTTCTGCCAGTTGACTTCGGCGCGCCCCGAGCCGCTGGAGCGGGGTTCGATGAAATGCAGATAGGCAAGACCGAGTTTGTCGAGCGCCTTGACCACGTGCGTGTAGAGCGGCATCGGATCGGGCTCGCCGGAATCATTGGCGATGCCGTGGGGCGACAGCCGCACGCCGACGCGGCTCGCGCCCCAGACGTCGATCGCGGCCTCGGTCACTTCGAGCAGAAGCCGCGCGCGGTTCTCGATCGAGCCGCCATATTGATCGGTGCGCTGGTTGCTGCGTGATTGCAGGAATTGCTCGAGCAGATAGCCGTTGGCGCCGTGGATCTCGACGCCGTCGAAGCCGGCGGCCAGCGCGTTCTTCGCGCCCCGCCTGAAGGCCTCGACAATGCCCTTGACCTCGTCCGTGTCCAGCGCGCGCGGCGTCTCGTAGTCGGAGATCTTGCCGTCGGCGGTCATTGCCTTCATGCCTTCGGCCCTGATCGGGATCGCCGAGGCCGAGACCGGCAGCTCCCCGCCGTGGAAGGAGGAATGCGAGACGCGGCCCACATGCCAGAGCTGGAGAAAGATGATGCCGCCCTTGGCGTGCACGGCGTCGACAACCTTGCGCCAGCCCGCGATCTGCGTCTCCGAATAGATGCCGGGCGTCGCCGGATTGCCGCGACCATGCGAGAGCACAGGCGAGGCCTCGGCAATGAGCAGGCCGCCCTGGGTGGCGCGCTGACCGTAATATTCGGCGTTGAGCGGCCGCGGCGAAAAGCTCTCGCGCTCGGCCCGCATGCGCGTCAACGGCGCCATCGCGACGCGATGCGCGAGCTTGTACGGACCGACCTGCAACGGTTGAAACAACGCCTCGAATTTCATGCTGGCCCCAAAATGGTCGATGAGAGGCGTGGACCATAAGAGAAAGGCTCGCAGCTCGGAAGCTGCATGCGGGGATGGCTGGCCAGCCAAAAGAGGCGACGGAATCAAAAAGCCCCGGGGGTGGTCCCGGGGCTCGTTGCTTGCTCAGAACGGCAGGTCAGTATTTCGCAACGACCGCGCCTGGGCCGAACTTGTAGTTCAAGCCGACCCGTGCGATGTGGCCCGTGAAATTCGCGGTTGAGTCAAAGCCGCGCGCCGGGCCGGGGGCGATCGGGAACAGCGGATTGAAGATGGTGTAGTTCTCGCTGCCGAGATCGTAGTAGAGATATTCGAGCTTGACGCTCCAGTTCGACGCAAAACGGTACTCGCCACCGCCGCCGACCGTCCAGCCCACGCGCCAGCTTTCCACTGCGCCGGCGCTACAGATCACATTGAGGCAGGGCGTGCCGCTCCCACCCGTGGGATCCACGATCGACGTCGATGCCTTGACGTGCCCATAGGCAAGACCGCCGGTCGCGTACAGCATCAAGTCGGGCGTGACGGTGGCACCGATCCGGCCGCGCACGGTCCCCAACCAGTCGACCTTCTGATCTTGCGTGGTCATGATCGTCGGGAAGACCGGCAAGGTTCGGGTCACCGTCGAGCTACCCTTGATGTCGGCCGCCGCGATATCGGCTTCGACGCCCCACACTAACGAGCCCGTCTGCACATTGTAGCCGGCCTGCAAGCCGCCCATTACGCCACGCGCGTTTGTTGCCAGCGAAGCCGGGACAAGGCCGCCCGCCAGTGCGACGTCGAGCACACCCGCGGTGAAGACCGGATCATGCGGCGCGAGATCGTTCGCACCATCGCCCCACCCGTACCCGACATTCACGCCGGCGTAGAAGCCCGACCAATTGTAGGCGACGGGCAGTGGCGACGCCTTGTACGCTGGCGCACGTGCGGTCATATCGGCCGCGAGTGCGGGCTGCGCCGAGGCGACACCCAAAGCCACAAACACGATCGGAGCAAAGCGAAGCATTATCGATATTCCAATTCCGAAGATTGACGGTGACTAGAACTAACCGGCCGACATTCGGAATGGGATAGCAAGTCTTGCAAAAGCGCGGACGACGCGCGCTTTCAAAATCGCATGTAGCGTCCGGGCAACAACCTCAGGTCGCTGCAAGCGCTCTGTCGTCGCAGCAAGCAGGACCGATCGCTGAAGTCCGGACGCGATGGCGCGTTAGGCCGTCTTGATCCAGACGGCCTTGACGTTGAGATATTCCTCGACGTGCTGCTTGCCGGATTCGCGGCCGTAGCCGCTCATCTTGTAGCCGCCGAAGGGCACAGCCGGGTCCATCGCCTGGTAGCAGTTCACCCACACTGAACCGGCACGCAGGCTCTTCGCGACCGCATGCGCCTTGCTGACGTCGCGCGTCCACAGGCCGGAGCCGAGACCGAACGTGGTGGCGTTGGCGCGCTTCACCAACTCGTCCATGTCCTTGAACGCGATCGCGGAGATGACGGGACCAAAAATCTCCTCCTGCGCGATCCGCATATTGTCCTGGACGCCCGCGAACACCGTCGGCGAGACGAAGAAGCCTTTTGCAAGCGCGCCTTCGGTGACGCGGCCACCGCCGGCGAGCGCCTTGGCGCCTTCCTTCTGGCCGATGTCGAGATAGCTGGTGACGCGCTCGAGCTGCTGCTCGGACACCAGTGGTCCGATCTGGGTGTTGGGATCGAGACCGTTGCCGACCTGCAGTTTCTTGCCGAACTCGGCGACGCGGCCGACGAACTCCTCGTAAATCGACTGCTCGACGAACAGCCGGGTGCCGGCGCTGCAGATTTGCCCCGAATTGGCGAACACCGCCATCGCGGCGCCCGGCACGGCCGCATCGAGATCGGCGTCCGCGAACACGATGTCCGGCGACTTGCCGCCGAGTTCGAGCGAGACACGCTTGAGGTTGCCGGCCGAGGCGCGGATGATCGACTGGCCGGTGACATGCGAGCCGGTGAAGGCAACCTTGTCGACGTCGTGGTGCGAGGCAAGCGCCGCGCCCGCAGTCTCGCCATAGCCGGGCACGACGTTGATGACGCCGGGCGGCACGCCCGCTTCCATCGCGAGCTCGGCGATGCGCAGCGAGGTCAGCGGCGCTTCTTCGGCGGGTTTGAGCACGACGGTGCAGCCGGTCGCGATCGCCGGACCGATCTTCCAGATCGTCGCAGTCAGCGGACCGTTCCAGGGAATGATGGCGCCGACGACGCCGATCGGCTCCTTCAGCGTATAGGAGAATATCTCGCCGGGCAGCGAGTTCTCGATGGTCTCCCCGTGAATCGCGGTGGTCTGGCCGGCATAATAGCGCAGCATGCCGACGGCGCGCAGGCGATAGGCGCGGGTACGGCTGAGCGGCGCGCCCATGTCGAGCGTGTCGAGCTGCGACAATTCGTCGAAATTCTTCTCGACGAGGTCGGCAAGCTTCAGGAGCAGGTTCTGCCGCTCGAACGGCTTGACCTTGCCCCACGGCCCTTCGAAGGCGCGGCGAGCGGCAGCAACCGCGCGATCGATATCTTCTTTCTCGCCCTCGGCCACTGTTGCGAGCAGTTCGCCGGTCGCGGGGTTGTGGGTCTCGAAGCGCTTGCCGGAGGCGGCATCGACCCACTTCCCGTCGATCAACATCTGCTTGTAGGACCCATTGGCGAACGGATGGCGCGTGATTGGAATAGCCTGCGACACAGCCATGGCTGAACTCCCTCTCAATTGATGGATTGGTTCGATCTGGGTGGGATCGTTGGTCGATAGAATACTGCGACGCCGGACAGGCGTAAAGGAGAGGCATAAAGTCGGCGCGGAACGAAGACCTCCCATGCCGACTTGTGCAGGGTCGCGCGAGTGCCATGTTATAGCACGACCGAGCCCCCTCCCCGGAGAACGATCGATGCCGCATCCCGCCATCGTCAAAGACAATGTTGCCGTAATCACCGGCGGCGCGTCCGGGATCGGATTCGCCGCGGCTTTGGCGTTCGCGCGCGACGGCATGAAGGTATGTATCGCCGATGTGGATCAGGCGCGGCTGACGGAGGCCGCAACAAGACTGTCATCCATAACGTCTGCCACACATGTGATGACCTTCGCGATCGATGTCAGCAAGGCCGAGAGCGTGGCGGAACTCGAGCGCGCCGTGCGCGAGCGCTTCGGCGACACCGACATCCTCATGAACAATGCGGGCATCCAGCCCGGCAGCACGTTGTTCGGCGAACCTGACAATTGGCAGCGCATCATCAGCGTCAATATGTGGGGCATCATCAACGGCTCGCGCATCTTTGCGCCCAGCATGATCGCGCGCGGCAGGGCGGGGCTCATCATCAACACCGGCTCGAAGCAGGGCATCACCACCCCGCCCGGCGATCCCGCTTACAACGTCTCCAAGGCCGGCGTGAAAGCTTTTACGGAAGCGCTCCAGCACGAACTGCGCAGCACTGCGGGTTGCCGCATCACTGCGCATCTGCTGATTCCCGGCTTCGTCTTCACGAACCTTACCGCGAAGGGCCGGACAGATAAGCCGGCCGGCGCCTGGACGGCCGAGCAGACCGTGAATTTCATGCTGGCGCGGCTGGAGGCCGGCGATTTCTACATCCTGTGCCCGGACAACGACGTCCCGCGCGCGCTCGACGAAAAGCGCATGCTGTGGGCCGCCGGTGACATCGTGGAGAACCGCCCGCCGCTGTCACGCTGGCATCCGGACCATGCGGATGCATTCGCGAAATTCGTGAAGGGGGAGTAGGCGTTTTTCCTTCTTCCCTTGTGGGAGAAGGTGGCGCGAAGCGCCGGATGAGGGTTGCATCCGCACAGGGGGAGAGGGCGAAGAAACCTACAGCGTCTCTTGCTGATGCCCACAATTCTTGCAGGCGAACTTGATGCGGGTCTGGCCCTTTGGCGCCTGCACCCGGTTCGGGGCGCCGCACTTACCGCAGACGGCCTCGATGCGGGTATCACCCTGCTTGACGACGACGGTTTTCTTTTCCATCGATTCGCGGATCAGGCGCTCGGCCTCTTCACGCAGGGATTGTTTCGACAAAGCTCATCTCCGCCACAAATGCGGGCGAGGCTTATCCCACTTGCGGCGAAATCACAATCCGAAACGGCTACTCAGACCTCGACAATCACGTAGCTGTCCTCGACATGCACCGGAAACGTCTCGGCAACATACGGGCCTTTCTGGAGTTCCTCGCCGCGCTCCACCGCGACCGGATATGACCTTATCTTGACGCGCTTCGGATCGAACCACGACTGCCCATTGCGCATGTCGAACTCCCAGCCATGCCAGGGACAGCGCAGCATCTCGCCGACGCGCGAGCGCTGATAGATGCCGGGCTCGGGCGAGGTCAGCCGCGCAACACAGGCCGCTTTCTCCAGCGGCGCGCCTTCGTGCGGGCAGCGGTTCAGCAGCGCGAAGAACTCGCCATTGACGTGGAACACGACAATGTCGCGGCCGGCGACATCGACGACCTTGTTGCCACCGGGTGGGATCTCCGAGGTGGACGCAACGATGTGACGGGCCATACCGTGCAGACCTTCTCAGAACTTGTAGACCGCGCGGGCATTGGTGCTGAATATCTTGGTCCGCTCGGCTTCCGTCAGGGGCGTCTTGAAAGCGAAGCGCGGATCGTCGAAATCCCAGTGCGGATAGTCCGACGAGAACAAGAGACGATCGATGCCGACCCATTCGATCAGCGAGCGCAGGTGCCGGGCTTCGTCAGGTTCGTCGATCGGTTGCGTCGTGAACCAGAAATGCTCGCGGACATATTCTGACGGCTTGCGCTTGAGATGCGGCACCTCGCTGCGGAAGCGCTCGAAATGCTGGTCCATCCGCCACACCGCGGACGGGATCCAACCGAAGCCGCCCTCGATGAAGACGAACTTCAATTTTGGAAAGCGCTCCGGCACACCCTCGATCACGAGACTGGCAAGCTGCGCCGCAATGGTGTGCGCGTTGGACTGGTGCTCCTCGACATAATAAGACGGCCAGCCGCCACCGGTCGGCGCATGCCCGCCATAGCCGCCGACATGGATGCCGAGCGGCAAGCCCAGCGCCTCGGCACGTTCGTAGATCGGCCAATAGCGGCGGCGGCCGAGCGGCTCGTTGGCGCGCGGCGAGACGTTGATCTGGACGTACTCGCCGATTTTCGCGCAGCGTTCGATCTCGGCAATGGCGAGATCAACGCCGTCCTGGCCGACCAGGATCGAAGCCTTCAGGCGCGGGTCGCGATGCGACCAGAACGCCAGCTGCCAGTCGTTGATGGCACGCTGGATTGCGGCGCCGAATTCGAGGTTCTGCTGCGAGAAGATGAAGAGATCGAGCACCTGCAAAATCCCGAACTCGACGTCGAGCGGATCGAGATGCTGCTTCTGCATGAAGGCGAGGTCCGAGCCGGGCGGCCCGCCCGTCGGCGGCCAGGCATCGCGGCGCGCGATCAACGGCGAGGAGCGCGGATAGGGCGTGGTGAACAGATAGGGCGTGCGCAAATGGCTGCCATATTCCTTTAGATGCTGCTGCCAGCGTTTTGGCAGGAACTCGTTGAGATCGTCGACCGAATGCAGGCTCGGATGGACGTCGCAATCGACGATGCGCAGCCGCGAAGCGGCGTGCTTCTCGTCTTCCCGCAGCGGGCGGTCGATGACCTCACTCATGCGAACCTCCAATGTCAGTTGGCGAGCGACAGCCGCGGAAACGTCTCCAGCGGGTTGTCGACGCACATCTTCGAGATGATGCTGCTCGGCAGGTTCGGCGGGATCGGATCGTCGCCGTCGAACTGCCAGTGCGGATAGTCGGACGCGAACAGGAACATCTTCTCAGAGCCGATCTGGTCGATGATGTCCTCGACGCTTCTGGCGTCGCCCGGCGCGTCGAACGGCTGCATGGTGACGCGAAAATTATCGCGGATGATCGCAGCCGGCTCGCGCTCGACCCAGGGCACCTCGACGCGCACCCCTCGCCAGGTCTTGTTGGCGCGCCACATGAAGGCCGGCAGCCAGCTCACGCCCGATTCTATCAGCACGACCTTGAGGCTCGGAAACTTGCCGAACACGCCCTCATAGATCAGGCTCAAGATCTGCGCCTGAAACGCCTGCGCCTCGACGAAGTAATATTCGTAGCGGTGCGACGGCCAGCCGGCCGAACTCGGCGCCTGCCGATATTGCGTGCCGGCATGGATCGCGAGCGGCAGCTTGTATTTCTCGGCGAGCCGATAGACCGGCCAAAAATGCCGCCGTCCCAAGAGCGTCTCGCCCTGCGCCAGCACGAGGATCGAGACGAAGCGGTGATCGCCGGCGCGGCGCTCGATCTCCTCGATCGCCAGATCCGGGTCCTGCATCGGCACCACGATCGAGGCGCGCAAGCGCGGATCGCGCGACAGCCACTCAGTCGCGATCCAGTCGTTGATCGCCTTGCAGAAGTCGGCCGCCATGTAGGGGTCGAACACGGCCTGCGCACCATACAGCACGTTGAGAATCGCGTGGCTGGCACCTAACTGCTCGAATGCGCCCTTCTGTACCATCGCAAGATCGGAACCAGGCTTTGCGCCGTTCGCCGGACGCCAGTCGGCGCGGCCGCTTAGCGGCATGCCGGGCGGATAGGAGGTGAGATCGAGCCCGTCGATGGCGCGGCTCACGACCTGCTCTTTCCAGTGATCGCTGAGATAGGGCAGTAGCGTCGTGCGCGTGCCACCAACCGCCGGGTGGATGTCGCAGTCGATCCGCGTCGCTGCCATGAGGTTCCTCGCCGAGACCTTGTAAGCACATCTTATTGGCGGCGTTGTTGTGCGCCGCCTGTGAAGACTGCCCCTGCCCGTGCTATTGCGCAAGAGCGCACGCCCGCGGGATCGTCATGGCTCTGTTGCATTTCGCAGGCGCGATATGAGGTGACGAAATGCGCTCCGGCGCCGAAGCAGCGGAGTGCATTGCTCCGCTGCTTCCTTGCGGATTGTCTATGCTTGTCAAGCCGCCTTGGAGACTTCCATCAGCAGACGTTCCGCCTTGGCATCCTCGATGCGGTTCACCATCCGGCTGCTTTCGTGATTGTCGCGGATGGTCTTGGTCAGAGTGACGCAGGTCTGGATCAGCATCACGATTCCCATGGTGAGATAGCCCTTCATCCAGAAATCGATCGGCAGGAAGAAGACGCCAACGGCGACGAGGAAGGCGGAGGCTGCGAAGGACACGTAAGTGAAGGTCACCCAGGCGCCGCTGTGGAGCTGGCCGTTCTGGTTCATGATGGTCTCCTGTTGGTTCGAATGATGATGGATTGGGATCAGACAGTCGGCGTACGCTTGGACCTCAACCGCGCCAGCACGTCGTCCGCGGTCGTCTTGAGCCGGAGGCCAAAACCCTGCTCGGCGAGTTTTTCGGCGGTGGCGAGCGGACCGGTGGCCGCATCGAGTTCGACCAGCGCGTCGTCGGCGGCCTGGGCTTCCATCTGCCGCTCACGAAGACGCCTCAAAGTGCTCTCCGCCTCCGGCAGCGTTGATTCGTAGGGACGTGCCGCCTCGATGCCGCTGCGGCGAAGCGAGCGCACCGCTTCCGAGGCACGGGCGACGCGGCGGCCGCGGTCGAGCTCGGTGATGCGGGCCTGCGCGCTTGCGACGTGCCGCTTCAGCCGGGCAATCTCGCTCGCGAACAAGGCGCGTGCCGTCAGCGCGGCATCGCGATCGGCCTCGAGGCCCGCGATGGCTTCGGCGGCGTCGTTGGCGAGATCCTCGCGGCCGCCATCGAGCGCCGCAACCGCGCGCGTCTCGAGATCGGCGATGCGGGTGACGGTCGCCTCGAGCTTGCGGCCTTCCTGCTGGTCCTGTGCGATCGCCAGCGCCAAGGTCCGTTTGCCGCGCTCGAGGGCGGCGGCCGCGTCGCGCATCTGTTGATCGAGGATCAAAAGGGCTGTCCGGTCTTCCAGCTCCTCGCCGGCGGCGGCCACGCTACCGCGGAAAAGTGTCACAACGGTCTTGAACATCTGAAGCTCCTTGTTATGAGCGTTGCTCACAGATGGTTTGTAGCAAGAAACTTGAACTTCGTTCAAGAAATGTTTGAGCAACGCTCAGAAATTTGGTTGCAGATGACTAAGGCATTGGAACGCCGGGAGAAACTTCGATCCGATCTGATCCTGGCGGCGGAACGAATGATCGCCGACAGGGGACTGGCGGGCCTAAAAACCCGCGATCTCGCCAGCGAGATCGGCTGCGCCAACGGCGCGGTCTACAATCTCGTAGCCGATGTGGACGAGCTGATCCTGCGAGTTGGCTCGCGCACGTTGCACCGGCTCGACGAGGCCCTGAGCGCGGCGGAAGGCGCGGGCGAGCCGTCGCCTGAGAGGCTGGTCCGCATCGCCCTCGTCTATTGCGATTTCGCCGCGGAAAATCTCGAACTATGGCGTGCGCTGTTCGAGCACCGCATGGCAGCCGACAAGCCCCTCCCCGACTGGTCCATCGACGACCAGCTGCAGCTGTTCCGCCACGTCTCCAAGCCGCTGGCCGCGCTGTTTCCAAAACGCAGTCGGGAGGAGCTCGGCATCACCGCGCGCAGCCTGTTCTCGGCGGTGCATGGCATGGTGGCGCTGGGACTGGAGCAGAAACTGGTCGCGGTACCGCTGCCGGCGCTCCGGAAGGAAATTGCGGGCCTGGTGCGCGCGATGGTCGACGGACTGATCGCGCGGGCGGCGTAGATGCCGAGAGAACACGGCTCAACTGTCGGCGGCGCCTGACTAAAATTTCACCTGTCGCATCGCATGCGGCGCGCTTAGCGTCGCGAGGATTACGCCTCTCTCCGGAGCTCCAATGCCCCTCCTCATCCGCGGCGGCACCGTCGTCAATCATGATCATTCGCGCCGGGCGGACGTGCTGATCGACGGCGCGACCGTCGTCGCGGTCGGGCAGTCGCTCGATGCGCCCACCGGCAGCGAGATCGTCGATGCCGGCGGCGCCTACGTTATCCCGGGCGGCATCGATCCGCACACCCATCTCGAAATGCCGTTCATGGGCACGGTCACCGCGGACGATTTCGAATCGGGAACCAAGGCGGCGCTGGCCGGTGGCACCACCATGGTGGTGGATTTCTGCCTGACCGATCCTGGCCAGTCGATGCTCGCGGCCTATCAGGAGTGGCGGCACAAATCCGAGAAGGCGGCTTCCGACTACGGCTTCCACATGGCGGTAACGTCGTGGTCGAAGCAGATCCATGACGAGATGGAGACCGTGGTCAAAACCTACGGCATCAACACCTTCAAGCACTTCATGGCCTACAAGGGCGCGCTGATGGTGAACGACGACGAGCTCTACAACTCGTTCGCTCGCTGCGCCCATCTCGGCGCCATGCCCGTCGTGCATGCGGAGAACGGCGACGTCGTCGCCTTGATGCAGGAGGCGCTGATCGCGCGCGGTGTCACCGGGCCCGAGGGACACGCTTATTCACGACCGCCGGAGGTCGAGGGCGAAGCCACCAACCGCGCCATCATGATCGCCGACATGACGGGGACGCCGATCTACATCGTGCATACCAGCTGCCGCGAAGCGCATGAGGCGATCGCGCGCGCACGTGCGGCGGGCAAGCGCGTCTATGGCGAGCCGTTGATCCAGCATTTGCTGCTGGACGCCGGTGAATATCAGAACAAGGACTGGGATCATTCCGCGCAGCGCGTGATGTCGCCGCCGTTCCGCGACAGGTCGCATCAGGATAGTCTTTGGGCCGGTCTGCAAGCTGGCTCGCTGCAGGTGGTCGCGACCGACCACTGCGCCTTCACCACCGAGCAGAAGCGATTCGGGCTCGGCGATTTCAGAAAGATCCCGAACGGCACCGGCGGCCTCGAAGATCGCCTCGCGCTGCTGTGGACCGCGGGCGTCACCACGGGACGGCTGACGAAGGAAGAGTTCGTCGCGGTGACCTCTGCGAACATCGCCCGCATCCTCAACATCTATCCGCGCAAGGGCGCGGTCGCCGTCGGCTCGGACGCCGACGTCGTGGTTTGGGATCCCAAGGCGAGCAGGACCATTAGCGCGAAACGGCAGATGAGCCGGATCGATTACAACGTGTTCGAGGGCTTTTCCTGCACCGGCGGACCGGCGGCGACGCTGTCGCGCGGCCGAATCGTCTGGAACGATGGCGATCTGCGTGCCGAGGCCGGCGACGGCCATTATGTCGAGCGCCCGGCGTTCTCGCCGGTGCATGTCGCCAATTCCACCTGGAAAGAGCTGACTGCCCCGCGGGCCGTGAGCCGCGGAGCGGTGACGCCGTAGGATTGAGGTGCGCGCAGCGTGCGACGCCGTGAGGCGCGGCCGATGGCATGCGCCTTGCCTCTTTATGGTGCAAATCTCTCAAGAGTGAGCCCCCCATGAGCGCATCATCATTCGAACTAAACCGCCGCAGCGTGCTCGGCGGCTTCGGCCTCGCCGGAATAACGGCCGTTGCGCCGCGTTTCGCCCGGGCGCAGGGTCGTGCCGAGACGCTGCTGGTGGTGCAGGAGCTCGGGCCAAACTCGCTCGACATGCAGGGCGTCGGCTCCAACCAGACCGTGAACGGGCTGTCCTGGAATTGCTACGATCGCCTGCTGAGCTACGCCTCCAAGAACCTCCCCGACGGCACGCTGTCTTATGACCGCGAGAAGCTCGCACCTGAACTCGCCGAGAGCTTCGAGGTTGCGGCCGACGGCATGTCCTGCACTTTCAAATTGCGGAAGGACGCAAAATTCCACGACGGTACACCGGTCACCGCAAAGGACGTCAAATGGTCGTTCGACCGCGCGGTGAAGGTCGGCGGCTTTCCGACCTTTCAGATGTCGGCGGGGTCGCTGGAAAAGCCCGAGCAGTTCGTCGTAGTCGACGACCACACCTTCCGCATCGACTATGTGCGCAAGGACAAGATGCTGCTGTTCAACGTCGCGGTGGTCGTGCCCTTCATCATCAACTCGGAGCTCGCGAAAAAGAACGCGACGGCGGAAGACCCTTGGGCGCTGGCCTGGCTCAGGAACAACGAGGCAGGCGGCGGCGCTTACAGGATCGAAAGCTGGAAGCCGGGCAGCGAGACCGTGCTGGCGCGCTTCGACGATTGGAAGTGTGGACCTCTCCCGAAGCTCCGGCGCGTGATCGCGCGCGACGTCCCCTCCGCCGGCACCCGCCGCGCCATGCTGGAACGAGGCGATGCGGATATCTCCAGCGGCTTTGCGCCGCGTGACTTCGAGCAGATCATTCGGGAGGGCAAGGTCAAGGTCTCGGGCGTGCCGATCCCGAATGCGCTCTGGTCCGTCGCGCTCAACGCGGCAAAGCCGCCGTTCGACAATGTGAAGCTGCGCCAAGCCGTCGCCTGGGCGATGCCTTATGAGCAGATCCAGAGCAGCGCGTTCTTCGGACGCGCCGTTCCGATGTATGGCGGAGCGGCGGACGTCTCAAAGCCAGTGTGGCCGCAACCGTTTCCCTACGTCACCGATCTCGACAAGGCCAAGGCCCTGATGAAGGAGGCAGGCTTCGAGTCAGGGCTGGAGACGACGTTGTCGCTCGACACCGGCACGGCCACGGTCGGCGAGCCGACCGCGATCCTGATCCAGGAGAGCCTCGCCAAGATCGGAATCAAGGCGGCGATCGAGAAGATCCCCGGCGCGAACTGGCGCACCACACTGAACAAGAAGGAGCTGCCGCTCGCGCTGAATCGTTTCAGCGGCTGGCTCGATTATCCCGAATACTACTTCTACTGGAATTTCCACGGCAACAATTCGATCTTCAACATCTCCTCCTACCAGAACAAGGAAATGGACGCGCTGATCGACACGGCGCGGTTCACCACGGATACCGCCGAGTACGACAAGGCCGTCAAGGATTTCATCGCGCTCTGCATGCGCGACGTTCCCGTCATTCCGCTCAACCAGCCGATCCACGACGTCGCCATGCAGAAGGCCATCACCGGTTACGAATTCTGGTTTCATCGCGAGCCTGACTACCGGCAGTTCGCGAAGGGCTAGTTTTGGCGGGCGACGCTCACAGGGCGTGAGGCGGCTCGCGCCTGTTCGGACGGGAAACCCCGCGCGAGCCGCGCTTCGCTCGCGCGCAGCATCGCCGTATCGAGCTTGCCCTGCCGCGATCCATCCAGAGCACAAGCGAAAATCCGGTAGAATTGCGCGCCGTCATAGGCAACCAGCAGCAGATCGACCCCCGCGTTGATGGCCTCGACCACGGCCTGGCAGACGTCGTGCTGGTAGATCGCGCCCATGACGAGATCGTCGGTCATGACGACGCCCTGATAGCCCCATTTGTCGCGAATGATCCCCTCGACGACACGCTTCGAATGCGAGGCGGCGCGACCGGGATCGACGGCCGTGAGCGTGACATGCCCGACCATGATCGCGCTGCGCGAATGCGACAGCACCTCGCGGAACGGAAGCCAGTCGGTTGCCTCCAACTCCTTCACCGGCGTGTTGAGATTGGCACTGAAATGATGGGTGTCGGTGCGCACGCGGCCGATGCCGGGAAAATGCTTCAGTGTGGCGCCGACCCCGGATTCTTCCAACCCGCGCACATAGGCGCGCGCGATCGCGCCGACGACGGCCGGATCGGTCGCAATCGCGCGCTGGCCGATGAGTGTGTGAAAATCGAGGCGATTGCGCCGGCCCGGCGGCTTGAGATCGAGCACCGGTGCGAGATTGAGGTTGACGCCGAGCCCGGCGAGTTCACGTCCGTGGATGCGGCCGAACTCTGCCGCCTTGGCCTGTTGGTCATCGGGGGCAAGCCCGGCAAGCGTCGCCAGCGCCGGCAGCTTCGTCAGCGGCGGCGCAAGATGCCCGACGATGCCGCCCTCCTGGTCCGCGGCCACGACCAGCGGCGGCAGGCCGGCGGCGCGCCGCTTGTCCTGGAGTGCCGCGATCTCGGTGCGCAACGTCTCGACGGACCGGCCCCGGACGTTGTGCCGGGTGACGTAGACGCCGCCGATCAATCCTTGCTCGGCGAGGCGCGCTACCTCGGTAAACGAGGAATAGCCGACCATGAAGTGAGGTCCGAGCTGATGCGCCTCGGCCGCACTGGCGGCAAGAACATCGCGCTTGCGCAGTTCAAATTTAAGGTGCGCCGCCGACATCAGGAGCGGCGGAACGCACCAGAGCATGACGAGCAGCTTGCCGGCGATGCTCCGCCAGCGCCCGCGGTGCAGCAGCACGATGGCGATGACGATGCTTGTGACGACAATCGCGATGTTTCCGACGCCGCGCAGCATGAACAGATAAGGATCGTTCTTGTTCGCGGCCGCAAATGCGACGAGAGGCGCGGCAAGCCAGAGCAGAATGAGACCGATGCGGTTGAGGGATTGCATGATGCGTCACGCCCAATGTGATGAACGCATCGCACCTATCAAAGCGATTTGCGCCGCGTAAGGACCAAAAGCGCGCCTGCACATAATCTGCAAAAGACTCCTGAAGCCGTGCAGACGACGATCCCGCCTTCTGCACAAACGACGTTCAGACTTCGTGGTGCCAACATTCACGAAAGGTCATTTGAACATGACGAGCCTGGCTTCGACGATAGCAGCGGACCTCCAGCCGATCAGGCCTTCCTCCATTCCTGCCAAGCTTGGCGTCGCACTGGCACTGGCTGCGCTCGCCGACTGGCTGTTCTATGGCCCGCGTATCGGGCTATCGCTGACGCTCTTTGCGATCGCGACGGCTTGCGTGTCGATGCTGTTCAATCATGCGGCACTCGATCCGCGGCGCGCCAAGATCGGTGCAGCCATTCTCGTCGCGGGTCTCGTGCCGGCGACAGAGGACCTTAATGCCCTGTCCTTCCTGATCCTCGTCGCGGCACTGCTCTTGGCACTGCTGCTCGCGAGCAATTCGGAGACGACGGGCTCGGCGGACCGTGCCCGGGCGCTACGAAACTTTGTCTTGCTCGGACCCTTCAGGGTCTTCCCCGAAGCGCTTCAAATCTTCAACATGTCGGCACTCACCCGGAGCATCGCACTCTGGCTTCTGCCTGCAGCGCTGAGCACTGTGTTCATCGCACTGTTCGCCGCAGCCAATCCGCTGATCGAGCAGTGGGTGTTCCTGCTCGATCCAAAGCTCATCCTCGACTATATCAGCATCCCGCGCGTGCTGTTCTGGATCGTGATGCTGGCGCTGGTCTGGCCGTTCATCCATGTGCGCTGGCGGCGCGGGACGATTGCCACCACGACGGTCGTCGATGGCCCCGTGCCGCCGCCGCTGCCGTCCCAAGTCTCGGCTCAGTTCCTAGGCCCCTCCACCATCCTGCGCTCGCTGATCCTGTTCAACCTGCTGTTCGCTGCGCAATCGATCCTCGACGGTATCTATCTCTGGGGGCATGTCGCGCTGCCGACAAATTTGACCTATGCGGCCTATGCCCATCGCGGCGCCTATCCGCTGATCGCGACCGCACTGCTCGCCGCCGCCTTCGTGCTGGTGGCGATGCGCCCGGGCGGTCCGGCGGAGAAATCGAAGATCATCCGGCCGCTGGTGTATCTCTGGGTGGGACAGAACGTTCTGCTCGTCGCCTCCTCCATCCTTCGCCTCGAGCTTTACGTCGACATCTACATGCTGACCTACTGGCGCATCGCGGCCTTCATCTGGATGGGACTGGTGGCGCTAGGGCTGATCCTGATCGTCGCCCGTATCGTGCTCAGCAGGTCCAACCAATGGCTCGTCGGCGCCAATCTGATCGCGTTAACGATCGCGCTGTATGGCTGCTCGCTGGTGAACTTCGATGCATTCATCGCCGACTATAATCTGAGCCACAGCAACGAAATGTCGGGTAAAGGCTTGAGCATCGACGCCAACTATCTCCTCACCCTCGGGCCGCAGGCGCTGCCTGCCCTCGACAAGGTCATCGCTCATCGCCCGGGCGACAACTGCCTTGTGTCGCGGCGCGATCGGCTTGTAGAAGTCCAGCGTCAGGATCTGGCCTGGCGGAGCTGGGGCTTCCGGAATTGGCGGCTCCAGCGCAGGCTGGACGCGCTGGCGAAAGCTCGGTCGGCGGGCTGACGAAGCAGCGGAGAGATTCTTGGCGCATCGCATTCTCATCGTCGACGACGAAGGCCATATCCGCGAGGTCATCCGCGTCGCTTTGAGGAAAGCCGGCATGGACGTGATCGAGGCGCGCGACGGCAAGGAGGCGCTGAGCCGCTTTGCCGCCGATAGGCCTGACCTGATCGTACTCGACATCGGCATGCCCGAATTCGACGGCCTCGATGTCTGCCGGGAAATCCGCAAGAGCTCCGACGTGCCGATCCTGTTCCTGTCGGCCCGCGACGAGGAGATCGACCGCATCCTCGGCCTCGAGATCGGCGGCGATGACTACGTGACGAAGCCCTTCAGTCCGCGCGAGCTGGTGGCGCGGGTCAATGTCATCCTGCGCCGTCTCGGCCCGCGCAATGGCGAGGCCAAGGCGGGGCCGTCGGCCCTCGCGCAAGGCGGCCTGCTGATCGATCCCGAGCAGCATGTCGCGTCCTTCGCTGGCACGCCGCTGAAGCTGACCGCGATCGAGTTCGGCATCTTGCGCGCGTTCCTGACCCGGCCGACCTCGGTGTTCAATCGCGAGCAGCTGATGCGGGCGGCCTACCAGCTCAACATCCAGGTCTCCGACCGCACTATCGACAGCCACATCCGCAACATCCGCGCCAAGCTCGCGGCGCAGGCCTGCGACAACGTCATCGAGACCATCCACAGCGTCGGCTTCAAGCTCGGCCGCTGCGAGAAAGAGGCATGAGCGCCGCGCCCGACAAATGGCGGCCGTCGCTCACTCTCGTGATCTTCACGGTGCTGGCGACCGTCGGCGTGCTGCCGCTGGTCGGCCTGTTCTTCTTCCGTCTCTACGACAACCAGCTGATCCGCCAGACCCAGGCCGAGCTGATTGCGCAGAGCCGCGTGCTCGCGACGATCTATGCGCAGGAAGTCACAGCAAGGCTCGATAGCGGCCTCACGCTCGGCGCGGAGGTACCATCAGGCGTGCTGCCCGACCCCGGCGACCAAGTCACCCCGATCCGGCCAGCGCTCGATCTCACCGCCAACGATCTGTTGCGGCGACGGCCCGACGCGCAAGCAGCAATCCAGCCGGCGCAGCCAGCCTATGTCGAGATCGGTGCAAGGCTGACGCCGATCCTCCGCGAGACCCAGAAGGTGACGCTGGCGGGCTTCCGGATCCTCGATCCCCAAGGCGTGGTGATCGCGGGGCGGCAGGAGGTCGGGCAATCGCTCGCCCATATCGAGGAGGTCGCGGACGCGCTGCATGGGCAATACCGCGCCACCCTGCGCAACCGCGTGCCCGACAAGCCGCCGCCGTCGATCTATTCCTTCAGCCGCGGCCTCGGCGTCCACGTGTTTTCGGCAATGCCTGTTATCGTCAACAACCGCGTCGCGGGGGTGATCTACACGACGCGGACGCCGAGCAACATCTTCGACCATCTCTACCAGGAGCGGGCCAAGTTCGTGCTGGCGGGTCTTGCCGTGGTTCTCGGCACGATCGCGATTGGCCTCGTATTCTCGCGCACTATCACGCTGCCGATGCGCGAGCTGATCGACCGCGCCACCAGAATAGGGCGCGGCGACCGCGAGGCGTTCAGACCGTTGCGGCACTACGGCACGCGCGAGTTCGCCCAGCTCTCGCACAGCTTCCTCGGCATGGCCGAACAGCTCGCGCGGCGCTCGGACTATATCGCGACCTTCTCGGCCCACCTCACCCACGAACTGAAATCGCCGCTGACCTCGATCAAGGGCGCCGCCGAGCTGTTGCAGGATTCGGTTCAGGGCAAAGCGGGCAGCCTGACGCTGGTCGAGCAGGAGATGTTCATCGCCAACATCCTGTCCGACACAAAGCGGCTGGAAGCGATGGCGCAGCGGCTTCGCGAACTCGCGCGTGCCGAAAGCCTGCCGCAAAACGAGCGCACGGAATTGGCGCCCGTGATTGCCGACCTCAGGAGCCGGTTTCCCGTGAGCTCAATCGAGGCCAGCGGCAGCCTCGACCTGATGATCGGCATGTCGGCTGAGAAGGCGCTGATCGTGCTGTCGCATCTCGCCGACAATGCTATGCGGCACAAGGCGGGGACCATCAGGCTGGAGGCGATCGACGAGCGCACGACCCTGCGTCTGACGGTAAGCAATGACGGCGAGCCGATCTCGGCGCCGAACCGCGACAGGATCTTCGACGCGTTCTTCACCACCCGCCGCGACCAGGGCGGCACCGGGATGGGGCTGGCGATCGCGCGCGCAGTCATGGCGAGCCATGGCGGCTCGATCAGGCTCAAGCCGACCGATCGGGGCGCAGCGTTCGAGCTGCAGTTTCCAATGGGCTAGATCGCGAACACCCAGGCGGCGACGATGGTGCCGATGGTGACCAGACCGGCGATGGTCCAGCCGGCGGCGTATTCCAGCTCAGGATGACCGGTCGCCCGCATGATCTCTGCCGGATCGGCGGTATGCTTCTCTGCCATGACAGCCTCGCACGTTACTTTCCGCGTATATGTAAGTCGCATCGGCCGCTATTAGGTTCCATCACGGAAATGCGAGGAAATGACGCAGTTTGGTTTGTTCGCCAATCCGCAAGCAGGGCCTGCCGGCCTTCGCTACATCGAAGACTTCGTCGAGGCCGCCGTCGAGCAGGCGCTCATCGGCCGCATCGCAGCATTGCCGCTCCAGCGCTTCCAGTTCGGCGCCTTCGAGGGCAACCGCCGGGTGGCGGCCTTTGGCTATCGCTACGACTACACATGGCAGCGGCTGGCCGAGGCCGAGCCGATCCCGGACTGGGTCGTCCCCGTCGCGCGGCAGGTCGAGGCATGGGCGGGGCTCGCCGACGGCAGCGTGCGGCAGGTGCTCTGTACCGAATACGAAGCTGGCGTCGGCATCGGCTGGCATCGCGACAAGCCGCATTTCGACAAGATCCTCGGCCTGTCGCTCGGCTCGTCCTGCAAATTCCGCTTCCGCCGCCGTAGCGACGACAAATGGGAGCGCCACACGCTCGAAGCCCGGCCGCGCTCGCTTTACATGATGGACGGCGGGGCGCGGTCGCAATGGGAGCACAGCATCCCGCCGGTCGAGGCGCGCCGCTATTCCATCACCTTCCGGACGATGAAGCAGGCCTGACCGGCCGGCCAAACAAAAAACGTGAAAACAACCCCATGCACAGTAGAACGGCCGTGTCGGCGCGAGGCTCGGCCGCGCGCCATAACCGTTTGACACCTCGGGACAAAACAGCCGTACCGCGCAAAGGCGCAAGGCCCGGCGAACTTGCCTTCTAATTCGCGTTTACATGCTAAACTGGTTCCACGCGCCGCGCGGGAGGGAAGCCGCGACTGCAGGTCCAGGGAGGCAAGATGAAAGCCGGTCGATTGATCCTCGCTTGCGCCCTCGTTGTCGCAACCGCCCCCGGCTTCGCCGATGCATCCGACGCGACGGCTGCAAAAGTCTCGGGCTCGACGGCGCTGGCGCTCGCGGGGGTGATCGCGCCGCTGTCGTCGGTGCTGTCCGGCGCCGAGAAGAAGGCGATGGCGATGCTGTTCGCCGCCAACAGCGACATTCCCTACAAGAAGCCGATCGTGGTGACCGCCGATCGAATCGTCTGTCGCGCCGGCAATGTCGACATCACCGTGCGGAACTGCGAGGTCACCTTCGGCAAGAAGACTAGGACGGTGAACGGCTCCACGGCCAGCGAGATCTTCGCCACCGAAGCCTTGGCCGGCATTCCGCCCGACGGCGCCGCAGGATCGAATTTCGAGAGCCTGACCAAGCTGAGCTGCACGATCGACCCCAATGCCATCCGCCGAAAGGACGGCACCGGGGCGGATTGCACCTTCCAGCCGGGAAATTGATCCACGCGCGGAGACGAGCCGGGAGAACCATGGGTGCCGTGAAATCGCCTCATGACCAGCTAACTAATAAGGCGAATTGAAAAGACGGGCCAAACGCGCGAGCCCATATCGGGCACGCAGGGCCAACACCGACATGAAGAATTTCCTCGCATTTTTTCTGATCCTGGGCGTGACGGCAGCCTCCGCGCACGGCCCCCTACCGATGTGGCCGGCCGCGCCATCCGACGTTGTCCGGGTCGGCCTCACCGACAACGACACCACCGCGGGCGGCACCGCGCGGCTGTGCGAGCAGGTCACCTTCTCGCGCGGCCTGCGCTACGGCGAGAGCGAAGCCAATGTGCTCGATGTCGCCACCGCCACGACCAAGGCGGATACGCCGCGGCCGGTGCTGCTATTCGTGACCGGCGACACCTTCACCGGCGACCGCGCCGCGCCGGAGCTGTCGCGGCAGATCCAGGACCAGGCCATGTGCTTTGCTGCCCGCAACGACATGATCGGCGTGCGCGTCAACTACCGGCTGGCGCCCTCGGCGACGTGGCCGGCGGGTGCGACCGACGTAGCGGCGGCGCTGTCCTGGGTCCACGGCAATATCGACCTGTTCAACGGCGATGCCCGCGAAATCGTCGCGGTCGGCTACGGCGCCGGTGCCTTCCATGTCGCCACCCTGCTGGCCCATCCCGAACTCCAGACCGACCGCGCCGATGTCGCGGCGGTCGTGCTGGTGTCCGGGGTCTACCGCGCCGGCAAGGACGCGAGCGATAGCGAGAAGGCCTATCTCGGCAGCGACGCCAGCCAGTACAACAAGCGATCGGTCTTTCCCGGCATCCTCAATGTCGACGTCCCGATCGTGCTGGCCTGGGCCGCGGATGATTCCGCCGGCATCACGGCGCAGGGCGAAACCCTGAAGAAGACGCTCTGCGGCGCCGGCCATTGTCCGCGTAGCGCGCTGCTGCGCAGCCGCGACGGCATCGCGAGCGCCTTCGGCCTCGACGGCTCCGGCGACAGCCTCGCCGAACCGACGCTGCTGCTGGTGCATCAGCTCGAGGCGCGCGGGCTGCCGTAGGGGTTTGCCTGCCAGCCGTACGCTAACGGCACACTCCTTTTGCTGGGCTACCCCTCTCCCCCGCCCTCCCCCACAAGGGGGGAGGGAGCGCAGTGTGCCCCGGGTGAAAATAGGGCTCACCAGCTCGATGAGCTCACAGAGCCAAAGCCAATTGTGATCACCTGAAGCAGCGATACGCACAACTGCGTTCCCTCCCCCCTTGTGGGGGAGGGTTAGGGAGAGGGGTGCCACACGGGGACTCTCTCGATCGTCGGCGCGTCAGCACGCCTGCCGCTTTCCGTCGGACTCAATAGGCGCCGCGTCGAAGCGCGCCATCCAGCCACAGCTTTGACAAACGCTTGACGTAGATCAACTCCTCTTGCTGCGGAGTGAGCCGACCTCGTTGGGGGCCAACGACAAGGTGTTGAGCATGGGCGTCACCGGCAGGATGCTGTTCGTTTCGATGATCGCGTTCGCGTCGCTCGGCGCGATGTCCGAGCAACGCGCCGATCAACCCACCGCCGACAACGAAATTCGTATCGGCAATGTCATGCCGTATTCGGGACCGCTCTCGGAGTTCGGCGCCATCGGCCAGGCGGAAGCCGCCTATTTCGACATGGTCAATGCGCGCGGCGGTATCAACGGCCGCAAGATCCGCTTCATCACCCGCGACGACAATTCCGACCCGACGACCGCGCTGGAGCTGACCCGCAAGCTGGTCGAGACGGACGACGTGCATTTGATGTTCGGCTCGTTCGGCACGCCGGGCAATCTCGCCGCGCGCTGGTATCTGAACGCGAAGAAAATTCCGCAACTGTTCGTCGCCTCCGGCGACGAGGAGCTGAGCCAGGCCAAGGCGTTTCCCTGGACCATGGGTTGGCAGCCGTCGTTCCGGTCGGAGGGGCGCATCTATGCCAACTATCTCCAGGCCTATTATCCCAGGAAGAAGATCGTCGTGCTCTGGCAGAACGACCAGTTCGGGCGTGCGCTTCTCAAGGGCATGGAGGAAGGTCTTGGCGATCTGAACCGTCTCGTCCTCGTCGACATCGCTTTCGACATTGCCGATGAGCATCTCGACGGACACGTCTCGATCCTCAAGCGCGCCGGCGCCGATATTTTCGTCTTTCTCGGCGTGCCGTCGACGGCGTCCAAGGTGATCAAGCTGGCGGCGTCACTGAAATGGCGCCCGGTCTTCATCGTCAATGACGCCTCCGCCTCGATCGCCAACGCGATGGCGCCCGCAGGCCTGGAGAATTCCTCCGGCGTGATCTCGGCGGCCTTTCTGAAGGACCCGAGCGATCCCGCATGGAAGGACGATCCCGCCATGAAGGACTGGTTCACTTTCATGGACAAGTACCATCACGACGAAAGCACCAACAGCAGCGCTGCACTCTTTGGCTACGCCGCGGCAGAGGCGCTGACGCAAGTGCTGAAGCAGTGCGGCAACGACCTCTCGCGCGAGAACATCATGCGTCAGGCAGCTTCGCTGAGGAATTATCAGCCTTCGGTCGCGCTGCCCAACATCAGGATGAACACCTCGCCAACCAGCTACCTGCCGATCAGGCAGATGCGGCTGGTCCAGTTCGACGGGCGCTCGTGGCAACCGTTCGGCGACGTGATCGAGACGGCGTTTACGGAAGGTGCCGCGCGGTAAGGTGACTCACGACGCCCTTTTGCTGGGCTACCCCTCTCCCCCGCCCTCCCCCACAAAGGGGGAGGGAGCCGAGCGGAATACGGAGCGACGTTGCACCATGATCGACGGCCGCGATAGTTGGACAACGTCGCCACATCAAAAGTGCGTTCCCTCCCCCCTTGTGGGGGAGGGTTAGGGAGAGGGGTGCCACACGAGAACTCTCCCGATCAGAAAAGCCGCTATGTAAGTTCGCTTCCTCACGCCGGCTTCAGCGAGGCCAGCGCGTTCTCCAGCAGCGAGCGCACCCGCGCCGCGTCGCCGGATTTGACCACCGCCGGATCAAGATAGAGCTCCAGCCCCGGTGCGCGCTCGCTGATGATACCGTTTGTCTCCACTGAAGCGTCGTTCAGCGCATCCACGGAGTACGGAATCACTTCGCGGCTGATGCCTTTCATCGTGATCGCGGGCAGCGCGTGAGCGCGGACGATGTCGCTGACCAGCGCGAAGCTCTCGTAGCTCAGCACGATGCCGCCGGGCTCGGCGATCGATTGCAGGCGCGCGGCGAGGTTCGCCTCCGCACCGATGATGGTGTAGTCCATGCGATCGCTGCTGCCGAAATTGCCGACATTGCAATAGCCCGAATTGATGCCCATGCGGGCCTTGAACGGCAGCTCGATGCCGGAGGCGCGCCATTTCGCATTGAGCTCGGTGAGGCGATGCTGCATGCGCCAGGCCATCTGGAGGCAGGCCTGCGCGTCCGCGCGGTCGCCCTTGGTCTCGGGGTCACCGAAGAAGATCAGCATGGCATCGCCGATGAACTTGTCGATGGTGCCGCCAAATTCGTGGGCGACCGCCGACATCTCGGTGAAATATTCGTTGAGGAGTTGGGTCAGCAACTCCGGCTGGAGCCGCTCCGCCGTCGCGGTGAAGTTCTGGATGTCCGAGAAGAAGATGGTGAGCTTCTTGCGCTCGGTGTGGATGGTCACGTCCTTCTGGCCGGAGAAGATGCTCTTGTAGACCTGCGGCGGGATGTAGCGCGAGATCTTCATCGACAGCGAAGCCAGGAAGTCGTTGGCGGATTCGAGCTCCTTGTTCATGCCTTTGATGCGGCTCGCCTGGCGGCGCTGCAGCGAGAGGAACGACAAGCCGCTGCCGGCGGCGATCAGGAAATAGGCCAACAGGAACTTGAACGAGAAAATGTTGGCGGCGATCGGCTGGGCGATGATCACCTCCTGGATGCCTCTGACGTCACCGACCTTCCAGTCCTTCTTCGGGCTCTCGGGGTGGCTGTTGTGGCAGCTGACGCAGGCCGGGCCCATCGTGACAGGCGCGATCAGCCGGACCTTGTCGTTGAACAGCGAGGTCTCCGTCTCAACGATCTTCTGCTCGGGGTCGGCGCGCAGGGCTTCCAGCGCGTCCTTCTCGAACTTGTCGAGCTGATGCGGGGCGC
The DNA here is from genome assembly GCF_055811355.1 of Bradyrhizobium sp. WSM4873. NCBI lineage: Bacteria > Pseudomonadati > Pseudomonadota > Alphaproteobacteria > Hyphomicrobiales > Nitrobacteraceae > Bradyrhizobium > Bradyrhizobium sp. WSM4873. Next base: position 18,679 of record NZ_JBVVPS010000036.1, on the reverse strand, counting down.
GGTTCTGGAACGGGAAGTCCGAGACGAAACGGTAGGTGATGTTTTCCTGCTGCGCCCCGATTACTCGGCCAAGCTCCAGCGACAGCGTGGCCGGGATCGGGATCGCGCCGGGGACGGATTCGTAGTTGTGAACGACTTTCGTCGAGCCATTTGGATTGGCGAGGATGCGGCCAACCACGTTGGACGCGTAATAGCTGCGGACGCTGGTAATGACCGAATTGAGATCGACGGCCTGCCGACGCAGCGCCGTCTTGCTCAGCTCCGTGAGATCCAGCCACACGGCCAGCGGCAGGGCGAGCAGCAGGAAGGCGATCGCGGCACCAGTCAGGATACCGCTTTTGCGCTGCTCTTCGGCGACCTCTTGTTTCACTCTTTGGCTCCGTTGTGAGCGTTCTTGTCTCGGACCCGAGGATTTGCGGCACAGAGCCAATAAACGCGCTCCCGCGCAACCCCATTTCATGGTGGTCGCGCCAAGCCGCTTTTCGTTTCATCGCGAATGTTTAAAGATCGGCGTTAATCTGTACTCACTCCGCCGGGAGATCCAGCAAATGACCGAGACCATCCGCATCAAGCGCTTCAATGCGCGCTCCGTGATCGTGCCGATGAAACTGCCGCTACAGACCTCGACTGGGGCGGTCGCAAAGGCGCCGCTGGTGCTGATCGACTGCGAGACCGACCTGGGCGCAACCGGCCACGCCTATCTGTTCTCGATCACCCCATCGGCCTTGAAGCCGCTGGCGGCGATGGTCGCGGAAATGTCAGAGCTGCTTGCGGGCGACGAGCTGCTGCCGTTCGAGATCGAGCGCAAGCTGACCCAGCGCTTCACGCTACTGGGGCTCGCTGGCCTGCAGCGGCTGGCGCAATCCGGCATCGATATGGCGGCATGGGACGCGCTGGCGCGCGCACGCGGCCTGCCCCTCGCGCGCCTGCTCGGCGGCACACCGAAACCGGTCAGGGCCTACAATTCGAAGGGGCTCGGCATCATGCCGGCGGGTGCCGCGGTGGAGGAAGCCCACAAGTTGCTGGCCGAGGGCTTTCAGGCCGCGAAGATCCGCGTCGGCCGTCCCGATGCGCGGGAAGACCTGAAAGTGGTGCGGGCGGTGCGCAAGGCCGTCGGCGACGACGTGACCTTGATGTGCGACTACAACCAGGCGCTGACGGTCACCGAGGCCATCCGCCGCGGCGAGATGCTCGACGATGAGGGCCTGACCTGGATCGAGGAGCCGATTCGTCACGACGATTATGAGGGCAACGCCCGTATCGCGGACGCGCTGCGCACGCCGGTCCAGATCGGCGAGAATTTCGACAGCGCCTTCGCGATGCAGACCGCGCTCTCAGCGGAAGCCTGCGACTACGTGATGCCCGACGTGCAGCGCATCGGCGGCGTCACCGGCTGGGTCCGCGCCGCCGCGCTGGCGCACGCCGCCGGGATCGAGATGTCAACTCATCTGTTCTCGGAAATCAGCGCGCATCTTTTGTGCGTGACGCCGACCGCGCATTGGCTGGAATATGTCGACTGGGCCGACGCGGTGCTGGCGACCCGTTTGCAGATCAAGGACGGCTTTGCGCTGCCGGGCGAGGAGCCCGGCAACGGGATCGCGTGGAACGAGGCGGCGGTGACGAAGTATCTGGTGAGTTAATCGTTGAAAGCGAGGCCTTTCTCCGGTTCGCCCGGAGCACCGGGCTCGGCAATTCCCGCGCAATTGCCCTGCGGCTTTTGTCCGGCGAGCATGCCGCGGAAGAACGCGAGCGCATCCGGGAAGGCCGCGTGGAGGCCACCATTGTGTGTCGCGCCGGGATAGGTCTTCCAGACCACGTCGTTGCCGGCCGCGCACAGCGCCGCAACTTCGGCATATTGCCGCGTGGGGACCAGCGTGGAATCGGCAAGACCGGTCCCGAGCAGCACTGGCACCTTCAGGCGCACGGCCTTCATGTCCGTGATCGGCGTCAGCCGCGCCATCACATTGGCGATGGGCTCGACATAGACGTTCTCGGCGGCAATGCCGTCCTTGCGCGCGACCTCGCGCATCTCAGGCGTGCAGCTTTCACGCGCCGCCTTCAGGACCGACTTGCCCTTGTCGGAGACGAGATCGTCGGCCGACGGCGCGCCATCCGGCAACGAGCCGCCGAGCAGCATCAGCGACGTATAGATCGGCGAGGCGATCGCGGTCGTCTGCGGCGGCTTGTAGGGACCATCGGGGAACGTGGACACCAGGCCCGTGGCCACGGTGGCGATCAGCGGCACGTCGGGCGCATAGCTTTCCGCGATCACGGTCGCGCCCATGGCCGCGCCCGAGCCTTGCGATTGTCCTGTGACGAAAACCTTTGAAGCGAGCTTGTCGCGATATTCGGCAAGCGTGGCACGCACGCCATCGAGCACGGAGCGCCCTTCCGCCTCCCAGATCAGATAAGGATGCGGTCCCGCTCCGCCGAGCCCCTGATAATCGGTCGCCACCACCGCAAACCCGTTCTCGAGCCAGCGCTGGATGTAGGTGGCATCGCGCGGCTTGTGCCCGGTCCAGGACGGCGCACAGGAATCCGACACGCCGAGCGTGCCATGCGCCCAGGCAACCAGCGGCCAGCCTCCGGCCGGCTGCTCGCCCTTGGGCAGGTAGACCGTACCGCTCACCGGCACGATACCGGCATGCCAGCGCAGATCCGTCGACGTGTAGAGGATGCGTTCGGCGACAGCGGCGCTCGTGATCTCCGGCTGCGCCAGCATCGGCTCCTTGCGCAGCACCACGCCGGGACTTTCGGGGAGGGCTTGGGACCAGCGATAAAAGCCGGACAGGTCCTGATCGCCGACTTTCGGGCCCACCGGCAGCGACGAATCCGCGTGTGCTTGCGCCATCGCGAGGCCTGTGACGACGGCGAGCGCCATCACGAATTTCGGACTCGGGGTTTTGAACATCGGCGTCTCCAGTTCCCTTGCAGTGTGCCGCATTTTTGTTGGCGGGTTGATTGCCGCAGCAATGCACTTTCCGCGTCGATTATGGAGACGATCGCGCGCGGGTCCAAGTCTATTTCAGGCAAGTCTTTTGCAGACACGTCTTTTCGGACACGTCTGTTCAGAGATGGGCAGATGCCGATCTGCGTAGCTACCAGGTTTCCGCGCCGGGGATTTTCTTGCGCACCGCCCGGCGCTGGATCCAGATGCAACGGCGCACGGCCGTATTGGAGCGGCCGACTGCGGATATTCCTTGGCCGGCCTGCAGCAGTGGCGCCACGCTTTCGCGCAGCGCGCGGCAGCGCTGGAGCTCAGCCTGCCAGTCGATGATGGCTGCGTCGGCCCGCGACGCAATCAGCGCCAGCGCAGCCACGGCAAGACAGCTCACCCGCATCATCTGGTGTTCCTCACTGTGATCCCTCTCCATCCCGCCGGTAGCGGAAGTCGCAATGGCCGGCTCCCTGCATGATCGTCTGCGTCCGCGTGAGCTTGACGTCGGAGCCGAAACCTTCCGCGGCCGCGAAGTCGGCGGTGCAGATCAGGAGAAAGCCGAGTTCGGGCTCGCCAAGCGCCTTGTAGAACTCGGCATAGGCGCAGCGCGTGACGTCGAAGGCGAATGAATCCTGCGACTGTTCGATGATGTCATAGGCGAGCGCGTCGTCGCGAGCGTAGGTTTTGAACGCCGACGACACCGCCTTGCCGAGATCGCTCTCGTTCTTGGCTTTCCAGAATTCCTCGCCGAAATGGCGATAGAGATCGCCGAGGGTGTTGCGCACCAGCGCGTTGGCACGCGCCTCGCCGAGCTCGGCCTGGAGCGCCTTGACGAGGGGCACGAGCACCTGTGCCTGCATCGTTGCTTGCTCGATGACGGAAATGCTCATGGGCGGCCCCGCGTCTGAGACGACGGTAGCACATCGATGTTGCTATAGGAGGTTGTGGCGTGCGGGACCGAGGTCCCGACGAAACGTCCGTCTACGCTCTTCGAGCTACGCCGGACACGCTTCGCCGCAATGACATTGGTGGCTTGCCCAGCCGTAGCTCGCGGCGGCAGCCCGCCTGCGCTCTTTGGGCTTCGGCGTGGCATCCTTCACTCGCTTCGCGAGCGAAGATTGCGGCTTGCCGAGCCGAAGCTCGCGGCAAAAAGTCCGCCTGCGCCCGTTGGGTTTCGGCGCGACATCCTTCTCTCGCTTCGCGAGCGAAGGATGGTGGGCGCGACAGGGATCGAACCTGTGACCCCTACCATGTCAAGGTAGTGCTCTCCCGCTGAGCTACGCGCCCTAGATGTCGTCTAGATCGGGTCGGGTCCCTATAACGGCTCAGGGGAGCCGGTGCAAGGACGGAAGGGGGCCGATTTAGGCCGCCAGCATCTTGTTCACTTCACTGACCAATTCGCGCAAATGCACGGGCTTGGACAGCACCTTGGCGTTCTTGGGGGCGTCCGAATCCGAGTTCAGGGCAACCGCGGCGAAGCCGGTGATGAACATGATCTTGATGTCGGGGTCGAGTTCCGAGGCCCGGCGGGCGAGCTCGATGCCGTCCATCTCCGGCATCACGATGTCGGTGAGCAGCATCTCGAACGGCTCTTCCCGCAGCCGCTGGTAGGCGGCCATGCCGTTATCGTGGGACGAGACCTGAAAACCGGCGTTTTCCAGCGCCTTGACCAGGAAACGGCGCATGTCGTTGTCGTCTTCGGCGAGCAGGATCTTTGGCATGGCGGAAATGTCGAATCCCCAGAGGATATCAGCAGAGGTCACTAAGCCCGACGGAGGGTAAATATGGGGTGAAAATATTTACCCTGAGCCGGCTGTGCTTGCCGGCCCCCTTGTGAACCTGAAAGCAGTTCGAAGCAATCGAGCCGTACCTGCTGGTCCCCATCTCGCTGCCCGCAGGGTTAAGACATGTTCCAGCGCAGATCTCATCTTTTCGCTTGGCAGGATGGTTGCGATTCCGGACAATGACGACACATAAGAGCCGCCTGATCGGCCGAATCAATGCGTTGAGACCGGTGCCGGGGCTTGTTGGATCGTGCGGCGCTAAGGGCGAAGCCTGATACCGAGAGGCAAAGCCTGATTGCCAAGGGACGGAGCCTGACACCAAGGGATGAAGCCTGAGAAGATGACCCGGTTTGACGGCGACAAGTCGCCAGCGTTCGAGATCGTTGAGCCCGCGCAATGGCGCGCGCCGGTTATCTTCAACTCGCCCCATTCGGGCTCGACCTATCCGGACGAATTCCTCAGCGCCTCCAGGATCGACCTGCCGACGCTGCGGCGTTCCGAAGATTCCTTCATGGACGAGCTGATCGGCCATCTCAGCGAGCGCGGCTTTCCGACCGTGCGGGTCAATTTTCCGCGCTCCTATGTCGACGTCAATCGTGAGCCCTATGAGCTCGATCCCCGGATGTTCACCGGGCGCCTGCCGAGCTTTGCCAACACCCGCTCGATGCGGGTCGCCGGCGGGCTCGGCACCATTCCGCGCGTGGTCGGCGACGGCCAGGAGATCTATCGCGAGCGCATCATGGTCGACGACGCGCTGGGACGGATCGAGACGCTATACAAGCCCTATCATCGCGCGCTGCGCCGGCTGATCAACAAGGTGCACCAGATGTTCGGCACCGTGGTCCTGGTCGACTGCCATTCGATGCCCTCGGTCGGCGTCTCCCGCGATGAGCCGCGCCGGCCCGACATCGTGATCGGCGACCGCTACGGCACGAGCTGCACGCCGCTATTGCCCGACCGGGTCGAGGAGACCATGGCCGGACTCGGCTATTCGATCGGCCGGAACAAGCCTTATGCCGGCGGCTTCATCACCGAGCATTACGGCAACCCGGCCAGTGGCCTGCACGCCGTGCAGCTCGAGCTCAACCGCGCGATCTACATGGACGAGCGGCGGCGCGAGCGCACTCCGCGCTTTGCGCAAGTGGCGTCGGACTTCGGCGTGCTCGCCGACGTGCTGGCGACCACGGTCCCGTTCGGCGATCTCGGCCCGTTCCAGGCCGCGGCGGAATAGTCGCGACGTTTTTCTTCGGACGATCGGGTTGGGCGATCAGCGCGAGCGCGTTTCGCGGCGCGCATTGAAATGAAAGCCGACGCTGAAAGAAATGAGAGGCTGAAAGAAAAAAGGGCCGCTTCTAATGAAGAAGCGGCCCAAGTCTAGGGAGGAAACGCCCAAGGAGGGCAGCAGTAACGCGAGAAGCGCTACCGCACCGCAACAATATGCGGCCGCGACGCACAAAGTGCAAGGGCTTTCGAGCGATTTCCCATGCAATGAGGACATAGCTCGGTTGCTTCCAGAGAAACCCAGATTCAGTTCCTTTGATAAGGAAATTCAATGGGTTGATAGTCATTTGCATACGAACAAGGCAAGCCCGGAACTAAGGTTTCAACTCAATGATCGATATTTGCCCAGCGGATGTCTTCGACGAGGCGAACGCTTCCCGCATCCAAAATACCAGGGTGCAAGAGCAAGACAGCGCTGCACGATTCTTCCGATTTGAGCTAGGCAGGAGTGAGCTTCACCCGACTTTCGCTTTTTGAGGATACGCCGTGACGGTGATCGATTTCTCCGCCTTCATCGGACGGCTCGCCACCGCCTCCGGCGAAACCATCCTGCCGTTCTTCCGCACCTCGCTGTCGATCGAGGACAAGAGCAAGACCAAGGATTTCGACCCCGTGACCGAGGCCGACCGCGCCGCGGAGGCGGTAATGCGGCGTCTGATCAAGGCCAACTTTCCCCAGCACGGCATCGTCGGGGAGGAGTTCGGCAACGAGCGCGAGGATTCGGACTATGTCTGGGTGCTCGACCCCATCGACGGCACCAAATCCTTCATCGGCGGCTTTCCGATCTGGGGCACGCTGATCGCGCTCCTGCACAAGGGCACGCCGGTCTACGGCATGATGCACCAGCCCTTCATCGGCGAACGCTTTTCCGGCGACAGCGGCTCGGCACATTATAAAGGCCCCTCCGGCGAGCGCCGGCTCCAGGTCCGGCGCTGTGCTTCGCTGTCGGAGGCGACGACCTACACCACCAGCCCGCTGCTGATGAACGAGCGCGACCGCGCCATCTTCGGCCGCATCGAGAAGGGCGCGCGGCTGTCGCGCTATGGCGGCGACTGCTACTCCTATTGCATGCTGGCGGCAGGTCACGTCGATCTCGTGGTCGAGACCGAGCTGAAGCCTTACGACATCGCAGCGCTGATCCCGATCGTGACCGGCGCCGGCGGCGTCGTCACCACCTGGGAAGGCAAGCCGGCGCAGGGCGGCGGCCGCATCGTCGCAGCCGGCGACGCCAGGGTTCACGAAGAAGCACTGAAACTGCTCAACGGATAGGCGATACAGGAGCCTGCATGACGAACTGTCGCAAGCTCCTTCTCGCGGCCTTGCTTCTGTTTCCGACGCTGGCCTGCGCCCAGAGTTTCCCGGCCAAGCCGATCAAGCTGATCGTGCCGTTCCCGGCCGGCGGCCCCAACGACATCATCGCGCGGGTGATCGGCCAGCGCATGTCGGAGCTATCAGGACAGCCCGTGCTGATCGACAATCGCGGCGGCCAGGGCGGCGTGCTCGGCACCGATGCCGTCTCCAAGGCTGCAGCTGACGGCTACACCATCGCGATCTCCAGCGCCGGCGCGCTGGCGATCAGCCCGAGCATGGAGAGGGTCGCCTACGATACGCTCAACGACCTCACGCCGGTGACGCTGGTTGCGACCGTGCCGGAAATGCTCGTTGTCGCCACCAACGTCCCCGCAAAGGACATCGCGGAATTGATCGCGCTCGCCAAGGCGCAGCCGGGAAAACTCAACTTCGCCTCCTCCGGCCCCGGCAGCCTGCCGCATCTCGCCGGTGAATTGTTCAAGCTCACCGCAAAGATCGACATCGTGCATGTGCCCTATCGCGGCGCCGCTCCCGCCGTGAACGATCTGCTGGGCCAGCAGGTGCAGTTGACGTTTCTGGATCTCCCCGTGCTGCTGCCGCAGATCAAGGCGGGCGCCCTGCGGCCGATCGCGGTCGGCTCCGCCGAGCGTTCGCCGACGGCGCCTGACGTGCCGACCACGGCGGAAGCCGGCTTTGCCGATCTGCGCATCGAGAACTGGTACGGCATGGTTGCGCCGAAGGGCACGCCGAAGGAGATCGTCACCGCGCTGCATGCCCTCGCCACGAAGGCGATGGCGGATCCCGCGGTGAAGGAAAAGCTCGCCGCCCAAGGCGCAACGCTGGTCGGCGATGAGCCAGAGCATTTTCGCACATTCATCGCGGACGAGACCAAGAAATGGGCGAAGGTGATCAAGGACGCCGGGGTGGAGACGGCGAAGTAGCGCACAGCTCACACTGCCGCCGCCCGCAGATGCTCCACCAGCATCTTCGCCGGGCGCGGCAGCGTCTTGAAGCTTCGCGCGCAGATCACGAGTTTGCGGTTGGCCCAGCTATCGCGCAGGCGGACCATGGCGAGCGGCATCAGTTTTGCGCAGCGGCGGGCCGCGGCTTCGGGCACCAGGGCAACGCCGACATCGGCGGCGACCATCTGGCAGATCGCATCAAAGTCGCGCAGGCGCGCACGGTAATGCGGCCGCATGCCGAGCCGGGCGGCGTGCTTCGAAATATGCACCTGAAGCGCGGTGGCGCTGGTGAGCCCGACGAAGTCGCAAGCGCCCGCCTCCTGGAAATCGATCGCGCGGCGGCCTGCGAACGGACCGCGCCTGGACGTCACCAGCGTCAGGCGATCCTCGCTGAAGGCGAATCGCTCGATGTGATCGGGCAGCGCATGCTCGGCTGCGAAGCCGAGATCGGCCGCGCCCGCAGTGATCGCGGCCGCGATGTCGGTGCTCTCGCGCTCCTCGATGTCGATGGCGACGTCGCGATGCTCGCGCAGGAAGCCGGCGAGCGCCTTCGGCAGATGCTCCGAGAGGCCGGAGGTATTGGCGAGGAAATGCACGCTCGCGCGCACGCCGCTGGCAAAGCCGGCGAGATCGCCGCGCATGGCGTCGATCTGGTGAATGACGAGACGGGCGTGATCGAGCAGGCTCTCGCCGGCCGAGGTCAACTCAACGCCGCGGCGCCCGCGCTTGAGCAGGGCGACGCCGAGCGCATCCTCCAGCCCCTTGATGCGTGCGCTGGCTGAGGCTAGCGCCAGATGCGACCGCTCCGCGCCGCGGGTGATGCTGCGTTGGTCGGCGACCGCGATGAACAGCTGGAGGTCGACGAGGTCGAAGCGCATCCCGGGCCCCTTCAGCCTTCGCTCTAGACGAAGGCTCTCTCCGCAACCTACAGATTGTGCCGGCGCGCCGCATCGGTCAATGTGCAGATATGATCGACCCGCTCCTCATTCTCATCGCCGCCGTCTTCCTCATCGCCGGATTCGTCAAGGGCGTGGTCGGGCTCGGGCTGCCGACGGTGTCCATGGGCCTGCTCGCGGTGAGCATGGCGCCGAGCCGCGCGATCGCCATCGTGATCGTGCCCGCCATCGTCACCAACATCTGGCAGACTTTCGTCGGCCCCCATCTGCGTGACATCCTGAGGCGGCTGTGGCCGCTGATGATCGGCACCGTGATCGGGTGCTGGCTCAATGCCGGCGCGCTCACCGGCCCACATGCGCGCTACGGCACGATCGTGCTCGGCGTGCTCCTGGTCGTCTACGCGATCATCGGGCTGAACAAATTCCAGTTCCACGTTGCGCCAAAGAACGAGAAATGGGTCGGCGGCGTGGTCGGTGTGGTCACCGGCGTGATCTCGGCCTCGACCGGCGTGCAGGTGATCCCCTCGATGCCATTCATGCAGGCGATCGGCATGGAAAAGGACGAGCTGGTGCAGGCGCTCGGCGTGTTTTTCACGACAGCGACACTGGCGCTCGCCTTCAATCTCACCGCGGACGGATTGCTGACGCCGGCCAATGCGGTGCCGGGCGCCGTCGGCATGGCCTGCGCGTTTGCCGGCATGTACATCGGGCAAACGGTGCGGGCGCGGATGCCGGCGGAAGCGTTTCGCCGCTGGTTCCTGATCGCGATGATCCTGCTCGGCCTCTATCTCGCCGGCAGCGCCCTGCTGAAGGAATTCGCGTAAAGGGCGTTACCGCGTCTCCAGCATGGCGACGCGGATACCGAGATAGATGAAGAGGCCGCCGAGGGCACGGTTGACCCAAGCGACCGCGCCTTCGGAGCTCCGCAAGCGGTGGGCGGCCCTTGCCGCGAACGCCGCCAGCACCAGGCACCACAGCGTTCCCGTGCAGATGAAGATCAGGCCGAGCGTCAGGAAAGCGAGCGGCTTGTGCGCCGAGTCGGCTGCGACGAATTGCGGCAGGAAGGCCAGGAAGAACAGCGCGACCTTGGGATTGAGCGCGTTGGTGAAGACGCCCTGGAGGAAAACCCGCCGCAGCGAGCTTTGCACCGGCTCGTCGATGGCCGAGGCCGGCACCGGGCGCGACCATAGCATCTGAAGCCCGGTCACGACGAGATAGGCTGCTCCGACCAGCTTCAGGATCGAGAACGCGGTCGACGAGGCCATCAGCAGGGCCGAAAGGCCGATCGCTGCGCCCGCGACGTGGAAAAAGCAGCCGCAACTGATGCCCAGCGCGGCCGCGGCGCCACCTCGCCAGCCCAGCTGCATGCTGCGGCCGATCACATAGACCGTATCAGGCCCCGGCGTGATGTTGAGCAGCACGCCTGACAGGACGAAGAGCCAGATTTCGTGAATGCCCAGCATGTGTTACGTGCCTCCGTCGCCCAACCATGGCCCAAGAGGCCGGCTTAGTGGGTTCGCTCGTCCCCGTCCACTGCCGGGATTGCCGAGGATTTACCTCGAATTTGCAATGCGGTTCGTACTTTCGCTCAGCCTCATCTGCTCTATAAGGAACGGGTTCTTTGAACGTGGGATTCGAGGCAACTGCCACGCCGTGGCCGGTCCTCGATCTCTTCCAAGTCTCTTGCAAGTCTCTTGGAGCTCCGGAATATGGAAAGACGTCTGGCTGCCATTGTCTGCGCCGATGTCGCCGGCTATTCGCGCATGATGGGCACCGATGAGGCCGGCACCCATGCCGCCTTCAAGGCCCATCGCAGTGCGATCCATCCCATCATCCTCAATCACGGCGGCCGCGTCGTCAAAAACACCGGCGACGGCTTCCTGCTGGAATTCCCCTCGATCGTCGGCGCCACCGAGGCCGCGATCGCGATGCAGACGCTGATGGCGGAGCGCAATCACCATCTGCCCGCCGATCGCGCCATGCAGTTTCGCCTCGGCATCCACATGGGCGACGTCATCGCCGACGAGGACGAGGTCTTCGGTGACGATGTCAACATTGCCGTCCGCCTCGAATCCGTGGCGAGCCCCGGCGGCTTCGCGATCTCGGCCAAGGCCTACAAGGAGGCCGGCAAGCATCTCACCGTGCCGCTGGTTGATGCCGGCAACCACCGCTTCAAGAACATCAAGGATCCGATCGGGGTCTGGACCTGGACGCCTGAGGGTGCACCGGCGCTTGCGCCCGCGCTGAGGGAGGCATCCGCCCTCTCGCAGCAGTATCGCACCGCGATCGTCGGCGTGCTGCCTTTCGCCAATCTCAGCGACGCACAGGACGAGTATTTCTCCGACGGCCTGACCGAGGATTTGATCCACGCGCTGTCGCTGCAATCCTTCTATCGCGTGCTGAGCCGCAACTCGACCTTCGTGTTCAAGGGTAACAACGTCAGCACCCGCCTGATCGCGCGGGAGATCGACGCCAGCTATCTGATCCAGGGTTCGGTGCGGCGTGCCGGAGCCAAGATCCGCGTCACCGCCGAGCTGATCGCGCCGGAGACCGGCGAGCAGCTCTGGACAGGCCGCTACGACCGCGACATCGGCGATCTCTTCGCGATGCAGGACGAGATCACCACCAACCTGTCCGCCGCCATCGCCACCGAGATCGTCCGGGCCGAGGCCTCGGCGCCGGCGCGGCTCTCGACCGACGTCACCGCCTGGGACCGCTTCCTCAAAGGGCTGTCGCACTATTATCGGCAAACCAAGGAAGACCTGGCTATCGCCGTCGACCTGTTCCGGGAGGCCATCAGGCTCGAGCCCAAGCTGTCGATTGCGCACGCCTATCTCGCCACGATCCAGATCCAGAGCATCCACTTCGGCTGGGTCAAGGGCACGCGCGAGATGTGGGCCGAGGCGATGAAGCTTGCCGAAACCAGCGTTCGGCTCGACCCACGTTCGTCATTTGCGTTCTCGATCCTGTCCTGGACCCACGCGCTGGAGGGCCATTACGAGGCCGCGATGGACGCCGCCAAGCGCGCCGTCGCGCTCAACCCCTACGACAACGGCGCGCGCGGCGTGCTCGGCATCTGCCATTTCGCCATCGGCGAGCACCGCGAGGCGATCGAGTTGTTCTCGATGGCCGCGCAGCGCGACAACAGCGATCCGCGCTACCAATGGGCCGCGCTGAACGCCTTCAGCCATTATCTGCTGGGCCAATATGACGCGACCCTGTCATGGGCCCGGGAACAGCTCTACATCAACCCGAACCATTTGCAGGCGCTGGCGATCCGCGCCGCGGCGCTGGCGCAATTGGGACGCGCCGGCGAGGCGGTCGAGGCGACGCGCGTGCTCATGGCTAACTACCCGACCCTGAATGTCGACCGTCATTTGCGCAATTTCCACTGGAAGCGGCCCGAGGACCTCGCCCATTACCGCACCGGACTCTTGAATGCGGGCGTGCCGCTCGGCAAACTGACCCTGGTCTCGAGCGACGTCAAACGCGTCGTCGAATCCTGAGGGCCAGCCGCGGCCACGCGGCAATGTCCCCTCCGCCTTTGATTGACACGACAGTGAATTCAGCCACACTCCGCTACACGCTGAAGTAGTATAATGTATTGTCGGTTTGTCAGAACTTTCCGCGCTCTATCGCCGCGTCTGTATTTCACGATTCGCCGTTTTCAGGATTTTGGGCCATGCATGACTCCGCTCCGAAGCCCCCCTTCGACCCCTCGATCCAGGTCTCGCCGAACAATCCTTGTCCATTCCTCCGCGGCCTCGTCGGCGAGGGGTTTGTTGACGGCGGAACCGTCCCGCTCGGCACGCTGTCGCAAACGATCGCGAATGCGAGCGGCGAGACCGGGCTGAAGAAGGTCTCGGCCCGCATCCAGGTCCGCGGCGTCGCGCTCATCGCCAACGGTCTCGGTCACATCCTGAAGAGCATATTTTCGGGCGCGCAGCTCGACGCGTTGCGTGGCGGCCCTCTCGACAAGCGCGGTGCCGGCTCGCGCGTCCTCGGCGTCGACGGCAAGGTCGATGAGGACGAGCTCGCGCGATTTGCGAGCTTCGGCCGGAACTACCAGGATCCGAACGGCGGCGGCTCTGAGCCCGGTCTCAACGCCTCGGAAATCGGCGTCTTCATGCGCGACAACCTGAAGCGGGCCGGCAGCGCCGCGCGCTGGTACTACCCCCTGCTGATGAAGTTCGAATGGCCGATCCTCCTGAAGATCGTGGGCAAGGGCGCGGGTGAGGACCGCTATCTCAGCGTGGCCGACGTGCGCACTCTGTTCAACGAGCGGCAATTCCCTGCTCGCATCAACCAGCGGCTCGTCTCGCAGCCGGTGTCGACCTGCCAGCGCGTGGTGCGGGGCGCCTTCAAGGTTGCGGCCCTGCTCGTCGTCCTCGGTCTCGCCTTGCTCGTTGCGGTCGCCGAATTCCCCGACCCGGTGCGTGCCATGCTGCCGCAAAAGGGAATTCTCGTGAATCTCCTGCCGCCGCCCTTGCCCACGATCCCCGAAACGAAGGCGGCCTTTTGGCTCGAACAGAACTGGTCACTGAAGGACAGGCACTGGTTTCACCATGCCAGCCAGGGCACCGCGACCTTCCCGGTGCCCTATGAATGGTTCATGGCCCTGGAGCAGCCGCGCCTGCATCTGTTCTCTCGGCCGGGCATGATGACGGACAGCGCCTATCTCGAGCGCTTCGGGTTCATTCCGAGCCCGCAGTCGATCCAGACCGACGCGACGTCACTGCGGCGCTTCGGCTACGCCAATGTCTACGAGACGACGCAGGTGCCGGACTGGTCGACCAGATGGACGCCGGCGGAGAACGTCGACGGCCTGCCGGTCGGCTTCGCACGGATGACCGGTGTCGTCGATCCCGCGACGGGCCGTCGCGAGGAGGACAAGATCGGGCTGACCTGCGCGGCCTGCCATACCGGCCAGATCCACTACCAGGGCGTGGACGTACGTTTCGACGGCGGCCCGGCCATGACCGACCTGAAGAAGCTCGAGCTCTCCACCGGCCTGTCGATCGCCTACACGCTCTACGTGCCGTTCCGCTTCCAGCGCTTCGCCGATCGCGTGCTCGGCCCCGATGCCAGCAAGACCGACCGCAACGCGCTCAAGCAGAAGCTCAGCGCGATCGGCAACTTCCTGATCGACTGGGCGCAGCTCCAGCAAAAGACGGTCGAAGCCAAGAAGACCTGGAACGGCAGGCAGCAGCAGGACACCGAGGAGGGGTTCGGTCGCCTCGACGCTCTCAATCGCATCGGCAATCAGGTGTTTTCTCAGGATCTCGCGCTGAGCGGGCTCAAGGGATTCGAGAAGAACCTGCACGCCCAGGATGCCCCGGTCAGCTATCCCCCGATCTGGACCGTGCCTTGGTTCAAGTTCGCCCAGTACGACGCCTCGATCGAGCAGCCGCTGATCCGCAACGCCGGCGAAGCCCTCGGCGTGACCGCGCTGCTCAACCTGTCCGACGCCTACCCGGAGGACAGGCTGTGGCGCTCCTCGGTTCATATCAACACGCTCGGCTGGATCGAGGACATGCTCAGGGGGCCAGATCCGTTCAAGACGGCAGATCCCTCCACCGGTCCGAAGTTCGGCGGCCTGCTGGCGCCGAAATGGCCCTCGCAGATCCTCGGCGACAATTGGAGGCTCGATCAGAAGAAGATCGACAATGGCCGCAAGATCTACGCTGAGATGTGTTCCGGATGCCATTTGCCGGCGATCGACACCCCGGCTTTCTGGTCTTCGGGACATTGGGAGCCGAGCGGCGACAGCAAGGTGCTGAACGCGGTGACGATCCCTCTCGACGAGATCAAGACGGATCCCGAACAGTCGCTCGTGCTCAGCAACAGGATCGTCGATTTGCCCGGCTTCCTGAAGGTGAATACGGCCGACCTCCAGAAATGGTGGCAATGCGACGTCTCGACCGCGAGCTCGCCGACCGAGATGGTATATGCGCTCGGGCTGATGACGGTGGTGGATCTCGTCGCCCGCAAATGGATGGACGACGAGAAGACTCCGGACGCCGAGCGGGCGAAATTGTGGAATCTGGCGCGCAAGAACTGCCTCAATCCGGTGGGGGGAGCACGCTATCGGGCACGGCCGCTGAACGGCATCTGGGCCACGGCGCCCTATCTGCACAACGGTTCGGTGCCGTCTCTCTACTGGCTGCTGAAGCCTGCGAGCGAGCGCCCGCAAAAATTCTGCATGGGCCGCCGCGACTATGATCCCATCACCGTCGGGTTTGCGGTCACCGCCGACGAGAAATGCAAGACGGGTGAAACCAAATTCTCGGCGGGCTCGGAGAAGGATCCGATCCAGGGCAACAGCGTGCTCGGCCATTCCTTCGAGCGCAAGCCGGGCGAGGAAAAACGTCCCGGCGTCATCGGTCGCGTGTTCAAGGACGACAACGAGCGCTACGATCTGATCGAGTATCTGAAAACGCTGTAGTCGAGCTCTGTCCCAAGCACGCCGCCCACATCCTGAGGAGCCCGCACAAGCGGGCGTCTCCAAAGATAGCCGCGGGCGAGAGCCGGGCCTTCATGGTTCGAGACGCGCGTTCCGCGCTCCTCACCATGAGGGTCTTGCGAACTAAGCGAGGCGAGGGAGCGCACCTCGCGCGCAGCAGCCATTCACTTCAAATCCTCACTTGAACAGCGGCGTGCCCGGCACGAAGGCGTCGAAGGCTGCCCAGAATTGGGAGCGGTAGCGGTCCTGCTCCTGGAGAATCTCGTGCTTGGCGCCGGCGATCACGAGATGGGACCCGGCGCGCAAATGATAGGCGAACTCCTCGATCGCCGCGATCGAGACCACGGTGTCGCTGGAGGCCGCCAGCATCAGGATCGGCTGACGGATCTCGGACGGGTAGTTTTTGCCCTTGAAGGT
Organism: Bradyrhizobium sp. WSM4873; assembly: GCF_055811355.1. Lineage (NCBI taxonomy): Bacteria > Pseudomonadati > Pseudomonadota > Alphaproteobacteria > Hyphomicrobiales > Nitrobacteraceae > Bradyrhizobium > Bradyrhizobium sp. WSM4873. The sequence goes on along the minus strand of NZ_JBVVPS010000036.1, from coordinate 2,627 downwards.
GTTCATCGCGCGGAAGGCGGTATCGGCCCACGCAACCGTCGGTGACGCCAGCCCGAGGGTCGGATCCTCCTCCAGGATCGCGGCATTGCGCGCATAGCGCACGGGATCGCTGGTCAGCGGATTGTTGATGAAGGGATTGAGCCCGGTGATCTGGTCGCTGCCGCCGGGAACATAACGGCCGCCCATCCCCAACACGCGCATCGTCTTCAGCAGAGCCCGCGCCGGAAACGAGGTGGCGCGGCCGGGGAGGTCGATCATCGGCGCAGACAGCACCATGCGGTCGAACCAGCGCTTGCCCGCATGCGCCACCCGCAGCATCACCGTGCCGCCCATGGAGTGGGCGAGCGCGAAGAAGGGCGGCGGGCAATCCGGCAGCACCACCTGCTGCACGAAGGTCTCGACGTCGATCTCGAAATCGGCGAAGTCGCGAACATAGCCCTTGCGCGGATCGCGCAGACGGCGCGAGGAGTGGCCCTGGCCGCGCCAGTCGATCATCGCCACAGCAAAGCCGCGGTCGCGCAAATCGCGCACGGTCTCGAAATACTTTTCGATCTGCTCGCTGCGTCCGGTGAAGACGCAGACGGTGCCCTTGCGGTTCGCCGGCGGCGCCCAGCGCGCAAAGCGCAGCTCGACGCCATCAGGGGTTTTGATGGTGCCGCTGACGACGTCTTCGGGAACGGGATTGGATGGTATCGAGACCAGCGTCATGATGGGGAGGGCTTGGGCACGAAGTGCTGCAAATCAGGGGGCGGGAGCGCCGAAAAGGCCAAGTATCCGCCCTCTTGAACGCCGTTCTCGTCAACCCATATCACCTTGGTGCAGGCCGCTACCAGTGTTTCGGAACCGGAACATCAGGCTGCACACAGACGAAAGCCCGGCCCGATTGGCGGGCGGGTTACTCAAACAGTCGCTCAATGGAGGACTTGACCATGCGTACCTACGACCTGACCCCCTTCTACCGTTCCACCGTGGGCTTCGACCGCCTCTTCAACCTGCTCGACCAGGCCGGTTCGGACGGCAGCCCCGGTTATCCCCCCTACAACATCGAGCGCACCGGCGAGAACGACTACCGCATCACTGTTGCGGTCTCGGGCTTTGCCAAGGATGAGCTCTCCATCGTCGCGAAGGAAAACACGCTGACGATCAAGGGCGAGAAAGTCGCCAACGAGAACTCGAAGGCCGAAGTGCTGTACCGCGGCATCGCCGCGCGTGCCTTCGAGCGCGCCTTCCAGCTTGCCGACTTCGTGCAGGTGAAGAACGCCTCGCTCGAAAACGGGCTGCTTCATGTCGACCTCGTCCGCGAGATTCCCGAAGCGAAGAAGCCGCGCCAGATCGCGATCAACACCGGTGCGCAGGGCGCACAGGTGATCGAGAACTCCGTAGCCGCGTAAATCACGGACGTCACTTCCAGGTTGCGAAAACGCCCCGGTGCCCCGGGGCGTTTTTTTGTTTTTGTTCGGCTCTCCTCGTCCCCGCGAAACCAGGAAATCCTACCGCGAGACCTAGAATCGTGCGGGGACGGAATACCGAACGGGATATCCGCCATACCTTCCCTGCGCCGATGGTCTCGGCCTTTGCCGGGACGTCAGCGATTGCTGGACTGCGTTGCTGGGGTGTTGCACCGCATCACAGAGCGGTGAATTGGCGTAACGCCGTCGCCCCGCGCGTCGTCATTTGGCTATCGAACCGAAAACAAGACGGAGAACGATCATGACTTTCTGGCGCAGCTTTTTCGTCGCCGCGAGCCTGCTGGCGGCCCCGCTCAGCCTCGCTCACGCGCAGACGCCGCAGACCGTGAAGGCCAGGAACGTCGTGCTGGTGCACGGCGCATGGGCCGACGGCTCGAGCTGGTCCGAGGTGATCCCGATCCTTCAGGCCGCTGGCCTCAACGTCACTGCCGTACAAAATCCGCTGTCGTCGCTTGCGGACTCCGTCGAGGCGACCAAGCGCGTGCTGGCCGAACAGGAGGGGCCGACCGTGCTGGTCGCGCATTCCTGGGGCGGCACCGTGATCAGCCAGGTCGGCACCGATCCGAAGGTCACCGGTCTCGTCTATGTCGCCGCACGTGCGCCCGATGCCAGCGAGGATTTTGTCGCGCTGTCGAAGCAATTCCCGACCGGCCCCGTGCGTGCCGGCATCATTGAGCGCGACGGCTACACCAAGCTCTCGGAAGACGCCTTCCTGAAGTATTTCGCCAATGGCGTGAAGCCGGAGCAGGCCAAGGAGCTCTACGCCGTGCAATGGCCGACCGCCGCCTCGATCTTTGCCGGTCGCACCACCGAGGCGGCATGGCATTCGAAGCCGAGCTGGTACGTGGTATCGAAGAACGACTACACGATCAATCCGGATCTCGAACGCTTCCTCGCCAAGCGCATGAACGCAACCACGATCGAGCTCGATGCCGGACACCTCTCGTTGGTGTCGCATCCGAAGGACGTGGCGAATTTGATCCTGGAAGCGGCGGGGTATGGCCGCAGCTGAGTGGCGCTTGTCATGGTGCAGAAGGCGCCTGAATGCTCAGGCGCCTTTTGCTTTTGTGCCCAATCTCCCCAACCAAGGGGAGGGGGGGAAACCAGGGGGACCCCGTGGGGGGTTTGGGGGGCGGGCAGAAAAAACCCCCCCGATTT
>NZ_JBVVPS010000035.1:0-63329 GCF_055811355.1 Bradyrhizobium sp. WSM4873 | reverse complement strand
ACCGCGCCGATCTGCGCCTTACAACGTTCATCGCAACCTCCAAACTCCTGGTGTTGCGACGACCGTTTGAATCCGCCCTGTCTACCTCAATGAGAGTGATGATTGCAGTTCTCTCAAACCCTTGATCGGCAGCGCCGTGGAGGAACATTTGCTGCCGCACACTCCAGTCGCTGCGCTGCTTTCCGGAGGGCTCGATTCAAAGGCACTCGTCGCAAAAGTCGACACGCTTTACTGAAATCGTATGCAACGATGCATACGACGAAAGCCCTTATGCTGTCGAGGTCGCGAAATCCCTCAAGCTCTCCCACGTCTTGGTCCAGCTGCCTGGGGCAATGAGCCTGGATGTCGCTAAGCGCCTTGCAGCATTACGCGGTCATCCAATCGACATGCACGACGAAGCGGCGATGTATTTGCCTGCGCGAGCGGTCAGCCACTCTCACAAGGTTCTCCTTACCGGCGAAGGTGCCGACGAGATATTCCTTGGATATAGCCGGATCTTCAGATTGCCCTTTGACCTTCATCGACTAGCGTTGCTGGCCGCTTTGCCAGATGTCATTGGCCGCCCGGCGCGGCGTTATGTCGACTTTCCCAAGTTCAAACCGAACGAGTTCGAGTTCTTTCTCGCGCGCTACACCTACTTTCCTCAAGCGAGAAGTTGGTGCTGGCGACGTCAGCATGGAGAAAGGGAATCGTTCATGATGCAGGCCCGATCGATTTGATGATCAATGCCTACCATTCAGGCGGCGCCACTCCGGTCGAGCGCAAAATGCTATTCCTTGTACGGCGTCATCTACCGGCGCTGCTCGAGATGGTGGACAACACCACAATGGCGCGGGGTGGAGTCTCGCGTTCCCTTCGCAGACCACCCAATGGAAGTTCCTCTTCTGCTGATACAGAGGCATGTTCCTGATCATTTGAGTTGTTGAGCGTTCGACGTCCGGACGCGACATGACGTCTCCTCAGATGGCTGTGAAAGAAGCTGGGCGAGGTCCCGTCCGGGGTAGGGACGCGCTGATTGTCATGAGGGCGATCGCTGTCCCCGATGACGAACCCTGGCGCGAGGGCGATCCACCAGGTGGTCAGCAAATAGTCACTGCCGAATCCCGCTATATTGCCCAAGCTGGACGGGGGCGGTTGTATCCCCATTCCCAGAAAGCTCAGGGTGCTTTCCAGGAGAACCGTCTCGGTGAGCCCAAGCGTCGTGCCGACCACGATGGTCGGTGCACAGGCTGGGAGAATATGCCTTGCGTAGATATGAACCCGCGAAGCGTCATAGGTCCGGGCCGCCGTTACATGGAGCCGATTGCGGGCCATCAAAGCAAGGCCTCTCGCGATGCGGGCTTGGCGTTCTCAGCCGTGCGCGCCCACAAGACAGACGAAGGGTCCCAGCGAATTGCCAAATATCGTTATGACAAGAAGTGCGGTCATCATGAACGGCACAGCAGCCTGCACATCGACAAATGCCATGACTCTCTCGTCGATCATGAAATGGACCCGCGGAACGGGATCAATTGAGCCGGTTTGTTAGTTGCAAACTGACCGCCCCTGATCACTTTCTATCACTCTGCCAGAGACTCTGTCTGCTGCTGTTGCTGTGGCATGTGGTCAACGCGTCAGCGTTGTCCACCATGTCCACAGCCTTCGCGGTGCGCATCCGTTCGCGCCAGAGCGCCATCGGCGCGCGATAGCCGAGCGCCTGATGAAGGCGGCGATCGTTGTAGAAGGCGATCCAGTTTGCGATCCCTGCTTTGGCCTCGCGGCCGTCGGCATAGCCCTCGACATAGATATTCTCATGATTAAGCGACCGCCACAGCCGCTCGATGAAGACGTTGTCCATCCAGCGGCCGTGGCCATCCATCGAGATCTTGATCCCTGCGCCCGCCAGCGCGCCGGTGAAGGCCGTGCTGGTGAACTGGCTGCCCTGGGCCGGTGTTGAAAATCTCCGACGTGCCGTACTTCGCCAGCGCCTCTCCAAAACCGCCACGCAGAACGAGACGTCCATCGTGTTCGACAGCCGCCACGCCAGAATCGCATGGTCAATTGCCCGATCTTGGCGTGCAGCTTTTCGATCTCGCGTTCGCGCGTTTCCTCGCTCTCCCGCCCGACACCCGCGTCAAAGGCCCGCGCCGCCTGTTCCAGAAGTTGTTTCTTCCACGCATAGATTTGGTTCGGGTGCACCTCACAGCGCTGAGCCAGCTCGGTCACCGTCGCCTGCTCCCGCGCCGCCTCCAGCGCAATCTTCGCCTTCAGTGCCCCGTCCATTTTCCGTCTCGTCTTCTTCGTCATCATGCCCTCCGTCTATCAAACGGAGCGGCCCTTTTCCAACTTAGCCTCTGGTCCCCAAACCGGGAGCCATTTCAATCAGTCCGCCAAGCTCGGCCGCGAGGAAGCCCAACGAAACGCCCAGCAGGGTACTGATGAAGGTCCCGCCCACCGCAACGAGCATGCTGATCTGGATCGAATATATCAAGCGAGCCAGGTCGTCCCGACCGAGCTCGTCAATGCCCAACAAATGGTCCAGCTACCGCCGAAGAATGGTGGCGGCCAAAGCCGTGCATCCAAGGAGATCTGTGCTGGAGGATAGGCGGAGATCACCTGAGCCAGTGCGGCAATCAACACACATCCGACAATCCACATCGCGGCACCATGGAGTCCCATTTGGGCTGCTTACGAGAGCGGCGTTGGGCTTTCGAAGAACGAAAGATGTTCCAAGTCCATTCATACGCCCAGGCAATGCTCATCTATGTCTCTGACGAGTTCGAGCGCGGACCGAGCCAGGTGTAACCGAGATCGACGGCCAGGTTGGTGATGATCATCGCAGTGCCAGCAAGCAGGACAATTGCCTGCACCACTGGAACATCCCTGTTTGCGACTGAAGTGAGGAAGAGGTTTGTATACCCGGCCATGAGAAGACCGTCTCGACCACGGTAAGGCGGTTACCGTTCGGCCGATGAAGAGGCCAAGAATCGTCAGGATCGGAGCCGCCGCATTGGGCAATACGTGGTGGATCAACATCCGCCAGAACGGAATGCCGCGCGTAAGCGCAGCCGACACATACCGGCTGTCCAGCGCTTCGCGAACGGCGACATGGGTGTAGCGGGCAAGCACGGCGGAGCTTGCGGGCGCCATGGTGACTGCCGGCAGAACCAGGCTGCGCCAGCTCTCCGCACCGCCGGAGGGGAACCAATTGAGGTGAATTAACAACACCAGCATCAGCACGATGCCCAGGCAGAAGCTGGGAAAGCACAGTCCCACGCCGGTTCCGATCGTGCACACACGGCCGATGAGGCTCGACGGAAGGACCGCGGCAGCTATTCCTACCGCAACGCCCGTCACCCTATATTGCGGCCTTCTGGTTTGGGGCACTAGCATTGCGGCAGCGCGGCCACCTTACAGTAAACTATCCAACAAGCAGCTATTTGCCGATCAGCCAGCGCGAACTTCGCTCGATGGGCGATGTAGCTCCACTAAATTCTCAAGCAACAAAGGGCCCATCATTTCAATCCGTTTTGAGCCACCAGCTGTTTCAGTGATTGTCGTCTCAACTCATCGAGGTTCACCGAGCAAGATGGCAGTGGGACATGTAGCCGGTGTCGTGTTGTCTTGTATTTCATCAGATCACCTGAAAGGCCGGCTTTGATAATACGCGCCGCATCAACAGGTGCCCCATCGGCCCAATAGGTTACTTCCAAATTGGGGTCGTCGTAGGAAAGCAGGACGCATGGAACGACGGCCAAACAGAGTCCGATCGCACAGAAGCAGCGATGGTGACCGTCCATGATCACAGAATGGCTGCGTTCAACTAAGATCGGCTCCGTCCACCTGCCCTCTTCCTTGATTGCCTTTGCCAGCAGCCTAGCTCGTTCAATGTCAATTTCTTCGGTGGGCCTCAGCCGCGTGACTTGCAGTTTGATTATGGAGTAGTTCGATCCAGCGTCATTCATTTAAGTAATCGCATCCCATCTTCGCTCCGCCACGGGGCGCTTGGATAAACACAAGCGATCTGCGAAAGAGCTCTGACGAGAAGATGAGCAGGTATCGTGCCAAGGTAAGCAATTTTGAGGGCACTGATCGCAAGGCGCTGCGCCTTATATGTGATCGGAGGCCTGAAAATTACTGTCCCGCAATTTGCGTCTTCGAAACTCATATTATCGTAGTTCGGCCGCACTGTGGAGGCGAACATCCGGGTCAATAAGCAGCGCTTTGCGACTTTTGGTAATGCATTTTAGCGCGCCGGGGATGCACGTGAGTACGAACAAAGACTGGCGCGTTCGGCCCGGCACAGGTTGTCGGAAATCTTACGCATCGATTGTCTTTATTCTAACATCGACACGCCTGACCAGCATCGTATTGGATGGCGATGATTTCATAGAACGCTCTGTATCGCTCCTTCGAGAAACGCAAGCTCGAGCCATCTTGGTCCGTGCCTGTTACTGTTTTGCATAGTCGAGCCACTGACGTTCTAATTTCGGACCTCTGCCGAGAGCCTGTCGGTGCGACAATTGCGTCAAGTCCACAATCTGGAACAGCGAACCTGGCCAGGTGCGCGATGGTCGCGTGTTGTGGATCGGGTCGGGCGGGCGCTCAAGAACCGCGAGCGAATGGGTCTGAGCGACGGCTCGATCGCGCAAATCTCCTCAGCCGTCACCGCTCGGCGCTCGAGGCCACCCCTGGCCAGCAGTGCGGAAACCCGAGCTGCCGGGTCGAACTTGGTCTTGCTGTGACGGAAGCGCAGGATGCTTCTTTTCTCTCACACTCGACCGTGATCTCTTCATCCTGCGCCATCCGCATGGGATGAGTTCGCGCCCTTCGCGTGCTGTTGCGATTGTGTTCTCTTCGTATTTCGGGATGGACGTAGCGAATTGCGCCATCCACGACATCTTGTGCCAAGACGGTGTCGGATTGACGAGAAGCAAGGCTCCCGCCGTGAACATCAACTTGATGTCCTTCAGTACCGTGGACCAGCTGTTCCAGACCTCGGCGTTCGAGGCAGAGAGCCGGCCACCGTTGGTGAAGGGAGTTTCCACCGCAGCGCAGGCGTCATGGCCGCATAAAGCTATTGCGATAGCGGTCCAGCCTCCGGTCCGATCCTGGCCAGATCGAAACCGAGCGAACCAAAGCCGTGCAAGATTCCGCGCAGGCTGTTCTCAACGTCCAGCAGCGTGCTCTGCACCAGCTTGCGCGCCGTCAGCAGGGCTCGCACTTCCTGCGCGTCGATAACTTGCAGTGCACCGGCCGTAATCAGGCTAGCCGCATCAGCTGCGCGATGTTACGCGCGTCGTTGCGGTCCGACTTCACCGGCATCGTGTCGAAGGCATCGCTCACATGCGCGTCTCCAAAAGCTCGACTGCAGGGGCTAGCGGCCGAAGACTGTCGCCCGGCAGCCACGCCTGGCGAGGTGATAGGCCGTTGTGATGCCGGCAATTCCAGCGCCGATTACGGAAACGCAAGATGTATCGGGTGTGGTCATAGGTGTTACTTCCCGCGCACGGCGGGTGATTTGCCCCCCTCTGTCATTGGCCTAAGGGCTTCATCGCACCCACTCACTAGGGCTACGACTTTCACCATCGGCGCAGAACTGCCGTCCTGCTTTTCAGAGCTAAACCCCGAAAAGCGGTACTTTTGTCTAAGCGTTTCCGGGGCGATTGCTCCGTCGGCGCCGTTTCAGCCTTGAAGCAGAAACGAACTCTCCCGCTGTTCCTGAGATTGCCCCGTCGATATCTCGAACGTTAAGCGTGGGTTACGTGCAGTTGCACATCAGCCCAAGAGAACATCCGACATTCTTTCAAGATCGCGCCAAAGTTCTTCAGCGCTTTCCAGACCAAGGCTCAGTCGGATATAGCTTCGGTGCAATTCCGAGGGCATTGCCTGCCGCTCGCCTGCGACAGTCATGGGGGCGACAATGCTTCGCGTTCCTCCCCAAGAAGCACCGATGACAAACGTCCTCAACTGGTCGAGAGCACGGTCAACTTTGCCGACATCGACGCCCTGCAGTAGAAGACTAAAAACACCGGAGCAGCCCGCGAAGTCACGCTGCCATAAGGCATGCCCAGAGAACGAAGGAAGAGATGGATGCAAGACCTTAAGACCTGACTTTTCCAAGCGATGCGCGAATAGCTCGCCAAGTGCGCCCGCGTGCCTTATCCGAAGAGCCATCGTTTGGATGCCCCGTAACGCCTGCGAGCAATCATCGGGGGATGTGCCCACCCCCAGAGCGCCCAAAGTGCTCCGAAAACGCGCATACAGATCAAGATCATCAAGAATGATCGCACCGAGAAGTAGGTCGGAGTGACCACCTGCATATTTAGTAAGCGCCTCGGCCACGATATCCACGCCCAGGCTTAGAGGTCTACACAGCAAACCAGTCGCCCATGTATTGTCGCATCCCAGAAGCGCGCCAGATCTTCTGCACCTCGCTGCGATGGCCGGGATATCGCAGATTTCCATCGTGGTTGAGCCCGGCGACTCAACCCAAACTAGCTTGGTTGCGCCAGGTCGGAACTTGGCGTCGAGGTCGGCGAGACGAGTCGGATCAAAGTACTCTGTATCGACTCCAAAGGACTGAAGGATTGTCCGCGCGAATAGCTTCACCGGAGGATAGACATTGTCGGCGATCAACAAGTGCTCGCCATGGTTCACCAGGCCGAGCATAACGGATGTTATCGCGCACTGCCCCGACGGCACGATGATAGATCGGCTTGCGGAATGAATTGCCGCCAGCTGGTTCTCCAACGTCCGGGTTGTTGGAGTTCCAGAGAGGCCATAGGTATAGCCATCCGGCGACCGTGTCGCACGCGCGCGATAGGCCGCTGCGTTTGGGAAAACAATCGTTGAAGCTCGATAAAGCGGTACCGAGAGACTAGCAAACCCTTCGAGCGACGCGGGGGGCGGAGCGACGCACAGCGTTTCGTTGTTGTTCGAGCTGATGTCCATGGGGCCTAATATCAAGCGCTTCTGCTTTTCTGCGCGGACCTATCGCGATACGTACCACCCGAAGAGGGCCGGCCGGCATCGTATGAACTGCCCGCGAGCGGCAGGTCTGGAGGGCTATTTGGGTAGTCTAACGATAGTCGATTCCGCAAAGCTATTTCGCTGTAGCAGGCGTTGCATCACGCTCAGGGAAGTCGTAGCTCATGATCGTTCTTGCGACAAAGCCTTCACGATTTTTCTGAGCGAGGCATTGATCTCGATCAAGTCGCGGAGTTATTTGTCCTCAGGTCGAAACTCAAAGGACGGACGCGTTGCGTTGATGTGAGCCAGCGCTTCGTCAAGTCCAGAGAACGCATCCTTCAATAGATCAACCGAAGCGAAGTTGCACCATTTCCCGGTGTCGAGATTCGATACAGCGCCACGCCAGGTAAGGTAAGCATGCCACGCGCTTCATGTGACAGAGTCTGAGCGTTATCCATCACGATCATGCCTATGTGCGCTTTTGTGCCAATGCCTCCATCGCCTTCATATGATGCGTTTGACCACCGCCGGGGCGCATCTGCGTCCTTGGTTGCAACCATTGGGTCCCTTTTTAGAATCTTCTGCAGCGCTAGAACGATTGGTAGGCGCTTGCGTCGGGCAGATTCGCTGCGCCACTTTGGGCGAGTATATCTGGTATGTCGGCTCTGAGGAAGCCGGCTGACATAGCAGTATATCACGTATGATGTTAGCCGCCGCAGCTTCAGACCTTGGCAGAACCCCCCTCATACCGGCCAGTCGCCTGCGAAGTCGACCTCATGCAAATGAAATTAAGCGATGGAGAACAACATGGCATTGCCTCCACCTGCCTGGGTGAAGCGGAGGTCATTGCCCGCCTGTGCGCCAACATAGCAGATGCAAATGTCGATGCCGTGATTCTGACGTCATGGCAGAATTGTGATTATTACTCCGGGTTCAGAACGCTATTCTGGACTCTGGATACCAAGCCGCTGTTAGCGATTGCGCGACATGATCGCGCCAGGATTGCAATAATCATTAGCAGCTCGGAAGAGCGCAATGCGCAAGCATGGCCGAACCGCCACGTTCAGCCCATCTATCATCATGGCTACACCGAAGTCGCAGTATCCGCCGCAGGCGAGTTTCTGAATGATCTCTCGGCCGGTGCTGCTGTTCGATTTGACTATGGACCCGACATGTTTGGGCGCGGATCGATCGCACTGATCGATTACATGAGGGCGGCGCAGCGCAAGTGTAGGCTATCGCACAGCCGACCTCATCTGGCAGCAGCGGCTCGTCAAAAGTCAGCACGAGCTGGCCACCAAACGTCAGGCCCGTCGCATAGCAACGGCGAGCTTTTTTGCTAGTTTGGCCGATCTGCGCCTCGACATGGATGAATATGAGTTCGGCCAATTGCTCAAGCAGCGAATGATCGCGCTGGGGGCCGATAGCGTCGACCGGCTTCCACTTCGCTTTGATCCCGCAGGAAAGACTTACGGACAACCGAACTACAACGTTCCATTGGCCCGCGGCAACTTCATCTGGGTTGATATAGGCGCACGCCGTGCTGATCAGATCAGTGATCCGGATCGGGTCGCGAAAGATCAGTAGAGCAACGCCAGAGCAGGAAGACCTGACGGGTTCGTGAGAGGCGTGACAATTCGATTAGCAGAGAAGATAAGGCCTGGGATGACCGGCGCCATAGTCTATCGTCCCTTTGAGGAACTCTGGTCGGAGCGCAACCAGTCTCGCCTGACGGCGGCGCGTCGTGTTGGCCACGGCTCAGGTAACGCGTTAACGGAACTGCCATCATTGATGGCCGGCTCGAACGAGATCATTCTGGAAGACATGGTCCTGCATCTTGAACCGAAGCTTGAGATGACGGGCGGCGTGTATCAGACCGAAGAAGTCTTTCGAGCTACCGAAAGTGGTCCTGAATTTCTGAGCGAGATCGCGCCCGAGCGATTGCCCAGTCGATCTGTAAAATCTATATCAAGCCCGCATGGTCCCGCCCTAGTCGTCGACCTGCAAGCGAAGAAAATTTCGTTGCGTGAGCCGAGCGATGACAGCCAGATCGCTTACTGAACAGGGTTAACAATGAAAAGCCGCGTGTGGAGCAAGATCGATTTTTCGGCAACTGGAATGCAGGCGGACTATGCCCGCGTCCCATATTCGTCCGACATATCCGCCTACGGCTGGATACCTGTTCCCATACTCTGTTTCAACGGCGGTAGCGGACCAACCGCTCTATTGACAGCAGGAACGCACGGCGACGAGTACGAGGGCCAAATCGCGCTACGCAATCTCGCACGGGAGTTGTCTTCAAGCGCAAATCTGCGCGGTCGAATCATTATCCTTCCTGCTCTGAATTGGCCCGCCGTTAGCGCTGGTCGCCGGAATTCTCCACTTGACGGCGGTAACCTCAATCGTGAGTTTCCGGGCCACGCAAATGGTGGGCCAACCGCAATGATCGCCCACTATGTGACGTCAGAACTTTTTCCTCTGGCGGATGTGGTCCTTGATCTTCACTCCGGAGGCCGGTCGCTGGACTATTTGCCGGTCGCGCTCGCCCGCTCCGGCCGGAACGACGCTGAGGCTGCCGCGATTTTGCGGCTTCTGAAAAGCTTTGACGCACCATTTGGGGCGATTACCCATGGCGCGGGTGCAGGTGCCGGGTCAACTCTCTACGCCGCTGCTGAGCAACACGGAATTCCTGCTCTGACGACTGAGCTGGGTTTCGGGGCCACTCTCTCACAACGTGGGCTGCGGATCGCTGAGCGTGGCCTGAGACGGGTTCTGCACGATTATGAAATTCTTCCGGCTATGGACCGCATCGAGCCCAGCTCGTCCGTGATTCTCAAATATCAAAGCCCGCACAACTCCATCTACGCGCCTTGCGACGGCCTGTTCGAGCCATTTGCCAAACCGGCCGATGAAGTCAAGGCGAACCAGCCGGCGGGACGGGTCTATCCATTAGGTGATGTTGCTGCCGAACCGGCCGAACTGAAGTTTCCTGCCTCTGGTGTCGTTGCTTACCGACGCTTTCCTACTTTGGCTCACACGGGTGATGCGCTTTTTGGTCTAATGTCGTTGATGGAGGATGTCGCTTGATACTCGCGCTCGGTGGCCATGCCACGCCGTCCTCCAGCGAACTCCCTATCATGCGCTTCAACGGAGCATGATCCGCCAGAGTTCAAGGCCGGTTCCGAAGTCAGGCTGGGACCAAAAACGGAAAGCGTGACCATCATTTCATACATCTCAAAGCCAAGCAAGATTTCGTCTTTGTATCCTGGAGATTGCTACTAAGGCCCAATTCCAGCTGCCGTAACGCAATTCAATGCAGCACGTTGACAGAAAATGCCAAGCATAAGGTATGCCATCGCCCTGGGCTACGTGTTCGCAATCAAGGCACCTCGCTGACGATCGAGATTGCTAGGGACAGTTCCACTAGCCGCAATCGGAATGCGAATACGTTCGGCCAGAGGGAGATCGGAACGAAATGTCGACAGCACCTTGTCGTCTCCGTCCCAGCTCATCGCTTCACATGACGGTAAGCAAGGAGATTCTGAAGCGCATCTCCAATGAGACTTATCAGCCGGATGCTCCAATTCCGTCCACTGCTATGCTTGGAGAGGAATTCGGAGTCAGCCTCATCACGATTAAACGGGCGCTTCGCGACCTCCAAGCTGCTGGCGTGACCCATCTCTGTTGCGGAGAAGGGCACAACGTCAAGAAGCAGGCCAGAATTCTGCGCACGCTAGATTTACGGCTCCCTCGCCTCGCGCGCAGCGGGACCGCGCGTCAATGCTTCACGGCCTCGTTCCTAGCACGCGCAAGCACTCGATGAAAATCTGTACTTTGTTAAGCTCGCGCACAATGGCAAAACGCGATGCGTGAGCTGCGGCAGCACACCTAACCACACAGCTCAAGCGCGTCAATTCTTCTTCCACAAGGTACCCATCCGGTGAAGCTTTCAATTACTCGCAAATTCTCCTCCAACAATGGCGCCCGGCGCGATATCGGTGAGGCGTGACGGCCCGTGCCGCATGACGGTATTGACAGGCCGCGGTTCGCTGGCGCGGGGGAGATAACCGCCAGCGGGGCGATCTTGATAGATCACGTTATGTAGCGCGTTGTTCAGGATGGCAGTGCCATGGATTTGGGCTAGCGGTTTCGAGTTTAGATCCGTAAGCGGTCGCAGTCGAGAGCCAACTGGCAGCGGCGAGAATGAGAGCATGCTTGGGAGCATTCAGAGGCATTTCATTCGCCTTCTTCATCCCGCGTTCGCCTCGCAAGCATCGTGAACGCCTCTGTTCGGTGCTAAGTGCCGCAGGCTTGTCCGACCATCCCAGAAATTTGAGGGGTAGGTGTGAATGGCCAGCAACGCATACACCTGAATCAGCCGCCGTGTGAGCTTCCTTCAGCGTCAGGGGCAGATGTTTACCGATGTTCCGGAGCTGTCCCCGGAAGTTAGGTCGCGGGCCTTGCTGGCTGATACTGGAGCGACACCGACGAGAGGCTTAGGGGCGCATCGGCCGGTTTTGAAAAAAGGAACTTTAGGTGCCAACCCTGCTGACATGGACTAGCTGGGCTGCAGATATTGTTTTTCGGCCGCGGCGAATTCGTCAACCCCAGAAGCTCGAATAACGCGCTGAGCGGGGCGATATGGGATTAAATGCCCGCAACGCCCTCTTGCGCTGCGATACTGTCGCAGACGCGCCGCATTGCAGCTGCCGCAGCTCGCAATGAGTGATTGGCCCAGACGACCGTGGAGATTCCCGCCTCACGAGAGGTTGAGGCGTTCAATAGTATGTCGTCGGAACAATCACAACAGGTAGCCGGTTCCGCCACTCGCTGACAAACGAAGCATCTCGTCCGCGGTACTCTTTCGCGAATCAATCAAGATTGCGTCGGCATCGGCATGAGCACGCAAGACGGCTTCGTTCAATCCATGGCCGGCGATCAGCGCTTCGATCCTAGCCACGAGAACAAGGTTTTCAGTGACCGTATCCTTCACAGCCCGCAGACGACCGGAGAATTCGTCGACATCAGCCAGCGTATGCCGCTCTCCAATGAGCGAGTTCATCTTGGAAAGCAGCTGTCCTCGAGCGAGCCACCGGCCGCGCCACCCTGACGGAGTTTGCGTGCCAAGAGGCGCTCATTGTTGAAATTACCGAACCCCCCGTCGCCGTCAACGAGCCACAGGTAGCTCGGTCGAATCCACTATTCGTTTGACGCTCTCGACGAGCTGGGTCCATGAACCTTCATTGGCATCGCGATAGCCGAGCGAGCTAGCAATCGACAAACCAGATCCTGACCGCTGAGCGATTGTGGCGGCCAGGCCGTCATGCGCTTCCATCAGAAACGAGAGCTCGCCATTCGAGCAGACCTGGGCACGAAGCATTTCGACAGGCGACGGCCGAGTGCATTGATGACCTGCGTTGGGCCGGGCGGATTGTGGTTGATACTTCATACAGAAGTCCTGGAGGCCGAGCTTCGGTTGGCGCAAGCCCCCCTGCTCATACCGTTTTGTTGTGATGCCGATCAATGACCAGCGTTGGTAGTTGATTGACGCGAAAGCTTGCATTATCGCCGTAGGGTGGCGCCGAACGCGGGGCTGTTGTGATGGGTGGATCGGAGCCGACACGTTGGAAAGGAAAGCTTTAGTGCAAATGAAGGATCTCGGCTCGCGAGCCGGGTGCTACGGCTCTTCACAGAGCATTCACCCTTTGCGGGAGGAACGCTTGACCAAAGGGTGATATCTAGCTCACGCAGATGTTCAGCAAATATCGACCTGCTACGGTTGTCTCAAATACTGCAGTTGCGTTTTCGACATATGTCGCAATCCCGTCCATAGGGCTGCAGTTGGATTGCAGTCTCCGGAGAAGTGAACCGGCAATCTCCCAAGATCTTGTCCTGCCGCGAGCGTTTGCGGTGCCACTGACTGGTATGGCATTTGCTGATCTCGATCCACGTCCTCTCGGCTTCAGGAGAAACTCATGGCGGATGTGCAAGAGGTTGCGCTGTCGGAACGGGAAAAACAGTGCTTGCTATGGGTCGAGGAGGGGAAGTCATCCTGGGCCATCGGAGTCATCCTGAAAGTAAGCGAGAACACCGTCAACTTTCATGTCAAAAATGCAATGCGAAAGCTGGAAACGACCAGCCGTACGCAGTGCGTCGTCAAGGCACGGCGTCTGCGTCTTATCTAAAGTAACGGCCGCGCTTCCGTTCCCGCTGACGCAGATCTGTCGAAATGTAAGGGGGCGACTGTGGGTTGCTCCGGCGAAATGCGCAGCGAATTACGCGCCCGCAGCTAGCTTAATGAACTACCTTTTCGCGGACCACCAATGCGAAGATTGCGATGATCTAGCGGCTCAAATCATAAGCTGAATATGTTTGCGGCGGACGCCGCGAATCTGAGTGTCTCTGAGTATCGCTGCGAACGAGATGGCGCTACGCCCGCGAACGCATTCCACCTCAAGATAGCCCGATGCAGATGAAACTGACTAGACTAGTTCTTTAACTTCTGCGCTATGCTCGCGAAATGAAACGTGTGCCAGATGGAACAGTCGATGGTGCGTCCTTCTCATCTTGGGTCGTCGCAGTCGAATCAGGACGGCTGATGTTCAGGTTTATAACGATGTGGCGCTCATCGACCGGAAGCATGATTGGCCGATGATTGCCGACGATAGAACCTGCAGCGGGAAGCCTGTGGGCTGCCTAATTGAAGGTTGAAGTGCGCACACTCAATAACATCGATTAGCGAGTGCCCGGCTCCGACGGGTCAGCGGATGCAGAAGGGCGGTCAATCCTTCGTGTTCTGCAGTTCACGGGCTGGGAATATCGAGCTCGATCTCACGCGCCACTTCGATGATGTTCTCTGGTTGGCGTCCGTTCTTGAAGAGAGCGTATTTCAGAGCTTCGGCGCGGTTGATAAAAAGCCCGCCAAACGCGCCCCGTTTTTCGCGGGCAATCCAGTTACCAGCCCGATTTTTGCCGACAAAAACAATGGGCGGAGCGCAGTCACTTGAACGGGTATCGAGGACCTGAATCACCATGCCCCTTCGCTGGGTGACAGCTCACATTCATGTGGAACAACCCATAGCGGAGGTGCTCCGGCTCAAGCGACTGTCGACTTGTCTTGCTACTCACATCGCAGCACTCGAAACCAGCATCAGCGACTTCAAAGTTCGGCTATTGGCCGCCAATCGGCTGTGGCCGTGGTTGGGCGGCAAGTATTCATCGACCTGGAAGGAATAGCTCAAACGGGAACGGAGTTCTACTATCAGTTCTGAGAAGAGGGAAGGGGGTCCGCGAGGTGCGCTGTCCGAGCGCGCCGAGAGCGAAAAGTATCCTGTGGGCGCTGTTGATTTAGGGGGCAGACGATTCGGTCGATGGCTTCGTTACGCCCATCCAGCGATCCTGCTCGGGCAGAACGCGGGCGCCGCCCCAAAGAACGTGCTTGCTTTCTCCACCCGGCTCGCCCGTCGTCCAGATGTTTCGAAACGTGTTGCTCGTCACCGCGGCGCCGCTTTGGCCTAAAGCAGTGCGTGGTCGAAGCCATAACCGATCTGCCCTTTACCAGGCCGATCGCATCAATCTTGGTCGGGTTGATATCCAAAAAAGCAGCGCTGGATTCCAGCCGGTCAAATCAGCCCAGTTCCCCTGGCCTTCAAGACCAAGCACGATCTGGCCCATCTGCCATCGATAGCCGATCTGGCCACCCACGCTTCCGCCGGTCGCATCATGACAGCCCTCAGGCTTGCCGCCATCGCAATCCCAGCAATTCGAGCTTGAGGCCAAGCCGCCGTTCATACCCACGTTGTAGCCGCTCCAGTCGTAGATTGCAGCCGCGACAGGCCCCGGAGCTTTGGTGTAGAGAGCTTGGCTGGCAGTCCAGTCAGATCTGCACCGAATGCCGGCGCCGCCGCGCCAAACGCCACAATGCTTCCAATCGCAAGCAACAAGTTCTTCATTTCAACTCTCTTGTCTTGGCGTCCCCAGCCTCGTGCGTCTTAACAACGTCGGTGAGAATTGCTGTAACTGCATCCTAACCTTAGCGCCTAATGGAATGTTCGAACCGAACGCTGGGTCCGGTTGCGGCTTTTCAGATCATCTCCAACGACGCCGCAGTGCTCACTCGCGTGCGAACACAGTGACGCTCAGGTGTGGACGAAAACCCGGCTGCTGATTCAGCGGATGAAGCGCACCGCAAGCCAGATGACCCCCAGCCAAACCGCAACCGAGAAGAGCAAAGCGCTTTGCAGCGTCCTTGCGCGTATCCTGTGGCGCCATGTAAGGAGCTGCGATGAGCAACCGGTGAAGCGACGACCGCGTACAACAGCTATTACTTCATCGTAATCTGTGAACCGGAAGTGAGAGCGATGCTTGCGAATATACGCCAGCCGCTCGGTGGGTGAGAGGCACTGTGCCCACACCTCCCATGCCTCATTATCAAAACACGCGCTATTTTCGATTACTTCGGCGAGGCGCTCGTCAGGCTTCATGATGCATCCGCTGTACTGACCATCGCAAGTCGAGTTCTAGGCAGGAAGCCGCACCTTCGAAACCTCTCAGTTTAGGTAGGCGAGTTCAGCAAATCGAACTGGGCAAGGAACTATTGGTCACGGTGAGCTCAACGTTGATCCTGATGCGAGATCAAAGCGACGTCGGGCGAGCGTTCTGGATCTCTCTTCCCTTAGCCTGACACAGCTCTGCAGATCACTTGCGGAGCAGTCCACACGCGGTGATCGTTGCAGGAAAGGAAACTCGTGATGGCGATCGATGTGGTCTGGTCAGAGTGGTGCACTTGTCTCGACGGCATCGTCCCACGCGCTGGCGCAACTGTCGTCACGCGCTGTTTGCGGGTCGGCAGGCCGCCAGCCGGCCGCATTGAAGTGCAAGGGGACCGCACTCATCCTCTGAGACCGAGGGCCGGAATTACGAGCGATGGTGCCGGAGAAGGTGCCGTAGCCATCTTTCCAGGCCTTGCCTACTGATGGAACAATCTGTGATGAGAAAGACGCTGCCTTACATGCATCGCTTGGCAGTCTCGAAAAAATGGAGGCGATGTCTTCTTGTCGCCGGTTTGAGTAGGTTAACCTAGCCCTTTCGCGGCAAGCGCTCGATGGAGCGGAGCATGCGTCAATGCATCTTGCGATGAGCGCTGGAGATACCGATTTCGCTACGAGCATGCGGAGTGCGGTGCGGTTCGCTGGACATGAACATTTTCATTGCAGAGCCGAGCGATCTGTATGCGCGGTCGCGGGCCGCCTGCGGCAAATCGGGAGTTGCATCAATTGCAGCGCGCGCGTCGCCCACGATCTTGTCCTTTGCGGCAAGAAGCTTTGCGTCTAACATTATGTGAAGCGTCTCTCGAACATCAGGTGGGATCGAGCTGTCGCCGTCGATCAATTCTCTAAGTTTCCAAAACATACGCTCGACCGCTACCATCGACCCGAGGACTGACATCAGTCTTGGTGACATCATCGGCTATCTCCTTCTGCAGCCAGGTTCTGGCGCGCATCCCAGCGAAATCAGATTTGTTCCGTTTGACACCGGTGCGCGAGCCGAGGCCCGAATAGGCGAAATGACCTGGATACATTTGCCGCTGCTACGGGTGTGAGACGGACGTTCAAGTTATGATCAGGGAAACTCGCAACTGTGCGACTTGCGAGCAAAGCATCTCTCTTCCTATGCTCCAGGCCGTAAGCGTGTGGTGGCTCACGTTCAAAACCGAGATGGAGCGTGTGCGCCATTTGCTACAAGACTTGCTGCAGCCGGGTGGAACGTTTGGTGGCACGCGTCCGTGCTCTTTCGTTTGTTCACTCGGATCGCTCTGTTGACAAGACCGAATCGACTGAGTCATCCCGGTCACGTAAGGATTGTCATCCGATGTGCAAGTGCTCGGGGCGCCGACGCGTTTTGTGATTGCGTAGGCCATCGAGATCGAGCCTCGCGGTCTTACGTCGGTGTGTTGGTCGTGCGCCACGTTCACCTCGATAAATCTCTTGATTTTCCATTGGCTGTCGCGTCGAGCCCAGAGGAGATACCAACGTGAACGCACAGATCATTTCCATGTGCCGCTTCCGTATCTTGATCCATTCTCTCTTACTGTCCTCGTCACTGCACGGCTATGCTGTGCAAACCGTGCATTTCACCCACCAGCGACCACCGCGTTTCTCCGCACGCAACTTGCCGCGGCGGATCCGAGAGAGCACGGCTTCGGGACTTATGTGATTCGTCGCCGCGAACCGCTGAACAGTGAGGTAGTCATCATCGAGAGGTGGCGGGGTGCTAATGCCGTGCGCAGCCAGCAGAATGCGCAGCGAAGCCAACTCCGCCAGCACGATCTCGAGCTTACGCGCGATCTCCTCCGTCCGGTCGGAGCGCCGCCGGCACTGCGTCACGACGGGCCCAACCGGGCGATAGGGCACACCCTGGAATTGTGTGAAATGCGATCGACCAACTGGCGCGCCAAAGCGGGGTCAGCGTGAGCCAACTCACCTGTCCATGCCGGCCACTGTTCGGTCGATACCAACGCACGCAAAATTAGAGTCAGGGCATTTACTGCCGTTAAGCGCCCTGTTTGGTAATGTAGTCGAACGGATCGCATGCGCGTAATGGCCATTTGAACGATAAGAGCAGCCTGATCGATGCATTCGGCTGCGGTACTCACTGGCCTGGCTGTCGCCATTTATTGCCGGGTCAAGGGCGAACTTATTGGAACCGCTGTCGGGTCACCGTCAGCGATCTGCCGCTATGAGCTCGGAGTGAATGGCATTTGCGGTATTGAGGCAGGCATCCAGTGACAGAGATCCGAAGGCGAGCTGGCAAAGGAGATAGTTGATGCCTGCCTCTTCGACCTGATCGAGAAGAGTTTGGCGCACCGAAGCGCGCGTTCC
Organism: Bradyrhizobium sp. WSM4873; assembly: GCF_055811355.1. Lineage (NCBI taxonomy): Bacteria > Pseudomonadati > Pseudomonadota > Alphaproteobacteria > Hyphomicrobiales > Nitrobacteraceae > Bradyrhizobium > Bradyrhizobium sp. WSM4873. The sequence continues at coordinate 45,498 of NZ_JBVVPS010000035.1, read as the reverse complement.
GACAACGCACAGTTCACTCTCAATTGCGGCATCCAAGGTCAGGGGCAGGTTGGACGGAGGCGGGATGTCATTGAGCTCGTACAGGAATTTAAAGCTTTTGAGCCATGTTTCGTAGGCAGGCGCGGCGAGGGAACGGGCCGCTGCTTCAGAGCTGGCAATCACGACCATGCGGAGCAACGCGAGAAATGGCGCTGAGCTGTTGGCGTCGCCCGTGACGTTTCGATTAGCGCGATAGACATCGGTGATCTTGCGAACGGCAGAAGAGGGGCCCATGCAGGCAAGATTGGCGCCATTTGCCGCCGCCCAGCGGGCGGATTCCGGCCGATTTGTTGCAATCCATGTCGGGGGACAAGGACGCTGGTGAGGTGAAAGCGTCAAAGGGACGTCGCTCAGCGCAAAATGCCGCCCTTCGTATGTGAGCGGGCCGCCATTCATCGCGCCAACGAAGATTTGAGAAGCTTCCTCGTAACGGCTCGAGGCGACATCGGCTCCAACGCCAAAATAGCTCAGTTCGATCGGCAGAGAGCCGCGACCAAGGCCGACCTCAACCCTGCCGCCGCTCAGGTGATCCAACATGCAGATCTCCTCGAATGCACGCAGCGGGTGATAGAGGTTGAGCAGCATGACCAAAGGACCGACGCGAAGTCGCCGTGTGCGTTGTATGACGCTTGACAGAAACAAATTCGGCGACGGACCCAGTCCATGCGGAGTGCAATGATGCTCCGCCAGATGATAGGCATAGAAACCGAGCCGGTCGTAGGCCTCCGCCAGGGTAAGGCGGTCAGCGTATTGCCGGGTGATATCGCGGCCGTCCTCGTCAAGATGGTCAAAGATGCCGCAGGTCAGGTTCGAGGGAACAACGTTTCTCACTCAGTTATCTCCTATATAGAGAGGACCGGAGTCCGCCGGGTTTCGGGAGTGCAAGAGGTGCTCGCTGGTAATGCGCTTTATTACTGCGAAGTCGTTCACAACGGGTCGTAATGCGGCGACTGGAGAAAAACTGACTCAGGGCTGCGTCGCGAAGCCGCATGATGTGTGGGACCGGATCGATTACGACGGAGATCTGTGAGATGAGTGGAAGGGACCACTAGCCACGACATCCCACTTTCCTAAGAACGCTGCCGACGGCCGCAAGAAACGCATCCATCTGACGCTTTGTACCGATGCTAACCCGAATGCACTCTTCCAGGCCGGCATCCGGAAAGAAGGCAACAAGGACTCTCTGGTCTTGCAACGCCGCCTGCCACCATCTGCCACCCTGGCCTACCGGCACACGGGCGAGAAGGAAGTTCGCGTGGGAAGGCGTTACAGAGAACCCAAATTCAGAGAGGGCGGCGGCTACGCGCTGGCGCTCAAGCCTGACGTGGCGATGGTTCTCCTCATAGGCGTCGCGATGCGCAAGGACGCTCATCCCCACGGCGTGAGCGACCACATTCATGTTGAAAACATTCTGCATGTTGCGAAGCCGCCCGATCAGCTCGTGATGGCCAAAACCGAAGCCGACGCGAATGCCAGCGGCCGAATAACTCTTGGAAAATGTGCGCAGGACCAGAAGATTCGAATGGCGCTCAACGAGGCGTAGGCCGTCCTCAGGTGCGAAATCGACGTAAGCTTCGTCCAGTACGATCAATCGGTCAGATCGTGCAACGAGGCGTTCGATCTCAGCGAGCGGAATAAAGGTTCCGGTCGGATTGTTCGGATTGGCCAGCAGAATGAACTTGGCCTGTTTAGCCGCACCGAAAAGCAGCTCGTCCATCGGCAAGCAGTCCGGTTCAGACCAGGGAATTTCAATGAAGCGGGCCCCTTGCAACATGGCAAGCTTGCGATTGAATGAAAAACCCGGCGACATCATTGCAACGTGGTCGCCCGGGCCAAGAAAGGCTCTGTAAATGAGGCTGAGCAGTTCAGACGATCCATTGCCAGCCATCACGCGATCAGTTGCAATGCCGTAGGCAGCTGCGGCCGCCTGCCTCAAGCTGACATTGTCGTCCTCTGGATAGCGGTATTGCAGCTCGAGAGCTGCAATTGCGCTTCGCATCACGACGCCTGGCAAAGGAAAGGGGTTCTCATTCGTGTTTAGTTTCACGCAATTGTTGTCGGTGGTGGGCCGCCCGGACGGTAGAGCATCCAATTCGCGAGCCAGCGGCGAGAGCGAGGAAAGCATAGTCTGCAACTTTGCATCCAAAGTGGTGTTCTCCCTTTTTGTCGACGACAGTAGTTGAGGGCGTTCGGCGAGCCTACGTGGGTGCGTGCGCTTTGTTCGGACCCGAGAAGCGCGAGGCCTGCATGAATGTGAGTGTTGGGAGGCAGACCTGGCTCTAAGGGCCGTACCGGTTCAGACTCCGTCCCAAGGCCGGATAGCGATCAGCACGGATCAGGCGTCGCACGGCGTTTTCCGAACCAATACCTGTTTCCAGGAAAGAGATGGAAGGCCACGTCCCTCGACCGAACACCGCGGCTAACGATTGGCTCGAACCCGCGCAATCGGCAGAGGGAACGCGCGTGACTGACATCGTTTCAAGACGTACGTTCGTTCTAAAGAGGCCCTGACAGCTCACTCCCGAGAGCGAGGCGCGCATCAATTCCAATAGCTGGAAGAAGGCACGGATATTCGTCGGCCTTCCGAATGTGGAAGTGATGCTCATTGCAGTGGCACCAGACGAATGGGAACGTACTCTTCGGGCGGCCCTGCGGGCGCGCACGATAGCTGTGATAGCATTGCTGCGAGGGTGAGAAATGCTGCGACTGCGGCGATTGCGAGGCACGTGAGCAGCGCGTAATCGATATATCGAGGATGGTTCATCATTCGAACGCTCCGTACGGTGTTGGCACGGGCGGTCAGTTCTGCTCGACCGCTTCGACGGAATTGTCGCGCCAGCGGTAAACGATGAAGCCAGGGGCGGCATTGTCTCCCTTGGAGTCGAATCTAACAGTGCCAATAGCCGTGTCGATTGACTCGGAGCGGAGGGCCGCAGCGACTCGCATAGCATCGAAGGTGCCGGCCCGTTTGACGGAGTCGGCCCATGCTTGAACCGCGGCATAAGCGTAGAGCGTGTAACCTGCGGCGGTTAGGCTCGAACCCTTGAGCTTGGCGACCGCAGCTGCGCCTGCAGCATTCTTCGTCGGGTCCGGCATAAAGGTAAAGAGCGTGCCGTTTGCGGCCTCGCCGGCAATGGCCAAAAAGTCGGTTGTCATCAGCGGATCGTTGGCGATCACGGTCAGACGCGCGCCCGCCTCCGCGGCTTGACGCACGATCAGGCCGATCTCGTTGTAATAGCCGCCAATATAGACGAGCTGGATTCCCTCTCGCTTCAGTCGCGAAACGAGAGCGGTGTAATCCTTCTCGCCTGCAACATAGCTTTGTCGAACGGGATGCTCGCCGGCTGCACGAAGGCGCGATTCTACGATATCGGCGATACCCCTGCCTGCTGTGCTCTTGTCGTCGAGGACTGCGAGCTTTGCACCTTGGTGATGCCGCGCGATGTATTCGGCGGCAACTCTGCCTTGCTGGTCATCGCGGCCGCAAATCCGAAACAGGGTCGTTAGGCCACGCTCTGTCAGACGGGGGTTGGTGGACCCAGGTGAAATCTGAATTACCTCGGCTTCGGCGTATATGTCTGAAGCCGGAATCGACGAAGATGAACAGAAGTGACCAACGACGAGCTTGATCCCGTCACTTGTCAGGCGATTGGCAACAGCGACAGCCTGCTTGGGATCGCATGCGTCGTCGGCGATTCTCAATATGAGCCTTGTGTCAGGCAGCAGACCCGAAGCATTTATCGAATCCACAGCTGCGGCCGCTCCATCGCGTATCTGCGCGCCGAGCGCCGCAGTGCTCCCCGTCATCGGACCCGCTATGGCAATGTAAACATCTTTTGCCCTGGCGCTCGAGCTCAGGGCCACGGAAAGGAGCGCAGCAGCTGCAAGCCTGTGAATGCGAAGGATCGTCATATGTGACTCCCGGTGTCTCGCGAGGCGACTTGGTCTGCTTCGCCATTCTGGTATGACGCGGCGGCCAACAATCTGGCCAATGATGTTTGGATCGAACTCAGGTTGCGTACGAATAGGCTCAGGTTGTTGCCAGGTTGGGCCATAAGCCTCGGGCGGGCACGGACGAGCAGACGTTCCGACACTGGTCAGGAGAAGCGGTCGTCTAGGGGCTGACAGGACCAATATCGAACATCTGCTGATACCCGGTAGATTCGCCAGTCTCCCGTGCTCGACAGGCGTGTGCCGAGGAGGCGCTTGGAAGGCGCGTACGACCATCCATCGACTTGTTCTCGTCGAGAACTCTCACCGAGAACTTCCGAAACTAATGCCGATCATTGGAGTCTCCCTCGGTTTTAACCGGCGCTCTGTCTGTCGCCCCGTCGCTGCGTCGATGCTTTAGAAGGTACAATGTGACGCTACGTACGAATCAAGTACTTCGAAGCGTGCTCGTTGGGGTTGATTGCCAAGATCGACAGAGCGAAAGACCCAACCGACAACGCAGAGTCCGAGGCGACTGCTAGGGACAAACCATCCGCGGTCAGACAGGATCACCATCACCTCATCCGGTTTAGAGACATTTCAGTAATAGGGCGTCGCAACGGGTGCGCTCAACTCTTTACCAGCTGGTCCTCCAGCGCGGCGAGGGCGAGATCGAGGTATCGCATGAGGCTCGCATCCCAGCCGGCGAGATTGTGTGGTTCGGTCAATCGCGTCAGCACCTTAAGTATCATCGAGACAGTCGAATCAACTCCTGCGATCTCAGTCAGCAGCGAACGGGCCTGTCGCGCGATTGCATTTGCCCGCTCGCAGCACGGAGGCTCACCCTGGTCCATGCAGCTTCGCAGCTCGTCCCGAATCTTTCGCCACCGATCTTCGCGGCTAGCGTTAGAGGCGCACGTGCAGATGGCAGAGGGGGTACGCTCCTCAATCCGCGACATGGCATCTAGCGTGGCCGGCAGCTCGTCGACACTGACTTCTGTCTCACCTTGCGTCGTCATAGTGCGCAATCGATCCCGTAATAATGTCGCCCGCGCGACTTGAAGCTCAATCCGCTCCAGATGGTTTCGCAACAGGTCTGTGAGAGATGTGCGCCCTTCGATGGCCTTGCGGATCTCAGGAAGCGAGAAGCCGAGCTCACGTAGAGCGCGAATCTGGGAGACGCGTTGTAGGCTTTCCCGATCGTACATGCGGTGACCGCCACAGGTACGTTCCGACACCGTCAATAACCCGGTATGTTCGTAATGATGCAGAGTGCGTACGGTTACACCGGTCGCCTCTGCAAGTTCTCCAATGCGCCATCGGCGCCGTCGTTGTATCGCGTTTGTCATGATCCTCAATTTGCAAGCCTACAACCTGACGTCACGTGAGAATCAAGTTATTTCAATGATCTAGATGATGCGTCTCTTGCTGCGGGCCCCAGAAGGACCGAGCGCATGCCGTTGCTCAAGCGGCCGAGTCAAGTGCAAGCATCAAGTGCGCGAGCGACGCCAATTCATCCCTCGCTGCGCGTTGCATGACAAGTCTGGCGATCGCCACGCGATTCTCGCTGGTTCGCATGCATGCCGGCAAAGACGCGATTGCTTGATCGAACAGCCTTCCCAAGCTCGCGAGATCATCCGGATCGTAGACTCCGCTCGGCTTATCCAACAGAAAGCTCCCTTGATGATTGCACTCGCGCCGCACGTGACGAAGCCGTTTGGCTGTGGTGGGGCAAAAAGGAGACGGAGCGGCGACGTGTGCGAAAGAATGTGACGGGTGCGTCAACCTGGTGCCATTGTGCAACACGGCGTTTGCTTCCCTTTTGCCCAAGAGCGCACTAACCGAAACTGTACAATATCTCCTCGATCCTGCAGCAGCGGTGGCTATTTGCGGCCTGATCATCGGGAGAAGCGAAAGCATGTGCGTGGCAACCCGCTGAGACACGGCCTCCCGAAACGGGAAGCCCAGACACAGCACTGATCTGACCAGATGGCTCTTTTTCAGTCGCAATCCTTGCTGTGACGTCAATCACCTAGGCGCGCGGTGCGGTTGATTGGGTTGATTATCGTAGATCAGTCGCGCGATCACGTGCGCGGCGCGGCGCGGCGGCCGGCTCGGCGCCTAACAGCTTTTTCGACCGTCGGCTAGCCCTGTTGTGTTGGCACTGTGGGCTCGAAGGCGTCGCTCGCGCGATTGCTCCCAGCTTTTGAGTGCCGGAAGATGATGGCTGCTCTTCAACGACGCAGGTCCGCCGCCGTAAACGTCGGGAGAATGAGGGAAGGCGGAGCTCAAGACCAGTCCTGAAGACATCATCTCAACGCAGGCGCATCTGAAGCGCCTGGCAAAACGTTGCTCCCAATTTAAGGACCGGGTCTCGAACAATCGTGCCATATCCCTTGCATGTGGCGGCACTCAAAACGCGTCTACGGCCGCCCCAGGTGCCGCGCGCTCACGCCCGGGGAAAGCCTTGGCATAACTAATACAGCAATAACTTGCGTGTTTAGGCGTGCGCCGGCTCGGTGTCGGAGCGCAGTACATCGGACGGCCCTCGGCAGATGTAATCCACCCGAAGTGCAAGGATCCCTAGCGACACTGCCTTTGCAGAATCACTTGGCAAGCCTTTGGTAGCCTCGCTATACGGGTCCGCAATAGCAAAGCAGAGATGCTGTAGCTTGGTGGAGGAGTTTAATGCGCGTCTTAAGACCGTGCTCAAGTCAAAGCGACTCCCCAGATCGGGGGGGGCAGCGTCTGGCGGATTCGCCGTAAGGATCCCATCGAACATAAGGCTCGACGGCGAGCTGTCGCGGTATTGGCTTGCTCGTCCGGCCGCTCACTCACTCAATTCCAGCCTCTAACAGTATCGCTTTCGCATGCGCGCTGGACATCGATGCTTCGGGTAGGATAGGCAAATCATCTTGCCGCAGCAAAGGAGCCCTGCGGGGCCAGCGGTGCGAGGCAGCAGCTCGAGATGGACGGCGGTGGCGCGGTGTGAGTCACGCCGCGATCTTCGAAAAACGCGATTGTCGCGACATCGGAAAGAAGGACCCGGCACTGATCATCCGATTTGGCTGGGGATGTCGGCCGAAATGATCGAAAGCTGGAGGAGGAGCAGGCTTGGCGAGTGGGAGCGGCGAGCGCTTACGCGGCCGCACCTTGGCACAGTTGCGGTCCTCTCATCATGAACACTCCTCACCGCAACACGCGCGCAGCCGGATAAGTGCCGCCAGCTGATGTCACTTGATCCGGGTTGATCCTGCGGTCTGCAAGCTTGCAGTTGCACTCGATCACGCGGCATCGCGCGCATCGAGAGGAAGATAAGCACCGTCGAGAGAGGAAGTGTTCCGAATTTCCATTGTGACATTGTGCAAAGACACGCAGTCTTCCCTGCCCATGCGGGTTTGCGCGAGCTGACGGTTGGCTTTGGGGGGGGCCGATCGTGGGCGGCGTTTGCGTTCAGCTTTCATGTTGATTCGACGCGAACGAAGCGCCCCTGCCGGTCATCAGCCATTTGTATCTAGTGGAGCGCTTCGGGACTAACTCCATCGCTGTTGAAGGCAATGAGATGCACCAGTTCAGGCAAACAACGATGCGGGTTCGCTACCAGGTGAAGCGTGCAACCTCGATCGCAGGTGCTGGCCTTGAACCTGACGCAGCGTGCGATTCAAGCGGGTTGGTGCTGAAGCCGAACATTGTTCGCCGGACAGGCCACATATTTTTTGCGTACTCTGAAGCTGGCGCATGCACCTGTGATGCGGTCCCCTCCGAACCAGCGGAAAGTCCTTAGCCGCCAAGCGAGCTGTGTGATGCGCAGGATCGTCACTGCACCGCGAGTCAATCGGCTGCGATCCGACCAAACTACGCTTAACTCCGCTTTTTTTCACTATGCCACACGTCAATCAGAGGACCGAGGGGTTCGGGCCTGGCGTAAGTCCGGTTAGCGGGAGCAGGCCGCAACCGGCCCGAACAGTCCTAGGACGGGCCGTGACAATGGCTGATCTCGGACGGAGAGACCATCGTGGATGCCTGCTGCATGAATATGTTGCGCAACCACATGCTTGCAGGATCAGTATTATGGATGGCGGGCCATTGGACGGCCTCTGTGAATGTGAGAAGTCGCAGCGGAGGTTCGACGACCCTCAGCGGCATCGTGGATGCGAAATGGCTGACCAATCTTGAGGGCATGCTCGCTATACGATTGGTGCCCAATAACATAGGCGGGATCATACCAAAACCCTGCACCGCGACCTCGGTGCGTATCTTGAAACCATGCTCGAGCAAGAGCCATTCGTGGAAGGAGGGCCTCAGGGAGCGCCCGAACTGGGCTTCCACGTGCCCGATCGAGATGTATTTCTCGAACGTGAGACGCGATGCTAGCTGCTTGTTCATGGGGCAGCCCACGCAGACGAAAGTGTCCTCGAACAGAGCCGCCTTCGGATGCGCGCTCGACATGAACATCTGCGGATACATGAGAAAATCGACTTCACCGCGCCGGAGAAGCTCATCAGGTTCCTCTGCGGGCGGCAGCAACTCGAAACTGATTGTTGGTGCTTCCCGCGCGACGCGGTCCACGACCCCTCGAAGAAACACGACGGTCATGAAGTCGGACAGGATGATTCTAAATCGCCGATTCGATTGAGACGGATCGAAGCCGTCTGGAGAAATAATGGAGTGCTGAATGTGAGCGAGAGCCTCGCGAATCGGGGCTGCGAGCGCTTCAGCCCGCGGCGTTGGGACAAGCTTCCGTCCTTTCATGGTGAATAGCTCATCGCGAAAGTAAGTGCGAAGCCGCGCGACGGCGGCACTCATGGCAGGTTGACTGAGATTGATGCTTCTTGCCGCCGTAGTGAGATTGCCTTGCGTCACCAGGGCGTCGAACGCGACGAGGAGATTCAGATCAAGGCCCTTGAAACGCATAATCCGGAGCGATCCACGCTGTGAATGTGTTCTATCGATATAATCGATTTTACCATTTGTACCGAATGAGGATAGCAAACGATAGTTTAGCGAGATGTCAGATCCATCAGAATGGTTAGAAATCGTTGCGCGTCTCAGCCCCGCGCTAGGTATCAATCAAGACGTCTCGATCGTGGGGTCGCAGTTTCGCGCGTGTTGCGCAAGCCATATCGCCGTGAGCTAGCACGATCGGAATCCGCAAAGTTGAGTGGGCGTATACGACGAGCAAACCATCGTATGGCTTCGCCAACCCATTCTATATCCACCGTGTACCGCCGTAGAATTGAGCGAACCCTCAACCTGGCCGTAGATTGCCGTCCGGTCGCACCCCTCCGGTTGCGGGTGCCAAATGTGCCTTGGTCGCATCCGATTGGATTGCGTCCTTGCGACGGTGAAATCGTGCGGAAAATGCAAGCGAAGGCGTCCTTGGGGGATCTGATGAGAGTTGCGCACACGCTCGACGTCATCTGCATTGTGAATGCAGATCAAGCAGTGCGTGAAGATCTGACGGATATGGTGTTTTCCGCAGGTTACGTGCCTGAACCATTCGAGAGCGCAGAGGGGTTCTCGAAATCAGACCGCCGTTCGATCACGTCGTGCTTGATCGCGGACATGCACTCGAGCGCGATGAGTGGCCTCGAGCTCTTCGATCATCTGGTTGCATCCGGAGGCGCGATTCCCACCGTTCTGCTCACAGGCCATTCCGAACACGATGTGAGGCGAGGCCCTGGACTCCAGTTCATGAGCAAGCCTTTCGAAGGTAGCGAACTGCTGGCCTGCGTCAGGAGCCAGATAGCGAACAGGAATGACGCCCTATGAACATGATCGTGCCCGAATCCACCCGAGGTGTTTCGGCGCGCCCTCCAGTCCGTTGGAGGTTGTGCTGGGAGAATGACCTTGAACTTGCTGACCATATTGAATTATCCGACTTCTTCCGGAAGACCTATGGTCCGACCGGGGAATTCAATGCAAAGCCCTTTGAAGGTCATCGAAGCTGGGCCGGCGCAAGGCCTGAAATTCGGGCAATCGGCTACGATGATCGTGGCATTGCGATTCACATCGCGGCACTACGCCGCTTCATAAAAATTGGCCAGACCGATCTGCTCGTGGCTGAACTCGGATTGTACGGGGTTCGCCCGGATCTGGAGGGGCTTGGAATAACCCACTCGATCCGAGTGATGTATCCCGTATTGCGAGATCTTGGCGTGCCGTTCGGCTTTGGCACGGTCCGAGCTGCCCTGCAGAAACATATTACCAGGCTGCTCGGGCGACAGGGATTGGCGACTGTTCTGCCAGGGCTTCGCGTCCGGTCCGCTCGTCCGGACATCTACCTCACTGTGCCTCCGACGCGTGTGGAAGACGTGGTCGGCCTCGTTCTGCCGATTGCGAGACCCATGAGCGAATGGCCGGCGGGTGACACGATCGAACGGAACGGGCCAGAACTGTGAGGTCCACAAACGATGCGACTGAAGCGCGGCGCGACTACGCCGAGGCCGGCGGAGAGCCTTGCGTCTATCTGAGCTTTGATGATGGTCCCAACCCGCTTTGCACGCCGGCTATCCTGGATGTGCTGGCGCAGCATCGGACGCCCGCCACCTTCTGCGTGATCGGTGCATACGCGGCGGGCCAGCCGCAGCTGATCCAGCGCATGATTGCAGAAGGGCACGAGGTCGCAAACCACACAATGACGCACCCGGAATTGGCCAAATGCATGCTGGATGAGGTGGAATACGAGATCCTCACGACGAACAAGGTCATCGGAATGGCCTGCCCCGGAGCCTCTGTGCGGCACATGCGTGCGCCGTACGGAATCTGGAGCAAGGAGGTCTTCGCCGCGTCGGCGAAGGCCGAACTGGCAGCCCTGCACTGGTCAGTCGATCCGCAAGATTGGGCTCGTCCCGGCGTCGAGGCGATTATTGCCGCAGTGTTGGCCTCGGTCAGGCCAGGCGCAATCGTGCTCCTGCACGACGGCTGCCCTCCCGACGAGTTGGGACGCTGCCCTCATGCTGGTCGGCGCGACCAGACCGTGACGGCGCTCGCCCAACTCATTCCAGCACTGCATGACCGTGGATTTGCAATCCGGTCGCTTCCTCAACCTCACTGAATAGATCGATTCCCATGAGCCTGCTTGCCACCATCAGCACCGCTGCTGTTGCCTCCTACGCGTTGCTCTCCAGCGTCCACAAGAGCGCGCAGGCGCTTTATGCGCTGCGAAGCGACGCTCCACTGCCGCCGTACGACCCGGTCGACGCCGATGCTCTGCCTAGCGTCGATGTCATCGTGCCCTGCTTCAACGAGGACCCGCGCACGCTGGCGGCCTGCCTGAAGTCTATCGCAAGTCAGGATTACCCAGGGCGATTGCAGGTCTACGTGGTCGACGACGGCTCTGCAAATGTCGGCGCAGTGGCCGCGGTCCACGCGAGCTACGCGTATGACCCGAGATTCACCATCATTCTGCTGCCAAGCAATGTTGGAAAACGCAAGGCGCAGATCGCAGCGATTCGCCGCTCATTCGGCGATCTCGTGCTTAACGTCGACTCCGACACGGAAATCGACAGCGACGTGGTCAGCAAGCTCGTGCGCAAGATGCAGGATCCAGCCGTCGGCGCGGCCATGGGCCAATTGAAGGCCAGCAACCGAAACGACAGCTGGCTGACCCGATTGATCGACATGGAGTACTGGTTGGCTTGCAACGAGGAGCGCGCCGCGCAGACGCGGTTTGGTGCCGTCATGTGCTGCTGTGGGCCGTGCGCCATGTACCGGCGCTCCGCGCTGCTGTTGCTGCTCGAGCAATACGAGACGCAGTTCTTCCGGGGAAAACCCAGCGACTTCGGTGAGGACCGTCATCTGACCATCCTCATGCTCAAGGCAGGGTTCCGAACGGAGTACGTTCCGGACGCCATCGCCGCCACGGTGGTCCCGGACACGCTCTTGCCGTATCTGCGCCAACAGCTCCGCTGGGCGCGCAGCACCTACCGCGACACCCTGCTCGGTTTGCACCTGCTGCCCGGCCTCGACCGCTACCTCACGCTGGACGTGGTTGGACAGAACCTCGGCCCGCTGCTGCTCGCCATCTCATCGATTGCCGCGCTCGCTCAGCTCGCGCTCACGGGCTCCGTGCCCTGGTGGACCGGTCTGACCATCGTCGCGATGACCATGATTCGATGCAGCGTGGCAGCCCTGCGCGCCGGCGAGCTTCGATTTCTCGGCTTCTCGCTGCACACCCCGATCAACATCTTCCTCCTGCTCCCGATGAAAGCCTATGCGCTCTGTACCTTGAGCAACAGCGATTGGCTCTCGCGCAAAATAGCGAAATCACCAGACGTTGATGAATCGAAGGCCTCGACCGAAGACGCGACAACTGGACCAAGCCTTAACCCCGGATTGGAAATGCCTGGCGCAATTCGCAGGGCAGGTCTTTCGCGCGCTCCATCACAGCTGATCGCGCCGGATGGCATTGCGGCCGAGACTGAGTGAGCAGCTTGTAGGAGATTAGGTCGTGAACGTGCATCAGACATATCAATCGTTGGAACGGGAGCTGTCTAATGAGGATCCGTGGCGGCTCGACGATAATCCGTTCGAACGTGAGCGTCACACCCAATTGCTGCGGCTGTCGCTGTCGAACAGCGCCGTCTCAAATGGCCTCGAAATCGGGTGCGCGGCCGGTGCGTTTACAGAGAAGCTTGCTCCTCACTGCAAACGGCTCACGGTCATCGATGTTATGCCGCGAGCGATCGGTCGAGCGGTCCAGCGGACCAAGAGGTGGTCGCATATCAGCTGGGCGGCGACTGACATTCTGCAGTTCTCGGCCGCAGAGCGGTTCGATCTGATCGTGGTCGCCGAAGTTCTCTATTATCTCGAAGACATGACACAAATGCGTACTGCAGCCGACAACATGGTCAAGATGCTTGCTCCGGGTGGTCATCTGGTCTTCGGATCTGCACGTGATGCGACCTGCAAGCGATGGGGGCATGTCGCTGGCGCCGAGACGGTCATCACGATTTTGACTGAAGCGCTCATTGAGGTCGAACGCGTGCAGTGCCAGGGGCAGTCGGCTGACGAAGACTGCCTTTTGGTCCGCTTTCGGAATCCGGAGCCATCTTCGATCCCACCCAACGGCCAAGGCTGAGAGGAGCCACTATGCGTATCTGCGGTATCAAGTTGACGCATGATGGGGCCGTCGCTCTGATTGAGGACGGGCGAGTGGTGTTCTGCGTCGAGCAGGAGAAGCTGAACAATAATCCGCGTTATCAAACCATCGACAACCTGGATTCCGTTGTTAGCGCCTTGGCGGAGCACGGGCTCGATCCGAGCGATGTCGATCAGTTCGTCATTGATGGTTGGGATGGAGAGTTCGAATCCCAGTTTGAAGTTCTTAGTGGGACGACGACCGTCAAGCTCAAGGGCGCGCCGTATATCGAACGCCAAGGCGATAGCCCCCTCGCATCCCGCGATCGCATCGGCCTTATGCTTGATGGGAAACTGTATCCCTATCAAAGCTATCCGCATGTCACCGGGCACGTAGCATCCGCATACTGCACCAGCTCGTTTGCCAAATCCGCACAATCTGCTTTCTGCTTGGTGTGGGACGGCTGCATGTTTCCGCGCCTCTACTATGTCGAGCCGCACGGGATTCGGTTCATCGAGTGCCTGTTTCCGATGATAGGCCACGCCTATGCGACGGCAGGACATCACTTTGGACCTTACAGGCGGGCGGACCGGACCAGCTGGGATCTCGGCATCGCCGGCAAGCTGATGGCCTATATCGCAATGGGAGCTCCCGACGAGGAGATTATTGCGACGTTTCAGGAGCTTTATCACGCGCACTTTGCCACGGATGCTGAGGGCGCTTGTCATAAGCTTGCACAGATCAACAGCTCACTATCACCACTTGAAGCTCTGCACGACTTCTTCGATGCGTGCGCACTGCGATTGAAGGCCAAGCAGGCCGAAGACATCCTTGCGTCATTTCACGTCTTTCTAGAGCGCCTGCTGGTTCGCACAATTGCTGATGTTGTGCAGCGACATTCGGATCTTGCGGGGGGGCGTAACCTCTGCATAGCCGGCGGCTGTGGCCTGAATATCAAGTGGAATAGTGCATTTCGTGCGACCGGTCTGTTCGACCACGTGTGGGTGCCGCCCTTTCCGAACGACAGCGGCTCAGCGATCGGTGCTGCTTGCTCTGCACTGGCGGCACAGCAAGGCTTTAGAGCTCTGGAATGGACGGTCTACAGTGGACCGGCCGTTCGTCCCAGCGAAGTCCCGCCCGGATGGGACGGCGCGCCCTGCACTATGGGCGAACTTGCGGCAATCCTCGCGAGTGACAAGCCCGTGATCTTCCTTGCCGGGCGTGCCGAGCTCGGACCACGTGCGTTGGGTGGCAGAAGCATTCTCGCGGCTGCGAGCTGGGAGGGAATGAAAGACCATCTCAACGACGTCAAGCTTCGAGAGCATTTCAGGCCGGTAGCGCCGATATGCCTGGAGGATCGTGCGGCGGAGATTTTTAGCCCCGGAATACCCGATCCGTACATGCTGTTCGATCACCAGACGCGACCGGAATGGCGGGACAAAATTCCCGCCGTCGTGCATCTCGATGGATCTGCTCGCCTACAGACGGTTTCCAGAACATCTCAGCATAAAGTGGTCGAGCTTCTCATCGCGTACGAAAAGCTCACAGCCATTCCGCTGCTTTGCAATACCAGCGCCAATCTGCATGGACGCGGCTTTTTCCCGGATGCTGCCGCCGCGTGCCAGTGGGGACGCGTCGATCACGTGTGGTGTGACGGCCTGCTTTGGACGAAAAAGCACGCGACCAAGGACGCGGTGCGAACAACGTCCGTCGCGATCGCGTAAGCAAATGTCAAGCCCGGCAATCGACCTTTTCGAGGTGAGTAAGTCCTACAAGGACCGGACCGTCGTGGACGCTCTTTCGTTTACGGTCTCGCCAGGAGAGTGCTTCGGTCTGCTGGGACCAAACGGCGCGGGTAAAAGCACGCTTGCGCGATTGATCCTCGGTGTTGCATCGCCCGACGCAGGTAAGATCTACGTGCTTGGCGAGCCGGTGCCGGCACGTGCGCCGTTGGCGCGTCGGGGCATCGGGGTTGTCCCACAGTTCGATAACCTCGATCTTCAGCTCACCGTGCGCGAAAACTTGCTCGTATTCGGTCGCTACTTCGGCATGAGCGCGACCGAGGTCAAAGCGGTGACGCCGTCACTGCTCGAATTCGCTCGCTTGGAGAACAAGGCGGACGCGCGCGTCGCCGAACTGTCCGGCGGCATGAAGCGGCGACTGACGCTGGCACGTGCCCTCATTAACGACCCGCAGCTCTTGGTGCTTGACGAGCCGACGACTGGCCTCGATCCGCACGGCCGGCACCTCATCTGGGAACGCTTGCGCTGGCTATTAGCGCGCGGCAAAACGATTCTTCTCACCACCCATTTCATGGAAGAGGCGGAGCGATTGTGCGACCGCCTGTGCGTGCTTGAGCACGGCGGCAAGATCGCCGAAGGGCAGCCTCATGCTCTGATCGAGCAGCAGATCGGGTGTCAGGTGATCGAGATTTACGGTGGTAACCCGCATGAGTTGCTGCCGCTGGTCAGAACCCAAGTGCAGCACGCTGAGGTGAGCGGGGAGACGCTGTTTTGCTATGCCGCGGATCCCGAGCAGGTGCGTCGCCGGCTTGCCAACCGTCCGGATCTCCGTCTTCTGCAGCGACCTCCAAATCTGGAGGATGTCTTCTTGCGGCTAACCGGGCGAGAGATGAAGGACTGAACGATGTGGCAACGTTTTGCGCCCGCGCTCCCTGCTAATCCATGGAACTGGATCGCGGTATGGCGCCGCAACTTTCTGGTCTGGCGGAAAGTCGCTCTGGCATCGATTCTTGGGAATCTGGCCGAGCCGATGAGCTCTCTGTTCGGTCTTGGCTTTGGCCTCGGAATGATCGTAGGTGGCGTTGAGGGAACTTCATACATTGCGTTTCTGGCGGCTGGCATGGTCGCCACAAGCGCAATGGTCTCCTCAACCTTTGAAACCATCTATGGGGCTTACGCTCGCATGCAGACAGGTTGCACGTGGGAGGCGGTGCTCTGTACGCCTCTCACGCTCGGCGACATTGTTCTAGGTGAAGTGGCATGGGCAGCAAGCAAGGCCTTGCTCGCCGGGACCGCGATCACGATTGTTGCCGTCGCGCTGGGGTATGCAGAGTGGTCGTCCATTCCCTATGCGTTACCAGCCATCGCCCTCACTGGCGTTGCTTTCGCGAGCCTCGCAATGGTCGTTTCCGCTCTTGCACCGAGCCACGACTATTTCATCTTCTACCAATCCCTTATCCTCACGCCCATGATGTATTTGAGCGGGGCGATCTTCCCAATCAACCAGCTGCCAGGTTCATTTCAACGCATCGCGGCTTTGTTGCCTCTGACACATTCGGTCGATCTCATTCGTCCAGCAATGCTCGGTCGGCCGGTCGACAGCGTCGGTTTGCATGTGGGCACACTGTGCATCTACGCAGCCATTCCCTTCATCGTCTCAGCTGCGCTGCTTCGGCAACGCCTGATGCGGTGAGAGGAACAAGACCTAAAGCGAAGCGTCGCGCGTGCGAGATCAGACACGGACGTAACGAACTTTCGGTTCGCGGCCGACGCTTATACGAGCCTCGTTTCGTTGGCGATGCCTGCGGCCCCGCGGCGACGTGCAGCCTACTCGCCAAGCAAGCGAGATGAAATAGGCCAACAGGCCTCTCAAAATGAACGGAGAACAAGATGCTGTGTCTAGGATTGAGTGGCGGGCTTGACAGGGTCTATGAAAACCCGCTGCAACTACCGAACACGTTTCTGCACGACGGCGCCGCGGTGCTCGTCAAGGACGGTCGCGTGATCGCCGCCGTTGAAGAGGAGCGCCTCAACCGCATCAAACATTCGAACAAGCTCCCGAGCAGTGCGATTGAATACTGTCTAGCAGCCGCGGGTGTGGAGCTTCGCGACGTCGATCGTATTGCGTTCTACGCGACTGAAGCCTACTGCAATTCGATGCTCGAACGGTTGTTCATCTCACAACCTGAGATCTCAATTCCGCTGGATGCGAATCTCCTGTTGCGGCACCTTCTCGCGGCAGAGTTCGGTACCCAAGTTGACCCTTCGCGGGTGTCATTCGTAGGCCATCATCAGGCCCATGCCGTAAGCGCTTTGGCAATGTCCGGTTTTGAAGAAAGCCTGGTTCTCGCGATCGACGGCTGTGGCGACTTCCTCTCGGGTCTGTTGGCGGTGGGGTCGGGCACCGAAATGACCGAGCTCATGACGTTTCCAGAGACCAACTCTCTCGGACTGTTCTATCTGGAAACGATCCGATACCTCGGCTACGGCCTGTTCGACGAATATAAGGTCATGGGATTGGCTCCTTATGGAGATCCCGCTCGCTATCGCGAGCTTTTCTCCCAATTTTATGAGCTCTCCCCCAACGGTGCCTACCGCGTTCACCTCGACCGTATCGGCCCGGCATTGCTGCGCAATATCGAGGTCCGGCGAAAGGGAATGCCGTTCACGCAACAACACCGAGATGTGAGCGCTTCATTGCAGGAGGCGCTGGAGCGGATCGTCTTTCACATTCTTCGGCATTATCGTGAGCAGACCGGAATGAAACGGTTGTGCCTGGCTGGCGGGGTAGCCCACAACTGCACGCTAAACGGAAAACTGCTGTACTCAGGGCTGTTCGAAGAGATTTTTGTGCAGCCGGCCTCGCATGATGCCGGATGCGCATTGGGTGCGGCGATGATGGTATCGAACGAGGCCGGGCAGGCTCCGCCCCGCGAGCGACTACAGGCGGTTTATTGGGGGCCCGATGTCGGCAGCGACGACAGCATTGAACAGGAACTGAAGGGATGGGCCGGACACCTCGAGATTGAACGGACCGCTGACGTCGCAGCTAGAGCAGCCGAGTGGATCGCTGATGGCGCTGTGATCGGGTGGGTACAGGGCCGGTCCGAGTTCGGCCCTCGTGCGCTCGGCAACCGCAGCATTCTTGCGGACCCCAGGCCCGCGGCAAACAAGGACCGGATCAATGCGATGGTCAAGAAGCGCGAGAGTTATCGACCGTTCGCGCCATCGGTTCTCGAGGAGGATGCGGGCGCGTTCTTTGAATTGCCGGATGGTCGCGCAGAATATCCCTTCATGAATTTCGTCGTGCGCGTGCGCGAATCCATGCGTGCATTGCTGGGCGCGATCACGCATATCGATGGTACGGCTCGGCTGCAAACGGTGTCCCGCACGAGCAATGCCGCCTATTGGGAACTTATCAGCGCGTTCAAAGCTCGAACGGGCGTCCCGATTCTGCTTAATACGTCGTTCAACAACAATGCCGAACCGATCGTAGATTCCGTTGCCGATGCGATTACGGCGTTTTTGTCGACCGAGCTGGATGGCCTTGTGGTCGGGTCATTCCTCATCAAAAAGCGGGCAACAACGCTCGAAAATTGGACCGCACTCGCTGTATCACTGCCGCCCCATGTATCTCTTTACCGGGTTCGCGCTCATGCGGGCCGAGACCGCCAGGAGACAATCTGCGAGATCCGCATGGGTCACTCCAGCCATGACAGCGTACGCGTCTCGCATGACCTATTCGACATGCTGATGCAAATCGAGAAGGAAGCTGTTCTGGCCGATCTTCTCGCCAGGGTCACCTCTGACAGGACCAGGCGCGAAGCTCTCCTGAACGAACTGCGCGGGCTGTGGGATCAGCGTCGTATTCGGCTGCATCCGTCACAGACTGGGCCGTCGTAAAAGGTGCGTAATGTGACACCTCTAGCATGACCTGCCAATCGCAGTGCCGTGCAGGATGAGTTTGCGGGTTGGGTGACTTGCGTCCAGGTGACCAGCGCCCGGCGTAGATCGGCATCGCGGATGAGTTGGTGCGCCACACTCGCGCAACGAGAAGGGTTTGATAACGTGACGAAGGAACGCTTTGTTGTTTCTCGGAGGCGCACCGGCTTTGGTGATTGCCTCTGGTCGTTGGCATCAGCCTGGTCGTACGCGCAGCGGACCGGGCGAACGCTCGTTATTGACTGGCGCGGTTCCTGTTATGTCGACCAACCGTTCAGCAATGCCTTTCCGGTGTTCTTCGAGCCGGTTGAGGAGATCGCTGGCGTGCCGGTGATTTGCGATGACAGGCTCAACCAGCTCTCGCTTCCCGGCCCGTTCTTCCCGCCGTGGTGGAATAGGCCATCGATCGACTGTATCAATCGTCCGGACGAGCAGATCTTCCGAGAACGTGACGAACTGACTGAGCTGTTCCAAGCAGGAGACGATAACGAGGCCAACACCATTGTCTGTGACGCTTGCCTGATGTGGCGTTGTGGTGAGGAAGCCGAACGACTGATCTTCCGAAACATCAAACTCAGGTCTGAGATTCGAGCGCGGATCGAGGACTTGTATGAGCAACACTTTAGCGGCCATAGTATCATCGGCGTTCATGTTCGGCACGGCAATGGCGAAGATATCATGGGGCATGCTCCGTACTGGGCCGATTCGGAGCTCGCTCTTCGTCAGGTCTGCATGGCAATCCGTAAAGCCATGGCTTTGCCATATCCAAAGCCTGTTAAGATCTTCCTGTGCACGGATAGCGCACAGGTGCTCGATCACATATCGGGTCTGTTTCCCGATATCTTCGCCGTACCAAAACGGTTCCAGGCCGATCTGGCAGGGCCGTTGCATAGTGCGGAAATGGGAACTGAAGGTGGAGCTTCCGCGCTCATCGACATGTATCTGCTTGCGCGATGCGCCACCGTGATCCGCTTTCCCCCCACCAGCGCCTTTACGCGCTATGCCCGTCTGCTCGTGCCACGCATTATTGAATTCGATCTGAGCAATCCGGAGCAGTTGATCCTGGTCGATAATCCATACGAGCATTTCGCGGCTTCATGAGGTGCCGCGAATCTGAACCTGAGCAATCGTCGCCTAGATCGTCGGCCTGATACTGGTGGCTTCCACAGCATCGGGTTTCGCAACGTCCGCAGCTGAGGGCTGACCGACGCACTGCCGGGATGCAGTGGTACAGCGAATGCCCGGCGAAGCGTAGGCCAATGCCGGCGAGCTCGGCGGCCTTGTCCCGGGATACGTCGGACCGCGACGTGTAAGTCGACTGGCCGGAGAAAAGGTTAGGGTCCCGGCATCGCCGGGCCGAAACCGCCATCGGTGGCCACGCGGTGAAGAGCACGGTAATGGTGGCCCGGGCCGCCGAGGAATCTGACGTAGCAGACGGTCACGTCAGAATGTCCCAGCAGCAAGGACGCGCGTCAGGTAGACGTATCGCCGTTTCTGCGTTAATCCCTTCGCGGTCAGCTCGTCTTCTGGACGACGGCCTTGTTCATGCGCTGGTTGCGAAATACTTTCGACCGCAGCTGATCAACGGCACGAGCCCCAGCCCATCGATGTCGAACCAGAGCCGCATCTGCGGCGGCGCGTCCAACCGAGGAAATTGAACGAACTGGCCATCGATCCTGATCTCCGCACAAGGCAGCTAAACTATCTCCGCCAATTCGAATGAGCCACAGACCACCCCTGGAGTGCGACCCAGTCAACGCGCCCGGGGGCTTGACGCGGCGTTGCTGTTGTCGAAAAGCAAACAGGCCAGATGTTCAGAACCTGCCATTTGTCGCAAAAGTGCGCCCCTTATGCCCTGCGCCGCTTTGGCCCGGATCCTGCACCAGGTGCACAGCCGATGGGAGCGGAAGGGAGCCGCGTGTGAATCTAGATCTACCAGATGACAAAGCGGTCGTACCTCAATCGTCGGAAACGGACCCTAGCGGTCCAATTTACGCCGATCGAGCGGGCCGTCCGCTGCGTGAGCGAAAGACGCTGGTATTGACCGGGGCATCGCGCGGTATCGGTCGCGCCACCGGAAAATTGTTTTCGAAAGCCGGTTGGCGCATCATTTCTTGCGCGCGCCAACCATTGGACGCGGCGCGTCGCCCATCAGACTCAGAGGGCGACAGCTATATCGAAGTCGACCTGGGCGATCATCGGATGCTGCCGCGCGTGATTGCCGAGATCAAGGAGCGCCTTGCTGGCGCACCGTTGCACGGACTGGTAAACAATGCCGGCAACTCACCAAAAGCGGCAAACGGTACCAGGCTGACATCGCTGGCGACCTCAGTCGACACTTGGATGAGCGTGTTCCACCTCAATCTGGTGGCACCGATCCTACTCGCTCAAGGCCTGTTCGACGAATTGAAAAGGGCGTCAGGCTCGATCGTCAACGTGACGTCGATCGCCGGCTCGCGGGTGCATCCATTTGCTGGCTCGGCATATGCGACTTCGAAAGCTGCGCTCGCTTGTCTCACGCGCGAAATGGCCCACGATTACGCCGCGCATGGCATTCGCGTCAATGCGATCGCGCCCGGCGAAATCAAGACGGACATTTTGTCGCCTGACACGGAAGCGCATCTTGTGCCAAAGATCCCACTCCGCCGAGTGGGTACACCCGAAGAGGTCGCCAAGGTCATTTTCTTCCTATGTTCAGATGCGGCAAGTTATGTCACCGGCGCCGAAGTGCCGATCAATGGCGGGCAACACTTATAATTCAATCAGCCCCTAAAGAGCCCCGGCTGTTCTGAGCGTCTTCGATGGAAGTCATGTTGGCCGGGGTGAATCCGCGCAGCGAGTTGGAAAACAAGGCGGCAAAGCGAGTTACTCTAAGTGCTGCCGACGTGCCATGAAGAGGGGTAATCTCTCGTCCCGCCCTGAGAACTGGATGTCAGATCGGGCATGCAACACGAATCCGACAAGTCCGATGGGGAGGATCGAGAAAGGAACGAAGAAGTCGTCATGCTAGACAGCATTTCCCTGCGCGAAAAGCCAAACTCAACCTCCGACGCGGACGCTTCCGCTTGTATTGTGCGGTCCCAAGAGAAATCGCTAAGCACGATTGTTCAAATAGCGCACACGCTCACTGGCCTATGTCGGCTCGAGGCTAAGCTGGCGAGCGTCATCGAGCGCCTGGGATCGCTCGTGCGGATGCGGCGCGGCATCGTATGTCTGTTCGAGCATGACGGCGGGCCGGAGATCATCGTAGAGGACGGCAGGAGCGAAGACCGCGATGCGCGCTGCCGGGTGCGCTTGCCGCAAGGAGCAATCGATCAAATCGTCGCGTCGGGGCAGCCGCTCGTCGTGGAGAATGTAGCGCTGCATTCGGCCTTCAGTTCTTCGGAGATCGATATGCTAAATGCCGGCGGTCATACGCGTGTTGCGTTCATCGGCGTTCCCATAGATGTTGACGGCAAAGTTGTGGGTACGCTGAGCATCGACCGCATCGCGGACAATGGAACGCGTGCGCAGCTCGAGGACGACCTCGGTCTTCTGACGATGGTCGCCAGCCTGCTGGGCCAGACGACGAAGCTGCATTGCTCGTTTGTGCGCGATCGCGGACGTCTTATGGACGAGGAGTTTCGGCTGCAGAAGCAACTTTCCGAGCTCAAGCCTCATGGGCGGGACCGTAAGAAGGTCCAAGTCGAGGGAATTATCGGCGACAGCCCGGCGCTGCGCGCGCTACTTGACAAGATCGAGGTGATCTCAAAATCAAATAGCACGGTTTTGTTGCGTGGCGAATCGGGTACCGGCAAAGAGCTGGTCGCGAAGGCTATTCACGAGCGTTCAGCGCGCGCCAAACGCCCCTTTATCAAGCTGAATTGCGCAGCCCTCACAGAGACGGTGCTGGAATCCGAATTGTTCGGACACGAGAAGGGGGCGTTTACGGGCGCATTCAACGCGCGCAAGGGGCGCTTCGAGATCGCCGACAAGGGAACGTTGTTTCTGGATGAGATTGGAGAGATCTCGGGCTCGTTCCAGGCGAAGCTCCTGCGCGTGCTTCAGGAGCAGGAATTCGAGCGGGTGGGCGGCAATCAGACGATCAAAGTCGACGTCCGCGTGATTGCGGCCACGAACAAGAATCTTGAAGAGGCGGTGGCCAGGAACGAGTTTCGTGCCGATCTCTATTACCGCATCAGCGTGGTTCCTCTGCTATTGCCGCCGCTGCGCGAAAGACGCACTGATATTCCGCTTCTCGCCGCTCGTTTTTTGAAGAACTTCAACGATGAGAACGGCCGTGCCCTGGTATTCGATTCAAGTGCGATTGAGGTCCTCATGAATTGCGGATTTCCCGGCAACGTCCGTGAGCTCGAAAACTGCGTGCAGCGGACCGCGACGCTAGCGCTAGGATCGTCGATCGTAAGAGATGATTTTGCGTGCTGCCATGGGCAATGCCTGTCGGCCTTGCTATGGAAGGGTGGACCGGCGGAAGTGGCGCGACAGCCGAGCCCGACAATCGCACCGCCCGCGAGGCTGAGCATGCCGCCAACACAAGCCGTCACACCCGTTCAGCCGGTGAGCAGCGAGCTGACACCGCTGGGGCCACCCGGGCGCCCCGTGGTGGGTGCCGCGAAAGTCACCGATCGCGAGCGCGTCATCGCAGCCATGGAAAGATCCGGGTGGGTACAGGCGAAGGCGGCGCGCCTGCTTGGACTGACCCCGCGCCAGATTGGCTACGCCTTGCGAAGACACGGCATCGAGATCAAACGCTTCTGAGCCAAGCGTCGAGCTCGCTCCTCTCTCTCTCTCTCTCTCTCTCTCTCTCTCTCTCTCTCTCTCTCTCTCGCTCGGCCGACTGGCATAGGAGAGCGTGGAAAAGAGGCGGTCGCCAGCTCGGATGCATGACGGGGATGCTAGCGTTGTGCCTTGGGTTGGGATTTACTCGCCGGCGACGCGTAGGGCGTCTTCGCTTCGGCCAGTCTTGTCATCGTCTGTTTGCAACGTACGCGACCTGAAAATGGCTTTGGCGTCGAAGCGGCGCGTGATCGCTGCGGCTCCGTTGCCGCCCCTGACTCCGATCAGCTTGAGATCACGCCGGTGCGTAAACCATCGCAGTTGCGACAACCGGCTCGTCGTCAGCCTGCATTCATTCCTCGTTGGCGAAATGCCTTGGATGGTATGACATTTGCTGCGTCGGGAGTCGGCTCGGCATCTTAGGAGAAGTACATGCACAGCATCGTCTGCATCAAACAAGTCCCCGACTCCGCGCAAATCCGCGTGCACCCTGTTACGAACACGATCATGCGCCAGGGCGTGCCGACAATCATCAACCCCTATGATCTCTTCGCATTGGAAGCTGCGCTCGAGCTAAGAGATCAATTCGGCGGCGAAGTCACCGTCCTGACAATGGGACCGCCGTCCGCCGAAGAATCTCTCCGAAAGGCACTGACATTTGGTGCCGATCGCGCTGTCCTGCTCACCGACCGTAGCTTCGCGGGCTCGGATACGCTGGCGACGAGTTACGCGTTGGCGAGCGCGATTCGCAACATCGGCAAGGAATATGGCCCACCGGACGTCATATTCACCGGCAAGCAGACGATCGACGGCGATACGGCGCAGGTGGGACCTGGCATTGCAAGGCGGCTCGGGGTCCAGCAGCTCACTTATGTTTCCACGATCAAAGCGTTGGACCTCAAGCTACGGACCATCGAGGCCGAACGGCGCTGCGAAGGGGGCGTCCAGGTGTTGGGTTCCAAGCTGCCGTGTCTCGTCAGCATGTTAGAGGCAACAAATCAAATTCGCCGCGGCGCAATGATAGATGCGTTGCGTGCCGCCCGCACCACAATCGTAAAATGGAGCGCCCAAAGTGCTGGCGTGGATGACATGGCCAATTGCGGTCTGAGGGGATCGCCGACCGTGGTCAAGCGTGTGTTCGCGCCCTCCGCGCGAGCGGAGAAGGCGACGTGGGTGGAGGCGGCCGAGCAGCCGGCCCAAGCATTGATCGACGCTATGTTCAAGCGCAACCCTATGCTCGAAACGGAGCTCGCACAGCTCGCCTCATCTGCGCAAGCTCGCGGTGCGTGAAGTCACGGCTGATCGAGCGCAGCGAGCAACAGCCTGGGTCTGGTTACGCATTGGCCCATCGCTCGTTGTACAGGCACGACCAAACTTCTCGACCACTCCCCGCCAGATGCGACAAGAAGGTGAGCCTTCAACCTGCGTACCCGAGCGCCGAGAGGTCGGTATCGGACCAGGATACAAGACGGCCCGCTACGCTAACGTTTGTCGCTACCTGCGAGACGACCAGTCCGCTGGGGAATTCACGCAGCCCGAGGATGTGCGCCTTCGAGTTTTGTGGCGGCCGCACAGAATATCAGAGCGTGGAGCTCGCGCGAGGGATCCCAGTCCTCGCGCGAAATCCGCCGTGTTTCACGCAACTGCAAGTGCGGGCAGCGCACCGTCCGACCACCGGACGGAATCGAGGTTGGCTGATAAGCTAAGCCTTTCCCGGTCAACATCACCGCCAGCTCGTCCCTATACTGCCCCAGATCACATAGGAAGAACCGTGATCGGCAGAACGGCCGCGCAGCATCGTGAAAATCACCGCAGGGATAGTCGCGCACCAACTTCAGTTCAGCCTTCGGCCCCCAACGTCCCGCGGGCGCGCGTGCTAACGCGTGGTAAATTGCGCGCTTACCGCCAAGTTAGGCCGCTGGGGTCGCAACGGCTTTCGCAACTCTCTTGGTGTTTCCTGGATAAATCGTGAGCGCGGCGATAATGCCGAGCAAAGCCGCAAACATCAACCAGAAACCGGGCGACGCCTTGTCATCTGTCCGGTCGATCAGCCAAGTCGATGCAAGCGGCGTAAAGGTGCCAAACAGAGCCGCGGCGAGTGCGAACGCCAAAGAAAAGCAAGTTGTGCGAATGTGCTTCGGCACGATTTCGACCAGAGCGCCCAACATGGCGCCGCTATAGGTGCCAAAGTAAAACGAGAACATCATCTCCACGATCAGCATCTTGCCAAAGCTTGGGTCCGTTACAAGCCAAGACAACGCTGGATATGCAGTCACCAAGGCTAGGCCGGCAATGGCCAGCAGGACCGGTTTCCGGCCGATTCTGTCGGAAATCGCGCCGCCAATTGGGTTCCACATGAAGTTCGTCACCGCGACCAAAAGCGTCACCAAGAGCGTGTTCTGCGTGGACAACTGCAATACGTGCCTGCCGAACGTAGGCGTGTACACCGTCACGAAATAGAATGTCGTGGTCGTCAGCATCGCGATCATCATGCCGAGAATGACGATGCGCCAGTTCGCAAGTGTGGAGGCAAAGACCTCGCGGGCCGTTGGGTGGTTCTTCATGACCAGAAACTCCGGAGTTTCCTCCAGCGTCCGGCGCAGGAAGAAGATAAGCGGTACGATCAAGCAGCCAAGGAAGAACGGGATCCGCCAGCCCCAAGCGGCAACCATTTCGGCCGGAAGTGCTTCGCTCAAAAAATATCCTATAAGAGCCGCGACAAAGATCGCAACCTGCTGGCTCGAGGACTGGAAAGATGTGTAAAAGCCGCGGTTGCCCGGAGTGGCAATCTCGGAGAGGTAAACGGAAACACCACCAACCTCAACGCCGGCAGAAAAGCCCTGCAACAGCCGTCCGAACAGCACGATCGCAGGTGCGGCAATGCCGATCGTCGCGTAGCCCGGACAAAAGGCGATGATGATGGTGCCAATGGCCATGATCGAAAGCGTGATGATCAGGCCTTGCCGACGGCCAATCTGGTCAATATAGGCTCCAAGCACGATCGCACCAACAGGTCGCATCAAGGCACCCAGCCAGAACACACCGAAGGTGTTAAGCAGTGAAGCGGTTTCGCTTCCTGATGGAAAGAACGCGTTTCCGATCGCACTGGCGTAGAACCCGAACAAGAAGAAATCGAACTGCTCGAGGAAGTTGCCGCTCGTGGCACGTAAGATGGCGCCAATGCGCGATTTGGCATTTGAGGCGTGCGCAATGGGCGCTGGTGACATGGCGAGTTTCCTCTCGATTTTGAAATGGCCGCTTCCGGAGAAAATCTCACCGCAGCCGCGTGCAGTTTCATGGCCGCGAATCGGCCATCAGGGCACTATCGACCAAGCCGTAAGCGCCTGACGTTTCCGGCATATTTTCGGCAATTGCCGCAACCCTCACAATTTTCGCTCGTCATTCCGCTCGTGCAGCAGGAGTGGCTCTCAAGCTACTGAACCCTGGGGCAATTCTCGGCGCCAAGGTTGGCGACAAGGCTGTTGTCTGTGGGGTGGCCGAAGTTCTCATCAAGCGTACCGATATGCAGTGAAAGGGGAAGGACGAGATCGGTGGCATACGAGCCGCAGCGAGGAGCTCCGTGAGATGTCGTGCTAGAACAGCTCGCGAGCCTGCGATTGGGGCCGAACCGCGCTATTATCTCACCCGATCTCCAGCGATGTCGATATGCTCAAAGTTAACCCGTGGTTCGCCGGAAAGGATTTTGTGAGCGCGCTGGCGATCAAGCGCGGCGCCGACGGCCATGCTTGGAAACAGCCACGTTGTCCTTCGAGCGAGGCGCGCCTCGTACTTCGAGGGGCGCTCCGGTTCCTATGTGGTCCAAACCCGGCGTCTCCGTAAAGGCACAAGCCTCGCGGTGGCATCGGGGCCTGGAGCTGGGCGGCACATCGTGATACGATCTGACCGCGGCTCGCGCATTCGGAATCTGACCACGACAACTGAGGTCGCATCACTTTGCCTTATTCGACGGTTACCGATTTCGCGAGATTTCGGGGTTGGTCGACGTCCGTGCCTATGAGGAGGGCCGTGTGGTAGGCCAGGAGCTGCACCGGAATCGCATAGACAATCGAGGTGAATGTCGCACCCATCTCCGGCAGCACAATGGTCGCGAGTGAATCCATGGACACGTCTGCGGCTCCCCTAGCGTCGGTTATCAAGATAATCTTGCCACCGCGTGCAGCGACCTCCTGCATGTTCGAGATGGTCTTTTCGAACACCCGGTCGGAAGGAGCGATGACGATTACGGGAACACTCTCGTCGACCAAGGCGATCGGGCCGTGCTTGAGCTCCCCGGCCGCATAGCCCTCGGCGTGAATATAGGATATCTCCTTCAGCTTCAGTGCCCCTTCCATGGCCAGTGGAAACGAGGTGCCGCGACCAAGATATAGCACGTCACGCGATTTGGTGATGTCGCGTGCGAGCTTCTCGATCTGCGGCTCGTTGGCCAGCGCCGCTGAAACGAGCCGAGGAATTTCGATCAGCTCGCGTACCAGATCGATGCTGTCGCCCTCCGACAATTCACCGCGCGCATTGCCCGCGGCGACCGCAAGCGCCGCCAGGACGACGAGCTGGCATGTGAACGCCTTGGTCGAGGCAACGCCGATTTCGGGCCCCGCGAATGTCGGCAACACTGTCCCGCTTTCGCGCGCAATGGTCGAACTCAGTACGTTCACGATCGAGAGGGTATGCAGACCTTGCGATTTGGCGTAGCGGAGCGCGGCCAGCGTATCGGCGGTCTCGCCGGACTGCGAGATGAAGATCGCAAGATCTCCTTGGCGCATCGGTGCCTCACGATACCGAAATTCGGAGGCGACATCGAGCTCGACCGGAATACGAGCCAGCCGCTCGAACCAGTATTTGGCGATGTGGCCGGCGTAGCCGGCCGTACCGCAAGCCGTGACCGAGATATGTCCGATCTCATTGAAGTCGAACGGAAGCTCCTGCGGCAGTGCCACGCTCTCGCTGGCAATATCGACGTAATGCGCAAGCGTATGCCCGATCACCTCCGGCTGTTCGTGGATTTCCTTCGCCATGAAGTGGCGGTAGTTCGCTTTCTCGACGAGAGCCGACGACGCGCCAGAGTTCACCAGATCCCGGCGGACGACTGTGCCTTGTGCGTCGTAGACCACGCTGAAGTTGCGGTTGAGCACAGCCCAATCGCCATCCTCAAGGTAGGTGATCAAGTCGGTAAGGGGCGCGAGCGCGATAGCATCCGATCCGAGATACATTTCGCCTTCGCCATGCCCGATCGCCAGTGGTGAGCCCTTGCGCGCACCGATCATGAGGTCGTGTTGGCCCTTGAACAGGATTGCAAGCGCAAACGCGCCCACTAGCCGCGGCAGCGACGCTTTTACTGCCTCCTGCGGCGAGCAGCCATTCTTCAGATAAGATTCGATGAGATGTGCCACCACCTCCGTGTCTGTTTCAGAGGCGAAACAGGCGCCATGCTGTTTCAGCTCCGCGCGCAGCTCCCGGAAATTCTCGATTATGCCGTTATGGACGACCGCAACATTGTCCGTTGCATGCGGATGAGCGTTGTGTTCGGTTGGCTTGCCATGAGTAGCCCAGCGCGTGTGCCCAATCCCGACATGGCCTGAAAGCGGATGGCAGCGAACACGTGTCTCAAGGTTTTTCAGCTTTCCCTCGGCGCGTCGAAGCTCGATGTGATTTCCTTTGAGCGTTCCGATGCCAGCTGAGTCGTAGCCGCGATATTCCAGTCGTTTAAGTGAATCGATGAGGCGATCCGCGACCGGACCGCGCCCCAAGATGCCTACAATTCCGCACATGGTAACCAGTTTACCTCAACTTCAAAACAGAGCGTCTCGCAAGACGCGCCTGACCAATTCGCTCGCTATTTATCAACCGGTGTAGTCGTGCCGGCCTTCCATCGCGCACGCATCACTCGGCGTGCACGAGCTCAAAGCAACACCGGAAACCCAATCGAAGTCGCCAGACGATCCGAAGCAACTTTCTGGGAATCGGACAATGAGCCCCGTCAGCAATTAACAGCTGCATGATTCTCTCCTTTGTCCGATTTGGCCGATACCGCTAAGAAGTCCTGATAGGTCTGCCGCATTCCATCTGTAAGCCATGTCCTCGCGCGCCAGCCGAGCTTTGCGAGGCGGCTGACGTCGAGCAGCTTGCGCGGCGTACCGTCGGGGCGCGAGGTGTCGAAGGCGATCTCGCCGCTGTAGCCGACGATCTCTGCGACGACGCGCGCGAACTCGGCGATGGTGACGTCCTCGCCCGTGCCGATGTTGATCAGCTCTGCTCCCGAATAGGTCTTCATCAGGTACACGCAGGCGTCTGCCATGTCGTCGACATAGAGGAATTCGCGCCGTGGCGTGCCGGTGCCCCACACGGCAACGCTCTTGGCACCCGCGACCTTCGCCTCGTGGAAGCGCCGGATCAGCGCCGCGACGACATGGCTCAGTTCGGGATGATAATTGTCGCCGGGGCCGTAGAGATTGGTCGGCATTACGCTGATGAAGTCGCTGCCATACTGGCTGCGATAGGCCTCCACCATCTTGATCCCGGCGATTTTTGCAATTGCATAGGGCTCGTTGGTTGGTTCCAGCGGGCCCGTCAGGACCGCATCTTCTCGCAACGGCTGCGGCGCCAGTTTCGGATAGATGCAGGACGAGCCCAGAAACATTAGCTTCTCGGCGCCGTTCTGGTGCGCGGCCTGGATCACGTTAGCCGCGATCGCAATGTTCTCGTAGATGAATTCTGCACGCAGTGTGTTGTTGGCGGCGATGCCGCCGACCTTTGCCGCGGCGAGGAAGATCACCTGCGGCCGCGTTCTTGCGAACCAGTCGAACACCGCCGCCTGGTTGCACAGATCAACCTCGCGCCGGTCCACGGTGACGAGCTTGACGTCCTCCCGCGCCAGCCGGCGCGCAAGCGCGCTGCCGACCATGCCGCGATGGCCGGCTACGTAGACACTCTTGCCTGTCAGCTCAAACGGAGCGTTTGCCACTCGTCGCGTCCCGTTTTGCTAGCGCCAGATCGCTCGCCATCATCTCCGCGACGAGCTCTGCAAAGCTCCGCTTCGGCCTCCAGCCGAGCACCTCGTGCGCCTTGCTGGCGTCCCCGACGAGGAGATCGACCTCGGTGGGCCGGAAATAGGTCGGATCGATCTTCACCACCGTCTTGCCGCTCATCTCGTCCACGCCGGTCTCCTCGACGCCTGTCCCGCGCCATGCGATGCGGCGACCGAGCTGGGCGAACGATAGCTCGACCATCTCGCGCACCGAGTGCATCTCGCCGGTGGCGAGCACGAAATCGTCGGGCTTGTCGGCTTGCAGGATCTTGTGCATGCCCTCGACGTAGTCGCGCGCATGGCCCCAGTCGCGCTTGGCTTCGAGATTGCCGAGATAGAGCGTCTCCTCCAGCCCGACCTCGATACGGGCAACAGCGCGCGTGATCTTGCGGGTCACAAACGTCTCGCCGCGGATCGGGCTCTCGTGATTGAACAGGATACCGTTGCTCGCGAACATGCCATAGGCTTCGCGGTAATTCACCGTGATCCAGTAGCCGTAGAGCTTTGCGACGCCGTAAGGCGAGCGCGGATAGAACGGCGTGGTCTCCTTCTGCGGGATCTCCTGGACGAGGCCGTAGAGCTCCGAAGTCGACGCCTGGTAGAACCGCGTCTCCTTCTCTATGCCGAGGATGCGGATCGCTTCCAGCAGGCGGAGTACGCCGATGCCGTCGGCATTGGCCGTGTATTCCGGGCTCTCGAAGCTGACGGCGACGTGGCTCTGGGCGGCGAGATTGTAGATCTCGGTCGGCCGGATCTGCTGCACCAGGCGGATCAGATTGCTCGAATCCGTCATATCGCCGTAGTGCATCAGGAACGGCACGTCGCCGACATGCGGATCCTGGTAGAGATGATCAACGCGCGCGGTGTTGAACGAGGACGAGCGCCGCTTGATGCCGTGCACGACATAGCCGAGCGACAGCAGATGTTCGGAAAGATAGGCGCCGTCCTGGCCGGTCACGCCGGTGATTAGAGCGACCCGCCGTTTGCTCTCTTGGCTTAACAAATGATTCCTCTGCGCAGGCTAATGTCGTCCCCGATCGACGACGTCAATCGCGGCTGGCTCTTCGAAATGCGGAAGCGTCACGCTCTCGAACTGCCGAAGTGTGGACCTCTACAGGTATTGCGTCGATTGCTCAACTGTACGGAGGTAAACCTCCCACCTCGAAAGAGTTTTGAAGGACTATACGAAAGTTTGTAGTCCGGCAGATTTCGTTCGGCCTTCGTCAGGCGCTTCTCTATTGCTTGAGTGCGCTCAATGAATTGCGGCGCAGTCAAAAGGTAAGCAGGCCGTTCGGCCGAGAAGCGTTCTGCAGTCTCTCCATGCTCAGCTCGCGCGTCGAGCCAAGGAGTGTCCCTCATTTCTTGTCCTTGCCTAGAAATTTCGAGTCTTGCTGTTCATCCAGTGCAACTGCGAGCAAGCCCGGCAAACAAAGCCTTGAAAGTTGTTCTCTGTCGCGCAGTCCGTATCATCGATCAATCTCGGGACGATCGTGTTGGTGGTCGGATAAGCATAGGTGAAGGCGCGCATATTGCAGTCCCACGGCAGAAACACGCGGGATGAGCTGATCGTGGAGGGAGCCGACTCGGGCTGTTTAAGCACGCGCCGCCTGCTCGAATGCGCCAAAAGGGGCGTGAGCTTAGAGGCGCGCCATCGAAATGGATCGCTGCCTTATCGGGTTTGAACGCCGCCGAGATCAATCTTCGATCGCTCGCGTGTCTAAACTTCCACATCATTTCCGTTCCAAGGCGATCACATGAGGCTTCCAATGCTCGTTCGTCGGGTGTTGAGGGGCTCGTTGCCTGCATCGGCGTTCGGCCCTGGGGCAATCGTTAGGCCTGCATCTCGAGCAGGCCCAGCTCGCGGAGCTAGCGGCAGCTCTCTTGCTGCCGCAATCAGCCGCTTACCATGCCGCGCGCTCGTCCCGGACTACTCGTTGTCATCTAGTCTGCTTTTCGTTTAAGGACGGGCGCGTCCGTCCGACCATGGCATGACGTGCATTCGGACATGGTGATAAGCGCACCATGATGACGGCTTTTGGCGCAGTCCCGTCACAATTGGTTCCCCGCACATATACGCTCTTCCAGGATCGCCATTCTTGAAGCCAACAATTGCCCGACATTGGCCCTCACAATGGTCGACGAGCAACACCGTGTTGGATCCATCGGGTCTTCTCACATCACCGCTCCAGGATAGCGCATCAGTCTCGCGGCGGCTCGTTGGCACTTGGCGCTCGCAACCGTATTTCGAAGTCTCCAATGCTGGATTGGTCCTTCTTACATCTGGGCAATCGTGACCTCATGCGACTTGGCGATTTGCGTAGACAGAAGAGGAACAGCGTCCTTCGCACTCAGCGCGATCCTCAGCCGCTTTGGCAGAACACCTCTCATGACACGCGATCGGCTTGCTCCGCTTTTGTCCACAGGAATTCTAGGGCGACTGAAGATTGGAGCCAACTAGCAGGGGCACTCTACAATCTGACGCTACGTACGATTCAATCCCCTGCGGGGGTTATCGCGGGAATATGTCACGCCAGGAGCCAGCCGCGACGGGAGGAGGGCGGGAGGCGCTGCGCCAAAGCGGCTGGCCTTCGCTATTCGTCCTCCGCGGAATTGCGCAGCCAGGGTCTGCTCAAGTGTGCCGGCATAGCCACGCCGCGGCAGTGAGGCTGCTGGTCGTGGCAATGAGCGATCACGCGTGTCAATGAAGTTCTTGTAAGGTCCATGGAATAGGAGCGCGCTCGCCGGCCGAATCAAGCGTCCATGGCGAGGATGCTCTGTGGCATCTGTGCGAATTGGCGCCTCGTCTATCCGGCCGAGCTCTCCCGCTACGCTGTCTGGATGGGGCTGCTTCCCGGGATTTCTAGAGGCTGGCGTCGCTAGGCAGAATGGGAAACGAGGTCCATCGGCAGCGGTTATTCCGGTCAATGAGTGCAATTCCCGTCAAGGCACTGAGCAGTGACTTTGCCGTTCCAGACAACTTGGACGATGGACCTCGAAAGGCGCCGTCAGGTGCAGGCCGCGTCAGGTCAGCGATGATTGCGGGTTCGATCCATGTGGGGGCCGTCATGCGTTGGAAGACGGCGCCCAAGCGGTGCTCAGCCCTGGTCCCGTTCAGGGCATCGCGGTTTAAGTCCGGATTGGTGCGTTTGCTACAATCGTGGCTGGTCTCCAACAGTTGCTATGGGCGCGTGCAACTCCAGAGCGGCCACGGAAAAGGCGGAAAGTCTGACGGCAATCAAACGGCTGTTGGAACGAGCGGCGCAGCCCATGCTCTCGGATCGCCAAGCAGGGCCTCGTACGCGCCGATCGGCGCTCCTCCCCATTCATCTTGAGGCGCGAGCGACTGTTAAGCCGGCATTCTCCAGTGCATCCAAGATCCTATCAGCAACCACCCGGGGATCGCGCTGGTCCTCTATGCTCACGCTACAGGCCAAGGTAGCTGCCATGATCGCGTGAGCCGTTTTGCGCTGGAGGCTGTCGTACTCGGCATACTCGCCGCAAATGTTGCAGGTGATCACTGGTCGGCCGGCCCAGGGGTCGTGCATTGCGATCTCGCACCAGTTATCTCCGTGACATTTCTGGCAGAGCATAATTAGAGAGTTCCTTGTGGTTTGAGCTCGCGCTACGTGGTCGTCTGTTGAACGACTGCTTGGCATCCAAAGCTGCAGAAGCCACTGCACTCTGGAGGCGCTGTTGCCGTCCTGAAAAACACGATGTACGCGGGCTCCGGAGCAATCCGCCCGAAAGGGCCGCGGCGTGAGCGAACACTTGATGCATCTCTGCCGAGAGCGGCGGCGATGACGCGCCTCCGTGCTCTTCTGGAAAATCCGTTGAACGCAGAGCGCCGAGCACCTGCAGAGATCTGCCGCGGCCGTTCAATGCACCATTCGACATAGTGCCGCCCGTCAAAACCTCGCTACTCACTACGCGTGGATCATTGCCTTTGATGGCTGAAAGTACGACCAGAAATCCGCTCCGCTGAACGAGCTTGCGAGCCCATCTCGTCGCCTATCTCGATCACCTCGCGCCTAAAAGTGTGGTGCCGTTGGTCGCGCCGCTTGCTCGCGTCATCCTGCATTGAGTTATCGTCCTTTGGAGCAGCGTTGCCCTTCGTGCCTTACGAGCGGTGTGCAGCCGTGTTCCGTTTGCTTCAAAACGCCGCATGACATGGTGTTCGTCGTCGGTCACCTAGCGCTGTCCAATTGCCGATAGCCGCAGCGGCTCGAAGACAGATCGCCACTTCGGGCCACTTGGCTAACCCATTCGCCAAGTATGCGAGCTCTTGCTCGGTGAAACGCGCAGTCCCGGTGAGGCGGCGCAGGACCTCCTGGGAGATTACGACGGCGACTTCGCGACAGGTGACCTCTTTCGGCCAGTGACTGAACGCACGCATGAGCTGAGCAAGCTCCTGCTCGCTAAAATCACAAACCTGGAAAGTGCGGCGAAGAATCTCCTGCGCGATGGCTACCGTCGCATGGCGAGAGATCTCCTCTTGTCGCCATTTGCTGAAGCCGTTGGCGAGGATCGCCAGTGCTCGACGCGTAAAATGAGAAAGCCGGTCGGAACGGCAGGCCCGAGAAAGGACCTCGTGCGCGATCGCAGTCTTAGCTTCGCGCAGCGGAACTTCCGTTGGCCATTTGCTGAAGCCGTTCAACAGAATAGCCAGTCCTTGCTGCGTAAAATCACAGAGCTGACCGGCCCGTCGGGCGCGGTAAACGACCTCCCGGGCGAGCGCAGCCGTCGCGGCGCGAAGAGACAGCTGTTGTGGCCACTTGCTGAACCCATTTACGAGGTTCGCCAGTGCCTGTTCAGTAATGCAGGAGACGCCGTCGGCGCGGTCACAGCGGGCGAGCACTTCACCGGCAATTTCAATTGTGGCTTGGCGGCAGCTCGGGTCCTGCCGCCATTTGCTGAAACCGTTTACCAGCAACCCGAGTTCCTGGTAACGAAAATAAGAGAGGCGCTCGGCACCGCGAGCGTGACGGATGACTTGATCCGCGATCGCGACGCTCGCCGCGAGACAGGCAACCTCCGCCGTCCATTTGCTGAAGCCGTTTACCAGACTCGCCAACTCATGGTGATCGACGGAAAGCCCGCGACGAACGAGTTCTCCTGCAATCTTGGCGGTGGCTTGCCGAGGCGCGAGCTCGTCCGGCCACCTGCTGAATCCGTTTACGAGCTTAGCCAGGCGCTGCTGACTGACATCGGAGAGCTGATCGGAGCGGCGGAGAAGTTCGTTGCTGATCGCGATCGCTGCCTTGCGACAACTCGAATCTTCCGGCCGCTTGCTAAAGACGCTGATCAGATTCGCCAGCTGTTCCTGGGTAAAATCGGAGAGTCGATCGCTTCGGCGCACAAGCTCATCTGCGACGATCACAACTGCCGTGTGAAAGCGTTCCTCTCCTAGCCATTTTCCGGCGCCGTTCACGAGCAATGATAGATGCCGCGGGGTGAGCGCTGCGAGGCGATCATCCGAACGCGTACGGCAAGAAATCTCAGTCGCGATCCTGAGAGCGGCTTCACGAACCGCCGGTTGATCCGGCCACTTGCTAAAGCCGCTTATCAGCAATGATAGGTGCTGGCCGGTTAGGTCCTGGAGCGGCTCGCTCTTGTCGCGGCAAACTTCAGCAATTCTGATCATGCCATCGCGGCAGTCGGAAGACGCAGGATGGCGGCCAAATGAACACGCAAAGAGCGAAAGTGATGTGAAGTCGACTTGTTCCATCAGTGCATCACTAAGGCGGGAGAGCTGAGCCGCCAGAGCTTTGGAAAGATCGGTACCTGCCTGACCGCCAGACTGCCGGCTGAGCGCATCACATACTGTGGCGTATTTCGATGCTAGCTTGAGGCGGATGTCTTCCTCAAATCGTGGAACAAATGCGATCCTGAACGCAGTCGCGGCCTTTCGCAGGAAGCGTGCGCGATTTGATCTCGTGAGTTGCTTGGAATCGTCGAATAGTGAACCTGAGAACGCGCGCACGTCCTGACAACGGCAAGCGTGCCTGATTGTTGCGAGAAGCTCATCGAGTGTGGCCATCGTTCGATTTGGTGGCTCTGAGTGCTCCGCGCGAACGTGCTGCTCGAAGCGGAGCCGGTCGAGTGAGACTGCTTGTCCAGGGCGCGTCATCTGTCGACCCTTCCCTGGCCAGGATCTCGAACTGAAATCGGATCGCGACATTGCTCACGCAAGCTGACTCGAGTTCGGACAGGTAGCGCTGGCGCCCTCACCCCGTAATGTCTGCTGCACAGGCCAAGTGCGTTCCGTCTGCAAGCCGTCGCTCCCAAGCCATCGGCAGGCGATCGTGGACGCTCGCCCGCAAGAAGACCCTACAATCTGACGCTGCGTCCGATTCAAGCCATTTATGTCGAGAGCCGCGCATTTCGCGCAGAATTCTGCGTGAACGGCCGGTGAAGCCAAATCTCGTCCATCATGCCGCGTGGCCCTTCCAATCGGCCTTCTCAACCGAGGGATTGCAGTGAAGCTTACTCGCCGCGCTTACGTTTCGCCCAGCGGCTTGTCGCATGTCGGACATTAACAAGCGAGTGACAGCGCTAACGGCAAATGAGGTGCTTTAGTGAAAGCCAGCCTACGGGATCTTACGTAGGGCCCGTGTCGCATTTTCTTGATCTAAACATTGCATCCTCTTTTGCATGAAGCAGAAAAATCTATTCTCAGACGCCAAACATTGGCGAGGCCGTGCGGAAGCGACCCGACTAAAAGCGGAGTCGATCGAGGACGACACATCTAGATGCAGGCTCCTCAAGGTCGCTGAGGAATATGACAAGCTGGCTCGCCTCGCGGAGGGGCGGCAAAGAAGCGAGCTTGACGGGCAGTTCTGATCGCTACCGGAGCGAACTGTGACTGCGGCCACCGAAGTCTCGCCGTGTTGGAGCTCGAGGCCCTCTAGGGCTGAACTGCGAAACTTCGTCACGCGTTCCCTGGCCGTGGATCCATTGTGACCGGCCACATAGATGACGCATTGGCGGTGTCTCAGGCGGTAACCGGCTAACCGCTCGACATGAAAAGGACTGAGATGAAAGCCCACCGTCAGATCGTCGCAAGAGCAAAGCCTCTCGTTGACGAGCTGGCGATACATTGGCGTCGCTTTGCATCATGTGCTGAAGCCGATGACGTCTGTTTGGTGCCAAACTAGCCGGTTCCCCGGATCATGCCGCGCCAAATGGCCTCCGCCGCCATTGTTGATCTAAGGCATTTCAGTCGGTTCTGGCATCAAGCACCAACGCCATACCTTGCGGACTTGTTTAGGCGAAGGGGCGGCAGCAGCTCCTGCAGGCCCGGCTTGCCGCGACAACCATCGTAGATGTCTGTGCCGATTGTCTGCATGAGGCAAGTTCGCAACGAAGGCACGAATGACGCGAAAATCCAAGGAAAGATTCAGATGTCGAAAGATAAACTGCAGGAGAAACTCTCCGCTGGACGATCCGGACAAAGCCGATGTTCGTCTTCCAACTAAGTTTGGTGCAGATGGTCCGCAGTAGTTGGGATTGCCCATGCCGGCGCGGCGGCCGGTCAATGTATGAGTCGGACAACACGAGTGGTGCCGGATTCGACCCTATCGGTCAAAAGAGGGAGGAGGTGTGAGGAAGCAAATTGTAGAAAGGCTCGAAGCGGGACGCGTGCGCGATGGCCGGTTCGCCACCGCACCCGGATCTGGTCCTTCCGGTCTCTTCTTCGTGCAGGGGCCTTGTGGCTGCCAGCTCAAGATCATCGGCTTCGTTCGTCCGGGATGGGAGCATGTCTCTGTGTGTCGACGCCTCGGCGATCTCCAAATTGGGAGGAGATGTGTCTCGCCAAAGATCTGTTTTGGCATCAGGAGGAATGCGTGATGCAGCTGCATCCTCCTCAGTCACAGTATGTGAACAACAGTCGCTATTGCCTGCATCTCTGGAGGCCGACCCGTCAGGTCATTCCGATGCCTCCGTCAGCCTTCGTGGGCATCGTCGGGCTGGGGCCGTCTGAAGCGGCAATTCTGTTTGCGCAGATGAGTGCCATGTCTTAACGGACCCGGCCGCATCGATGCCAAGTCGAGCGGCGGCACGCAATCGAGAGCGCAGTGGCGCTGGAGCCTAGGCGGCCACAGGCCCGCCAAGGGCCCGCGGGCACCACTCTGCGCACCAAAGGCCGCTGCGCTTCTCAAAGCGGCAAGGCACGCCGCAGAATCGGCTCGTCTATTGTGCGCAATATGACG
Organism: Bradyrhizobium sp. WSM4873; assembly: GCF_055811355.1. Lineage (NCBI taxonomy): Bacteria > Pseudomonadati > Pseudomonadota > Alphaproteobacteria > Hyphomicrobiales > Nitrobacteraceae > Bradyrhizobium > Bradyrhizobium sp. WSM4873. Next base: position 6,735 of record NZ_JBVVPS010000035.1, on the reverse strand, counting down.
CGCATAACAACGCCAGCGAGGAATCGGCCAGGTGACGAATTAGAGCGGATCGGTCGATCCGGTACACATTGCGGGCGGCCAAATCCTCGCATCGGTAAAAGACCTACGGGGCGCAACTACGTACGCATCGGCTAGTGACCTGGGTGAGGCGCGTCGGGCAGCGTTGTTGCGCGTGCCTCGATGCTGCGATCAAATACTGGAAGGCGGGCCGGCTATTAGCCTGATATGCGCGCGATGGCCCGCGCAACTCGGCGATATTTCTCCTTCATTACCGGGCAAGAGTGCGTTTCTGGAGCTGCGCATGTGGGTGTTGCTTGCATCCAGTGGACTGAAGGCGGCTCGCTTGATGGATCGGTCTGACGTGGTCTCCGCCGCGCAACGGGCCAAGGCCGCCGGGGCGACCCGCTTCTGCGTGGCCGCGGCCTGGCGCAATCCAAAGGACCGCGACCTCGATCAGGTCTGCGATATGATTGCCGCCGTTAAAGATTTTGGCATGGAGACGTGCGTAATGCTCGTCATGCTCACGCCAAAGCACGCCGCACGGCTCGCCGACGCCGGCCTCGATTTCTACAATCACAACGTGGACACCTCGCCTGAGTTCTACCGCAGCATCATCACGACCCGGACCTTGCAAGAGCCAATCGACACTCTTACGCCCGCGCGCCAGGCGGGCATCAAAATCTGCTGCGGCGGAATTTTTGGCATCGGTGACGACGCCGAGGACCGTCTCGGCATGCTGCTACTGCTCGCCAATCTTCCGAACCATCCGGAAAGCATCCGGATCAAGCTCTGGAACAAGGTGAATGGCGTGCCGGTGAGGTTCACGGCGGAGCGTCCCGATCCGATTGCACTGGTGCGCCTGGTGGCGACCGCGCGGATCATGATGCCCAACAGCGTCATACGGTTGGCCGCCGGGCGTGAGTACATGACTGATGAACTCCAGGCCCTATGCTTCTTGGCTGGTGCGAATTCCATCTTTGTCGGCGATGTGTTGCTGACGACCAAAAATCCGCAAGTTGACCGGGATGCAAGTGTGCTAGCCCGGCTCGGTATTATGTCTGACCGCTTAAGTCATCCAGAACAATGGGCGTGGCGCGCGCAAGCCTCAGCGTAGGTAAAGAAATGCAGATTGTCCTGATTGAAGGGAACGATTCATTGCACCTCGGTCACTGAATCCGACCTGCACTATGAAGGCTCGATCTCGATTGATCGTGCGCTGCTGGACGCGGCCGGTATCCGATTAACGTTCGCGTCGAACTGTACAACCTCGAGACGGGAACACTCTTTGCAACGTTTGTGACAGAAGCGCCACAAGGGTCCGGCACCGTAGACGTAAACGGTGCGGCGGCGCGACTGGCGATGCCCGCAGATAAGATAAGTATTGTTGCATACGCGTCACTTGACGAGGAGGATGCGAGCATCTTCAGGCCGCGCATTGTGCCGGCTGATCGAGAAAATCCCATCCTGCAAGTTTGAACCCACAAGCCAACGCGGGAAGACCCTGTCCGGCCAGTTGGGAGTTTTGCGGCGTCCATCGTTGCTCAGCGAGTGATGAATGAATTCCGTCATTGCGGGTATGTTGCTGTGCTGACAAGGCTGTCGCAACAAGACGACCTGCTCGAATTCGCCGGTTCACTCCAGTATTCATGAAGGAGCGCGAACGGGCCGAGCAACGTTTCGAATCAGTGCCCATAACAATCCGCAGGCTATCGAAAGCGGCAATTTGCGACTGGCGCCCGGCCGCAGGAGCCGGGCGGGTCTGGATCGTAGTCGAGAGCCTCTACAGCATGGATGGCGAAGTCGCACCGCTTGGAGACCTGCTCGGGATCGCGCACCTGCACGACGCGTTCATGGTTGTCGACGAAGCTCATGCAACGGGCGTTTACGGCGAGCAAGGGCGAGGGCTCACGGCGGCCTATGAAGGACGCGAGAATCTCCTCGTTGTTCATACCTGCGGTAAGGCGCTGGGAGCTTCCGGCGCGCTTGTCACTGCCACAGGCGTGCTGCGCACGATCAATCGCTGTCGCCCGCTCATCTTCGCGACCGCTCGGTCGCTGTTGATGGCGGTGGCCGTGCGGGAGTCTCTCTTGATCCTGCAGGAGGAGCCGGAGCGAAGAATGGTTGACGAAGCTGGTCGCGTTCTTGCATCGGGAGATGGCTGTGCGAAGCGAGAGAAGTCCTTCGAATTCGCAGATCCTGCCCTATATCGTTGGCGAGAATCGTTTTGAAGGGGAGACCGATAGCCAGCTGGTTGCACGGCTGAGGGGTCTTCCGGCCGATCGGATCGTTCCGGAGCGTTACCGCCTTAAAATACCCGCTTCCCCGCATCATTCGGCCGAGATAGACGGAATTCGCATCGACCCCGGATTCGCTCATCGGGCCGCAGGCCGGGGAGCGACCGCTCGTCATCGAAGGCGCCGGCGGGCTGATGGTGCCGCTGAACCGTAGCCCACTCTACATCGACATCTTCGAGCGGTGGCGGCTTCCCGTCGTGCTCCGCGCCCGCACGCTACTCGGGACCATCAATCACTCCCTGCTGCCGATTGAGGCCTTGCGAAAGCGCCAGATCGACATTCTTGGGATCGCATTATCGGGGGAAAGAAATGCTGAAACTGAAAGCGCAATTTGTGACATCGCGCGGGTGCGTTGGTTAGGCCGGCTGCCCTGGATTTCTCCTCTGACGGCAGACAGCCTACGGTCGTCTTCAAAGACTCGTTCATTTCCAGCGACTTCCAGCCATGAAGCCAAACAACAGGTGGCCCATCTGGCATCCATTCGCGCAGCATGCGCTTCACAAGAGATGACCAAGGTTGTGCGTAGCGACGGTGCTTATCTCCACACTGCGGATGATCATCGAATCATAGATGCAGTCGCATCCTGGTGGGGTCGTCACTCACGGCCATTGCCATCCGCAGATCGTGAGCGCGATTCACGAATAGGCCGGCAAATTGAAGCGAGTCATTTTCGCCGGCTACGCGCATGATCCGGCCGAGGAGGTCGCTCGGCTCCTTTTGAAACTCATAACCCAAGGCTTGGACCATGTGTTCTACTCGGACAGTGGCTCAGCCGCTTGAAGTCGCCCTTGAACATGGCACTCGGCTATTGGCACAATAGAGGCAAACAGGGAACACGCATCGTTGTCAAGCACTCCTATCGCGGCGACACGTTCGGCGCGATGTCGATTGGTGCCCGCGGTGTCTTCAACGCGGCGTACGGACCGCTCCTGTTCGACCTGACCTCAATGCCATTCCCTGCGAGCGGTCGTGAGCAGGCAACGCTTGATGCGCTTGAATCAGCATGTCGGCACGAAAATCGCGCAGCCCTTATTGTCGAGCCTGGTGTTGAGGCAGGCGGAATGCTGAGGTACCCAACTTGGGTGCTAAGTGAGATGAAGCGGATCTGCGAGGCGTCGGACGTCCTGTTCATTGCCGATGAGGTCATGACGGGCTGGAGCCGCACCGGAACAATCTCGCCTGTGAGCAGGCCAATGTTGTGCCAGATCGAGCGTGCTATTCAAGGGCCTCACGGGAGGGGCGCTGCCGCTCGCTGTGACACTGTGCTGGCCAGGGATTTTCGATGCTCATTACTCGAAAGACCGTACGCACAATCCTTCACTCGAGTTCGTCCACGGCAAATCCGCTGGCCTGTGCCGCCGCCAAGGCTAACCTGGAACTGTGGAAAGACAGGTCAGACGCATTGCTGCGCTCGCAACCATGCAAGAGCAGGCAATTGAACCATTCCGCGGCGATCGGCGCTTTGCAAACGTTCGCCGTAGCGGCGCCGTCACAGTGCACTCGATCTGAAGACGAAGGATACCGGCCATTGGCAGGCGTCGGCCCGAAGCTTCACGCCTTCTTTAAAGTGCGCAATCTCTTGCTGCAGTAATACGATCTATGTGATGCCGCCATATTGTGTAACACCAGGAGACCTAAACGAAATATATGCGGGCGTCTATGACGCTGCCGATGCGCTGGCCTGAAGACGCGCGCGGCTCCGCAAGACTAGGGAGTCTGAGTTGTCGTCGGCTTCCGGAACGAGTTGAGAGTGCCTTGCCATAAGGTGCCGAAATGGACGATGGTTACTCGCATCTTACGTTACTCTATGCCGACCGGCTCGGCCGGTGGACGCCGACGCCGCCCGATCGGGCTTCGAACGCTATTCCGGCGGCAGCACAAGGCGATGCCATCGCAACATCCTGCCGTACTCGGACGATCAAATGCATACAGCTAGTTCATTGCGGGTTTGGCTCGCGGGAGACCTGACCGCGGTGGCATTCCAAGGACGAGCTGAGACAGATATGGAACGCCGCGAACAGTCGAGCGGACCACTAGCGCGATCGCAACAATTGCCGCCCCGAGCAGACCCGCCATGATCAACTGGGTCGTGAGATCCCAACGTTCTCCGAGCTGTATGAAATCCATTAGACGGAACACGGTACCCTGGACAAGGTAGAGCAGCAGCGTGGTCTGGCCCAACTCCATAGCTATAAAGCGGGCGATTCGGGTTGAGTGGCTAAAGCGCCAGCATTGCAGCAAGAGTCCGATGGCGATTGCTGAGGCAGCTGCAGCGCCAACAAACATCAGAAGCACGTCTTTGGCCGACCGAAAATCGTGAATTAGTCCAAGATTATTGTAGACATAAGTGTCCTTGCCCCAGGCTACAAAACATACGCAAGTCAAGACCGAGAGAAATAAAATCAAGAGCGGCTTGTGAGATCGCGATGTAGTCGTCCATCGTTCGTTCGATTGAGCAAACAAGAATCCCAAGCAGAAGAACGGGTAAGTGAACCTGATCAAGGGTGATATGGAGAACGTCAGAGGAACGAGTGCAATCAGTATCGCTGAGCCAGATATGACCAACGATCGGTGGCTCAGCCTGGTGAGTATCTTGATGAGAAGGTAAGAAACAAACGTGGCCCAGATGAACCAGTATGTGCCGGCAAGATCGTCTACAAATTCCAAAAGTCCGGTAGTTAGGCTGGTCGCGCGCCACAATGCCGCTGACTTAGCTGTCTCCATGAGCGCCCACCAAAACAGCATGGGCAGTAAGAGCTGCGTCGCACGGGCGATGGCGGCCTGAGTGAACGACTTCTGCAGCAACGATCGAGAAGAAAGATAGCCGCTTATCGCCATAAAGAGTGGCATGTGAAACATATAGATTGCTTTGTAGTACGGCGAATACCAAAAGCCGCCGTCTCGATAGATGACATACTGGATCAGGTGCCCAACGATTACCAAGACAATGAGCGCACCTTTCGCGAAATCTAAGCTCAGATCTCGATCGCTTGCCCCGGTCGTGCGCGAGCTCGGGGCCATTATTCCAGTCACGCGTTGCAATCTATCAAACATCTAGATATCTGTTGTTGATGAGCCGGCGGCCCGTTGTCCGCTTCTTCTGCCTCATTTTTGGTTGAGACGAAAGGTGATGGTGGGAGTTTTTGGAAGGGCAACAAGCTCAACTGGTTAGGCCTTGAGGAACTAGCCGTGGGCCGAGCATCTCTGTACGCCTCAGCAAACTGTGCGGTAGAGAGCCGATATTTGGTTTGAGACGCTGGGCTAGCAGTGCGGGCACGGCATGCTAGTTGCAGACGCGGCTCTGGGAGGAAGACTGTCGCACTCAGTCTCCCACTCAGCCCGACGCATCTCGGACCCGGCAGATGCGTCGGGCTTCTTCGGTTCGCGCAGCATAGTCGACATTTGGTCCCGTCGACGCCGGGGTGATCAAGCTAACGGGGCGTCTGATAGCTGAACTCGATCACGCCAACTTGGGGCTATGGCATCGGGCTGGGGGGCACACGGATATCGGTGCTCCGAGTTGTGGAGCAAAAGCCGAGGACCAACGCCTTTGAATTGAGCTGCTCGTTCGGCTTCGTGCAACTCACGCCTGAACCGCGCTTGCCGTGACGACTTTTGTCGTAAAGCCGCCGCCGCAGTGATTGCTGCCGCATTTATGGTGTAAACGGCTCGGCTGGATCGCAGCTGCGGAATGTCTACGGTCCTGACAAAGTCCGCACCCGTGTGATGGACCCGTGCTCATGAAGGCCAGGCGTGAAACGGGCTGCGCGTGTGGAGTACCATCTCTAGCTGAAGCTCGTCGCTTATGTGCATCCGGGGGAGGCCTGGTTGATCGTACTTGGGCGGATGACCAACTGCGTTCGAGCAACATGACCTAATGCTCCAAGGAGCCCAGATCTAACGCAGGAGTGCGTGAAAGAGCACGGTCAGATGCGCGTGCGCGACGTCGCCGAGGCAGGCTTCTCGATCAATATCAGCTGAGCTTGGCGTGGGGATGAGGCGGTAGATCGCAGCGGCGGGCGGACTCTCCTCACTTGTGGACTGGCTTAGATGCGATCGTCATTCAATAACTCGTCGCGCAGCACTTTGAAGGCCTACTACACCATTCGACTCCGCTCCGCCAACGAGGTCGCCTTCGGCGGACCTAGGGGGCTCCACACTCACGTGTTGCGGACCAAGCAGGGAGCAAGGCGTTCTTCGCGCACCAGCGACTCAGCGGATCACAAACAGCGCTGGCGTTCAGGCGTTAGCTCCACATTATTGCCTCACAACCCCTGACCGTTTCGGCGCGAAGCAAGGGCCGACGCCAGTGTCGTTGGCGGCGATGCTGTCGCTAGGACCAGTGTCTCTCGTGTGCCGGCAGGTGCGGAATCCGGGGCAAAGCGGCCACCGATTCCGACGGAAGGCGGCCACCGATTCCGATCGAAAGCGGCCACCCGAT
>NZ_JBVVPS010000034.1:0-67963 GCF_055811355.1 Bradyrhizobium sp. WSM4873 | reverse complement strand
ATCGGGTGGCCGCTTTCGATCGGAATCGGTGGCCGCCTTCCGTCGGAATCGGTGGCCGCTTTGCCCCGGATTCCGCATTCTCGGCGCAGGATGGCCTTGCCGAACGCTCAGTTCATCGCCGAGCAGCTTCCTTTCTTGATCTGTGCTCTTCGTGGGGCTCCCCGTTTTCACCGGTTTGGACCCTATCCGGCTGGCTGATGCCGGCGCGCTGGATCCAGTCCGCCACTCGCGGGAGACGATCTCGACAATATTCGGAAGGTTCTTTCGGCCTGGTCGCGGTCGCTCTGAAATCCGGATTAATCCTAGCCGTCGCGCTTCGTGGAAGGCGGTCTGCACAGTGGTGCGACAAACACCTGACAATGCGGCAAGCTTGTCGATCGGGAGGTCGCAGAAGCCATGGCGCTTGATCTCGCCCGCGAGAATGCACAAGACGGACCGCTGCCCCTCGGTGAAGTGGTGCCGCAGGTTCTCCGGCAGCGCGCTGGAGCCACCGAGCATTCGCCGTCGCTCGCGCGATGCCTTGCGATCCGGAGACCGCTGCGGGCGTCGGGGCAAGAACCGGCTTAGGCGCCGTTGACCGCCAGCACCGACTGGCTTCGCCGCGGAGAACCGTCGGTGCGGCCTGCGGCCCTCGATGCAGGCGGCAGGGTGCGATGCTTCGCGGTCGGAGAGCTTGCCGGCGCCATACCGCTCCCAGATCAGCCGGGCGTTGGCGTCTAGCTGTTTCGCACTCTCGCATGATGCGAATTGAGCATAGAGGCCAGAAGCCTCGACACTCAGCGTTTCGACCGCTGCTTGCGGGAGATCAGCAGCAGATGTAGAATTGTTGGTCGTGGAACTGCTCTGCGAAGATTTGGCCTCGTCATCTGCCAGGATGGCGGGGCTTCGCATTTCGTAGGGGTCGGGTGGCCCATCATCGTTTTGTTTTGTGGCCGCAACCCATTGATGCCGCTCATGGCAGTTAAGGGCAGTTTTGCGCGTAAGAGATTGATTTAGCTCGATACCGTCAAGCTTCCCAAGCTGAGTACTGGCTTATGGCTGTCCATAAGGACTGCTGCGCGCCAATTGGACTAATTCAACAAGGCGGCCCTCGCCGGAGGGAGACCCGGGGCTCGATGAAATCGGGATAGCGGTTGGCCGCGATGATCTGGACGTCGAGCTTAGGGTAGAGCTTGCGAAATGCGGGCAGCATCGGCGCCATGTAGATCATCGCAAACGACAGCGAACTCGTAACGCGCAGCATGCGCTTGGGCGACGGCGTGCGGTCCCTCACGCCATCCTCGGCTTTGGCGTCGTTCAGGAGCGGGCTGCAACGCTGCAACAAAATCCTGCCCTGCCTCGGTCAGCCATTGCCGGCGCATGTTGCGCTCGATCAGCCGCACCGCGAACCGCTCCTCAAGTCCGCTCAGGTGTCGGCTCGCGGCCGCGTTCGACATCCGCCGAATGTCCGCAGCCCTTGGACAGGCTGCCGAGCTCGGCCGTCTTGGCGAAAATCTCTAGCTGGAGCAGCCGATCCAGTTTTGGCACATATCGGAACAGAGACCTACGAGTTTGGTTGCCGCTTTCCGCAAGGCAAATTATTCGACACGCCGAACTCAGACGTGACTCGAGCCAATGGCGCGCCAGTAACTGCCGCCCGTTATTTTGATGGGCGTACCAGACTCGAACCTGGGACCCGCTGATTGAGAAACCACATCCGCCCTCAAGTTTTCGCCTCCGTGCGTTCTAATTTTCGCGTTGAACGCGCACACATCCGCCAGGTTTGTGGCCCACAACTCTGCAAACAGCCGAAGAGCGATTCTTAATATGGATACATCCAATAAGTCGTATTCGAATCGTCGGGCATCGATCGCAGGGTCGGGGTCCGCTGCGGGGGTTTAAGATGCGTCGAAGACGAGATGATCCGGCCTATGTCATCGAGAACCGCGCGGCTGGTTGAGTACGTACTGTGATTTAGAGCAAACATTTCGCTTCCCACAGCAGAAACATCGACCGTTTCGATACCGGGCACGAGAGTTGGCCCGCTCTTGGTTACGAACCCCATTCGCGACGTGGATTGCGCTTTCTCCATGGAGGCGAGCAACGCGAGATCCGTCGAGGACGCGTATAACGTCACCGCGCCCGCCGCTGCCTTGATTTGGCTCGCGCGCTGAAGATAAATGTCGCGATCCACGTCCGGGGCCGCAAAAATCAATTCAGTAATCCCGAGCGCCGTCTGGCTCAGCGCGGCTTGCTGCAAGGCGCCCAAAACAACCTCGCTGCCCAGACTATGGGCAATCACGATAATCCGTGAGACTTTGCCCGCCGATTTAATGAGCTGGAGGAGATCGAACAAGCTATCCGGAGCGTACAAAGCACTCTCCCGATCGTAGTCATAGTCCTTCACTCCGAACGATGGGAATGCTAACCGTCACGCGGCCAAATGTGTTGGTGGCCGCACGACTATAGGAGATCTGGGTCAATTCCAGACCGGACCCACCCGTCACCACGCGATTGGTGGCGAAGTAGACGGGTACCAACCCCTTAATCACCGGTCTATTGACCACCACCTCGGCTCCGGTGCTGCGTTTGTCGGGAGGCGCTTCCTCGCTCGCCTCACCGGTTGTCTGCCGCAAAGGGAGGTAGGCATGATAGTGCCGGACATGGTGGTAGTACCCGGGGCCATAGCGATAGCCGTATTTTTTGAACGCGCTCTCATGTTTCTGGGGCGCCTTCTGTATATGCCGGTTGGCCTGCTGCGAGGCCGGACCCTGGTGGGCGCAACCGGTCGCGAGCGCGCAAAACAAGACAATGAGCACTGTTCGAAGCTGCTGGAAGGCCTGGCCGAGCCGATGCAACCCGTTCGAACCTCGAATTGGCAAGACGAGCATGACCATCGATCAGCTACCTACTTTGCAAGGGTTTGGGAAACGTTGACCGTAGCGCCCAGCCATCCGCGATACCTGTCGACAGCAGGTCCGCTGGTAAGCCTGTAGGTGAAGCGAACCTCCGCCCCGCCGCCGTTGATCGCGCAACCGATATTGCTGGCACCATTGGCGGTCTCAACGTGCCACGTGCCCCCTGTGATGCGGTAGCCGGGCTCAGCCGGGAAAGTCTCGGCATAGTCCGCCGAATGCTCCGCAAATACGACCGGGTGATCGTCCTTGGTTTTGTCCACCGTATACGCCCGCTCGATCAGCTTCGGGTCGACGAGCTGCGACACCGGGACGTTCACGATGAGGCGGCGGTCTTCGGGCAGAAGCGTCTGGATCGCTCCGGAGAGGATTTCGGGGATCTTCACACCGGCATTGGCTTGCGTCTGCACATGCGTGGAATTCAGTTTCGTCCAGTTCTCAAACGAGATCGTTGTCTCGACCCACTTGGTCCAGCAAACAGAAAACTTTGGAATGGCCGCGATCATGCTGTACAGAGGGCTTGCAGCAATCACGGTGGCGGGAATGATGAAGTTGACGCCAACAACATCCGCCTCGTTCCACTTGACGATGCCGCCAACTGCGATCCCCAGCAGGGCGCCGAACTCGTTGAATGCGGGGCCGCCGCTGTTGCCGACGTTCATGACCGTGTTCGTTTGCCAGCGACCGTTCGGGCTAGTCTGGTTGCTTATCAGACCGCTCGATATGCTCAGATCCAGATCGAGCGGATAACCGAGCAGATAAAGCTGAGTCCCCATCGGGGCTTGCTGGTTGTCATCGATCACGGGCATCGGACAACGAGAGGCGCCTCCGCTGTTTCCGGCGGGCTGCGACAGCTCGAGAAGAGCCAAGTCTCTGGCATCGTCGCGATGAACCGCAGTGACCTTGATCGGGTTCGCATTGCGCGACCCGAGACGGGCATTGACTTCGAAGCTCTTATAGTTCTCCTCGCGTCCGATCACATGACTGTTGGTCAGCACGAGGCTGTCGCCGATGAGCAGCCCGGAGCCGCCGCCGACTTCCTGCTTGTCGTTGTACATCACGCCAACGAACTGGACGTGAACCGTCCTGACGTTGTAACGCGCAGCAATTTGCACTGCCGCGCGATCCGCCTGCGCGGGAGCGCTCGTGGATACCAAAAGACCGAGTGTCAGGACGGATAGAATGTCCTGACAGCGGCGATATCGAGAGGGCTGAGCTGTCCGTTTCCGTTCCATGCTGGATTACAATAGTTCATTATGGAATTGGGGTCGTACTTGGTGACTTTATAATCGCCGACCGAGCCAGAAGCTTTCTCGTTGCGGCACTGCTCCGGCGCATCGTCGCGGTTCTGTTCATGCGTGAAACCAAGAGCATGTCCGAACTCGTGGACTGCAACCGCACGGATGCAGAACTCGCGTCTATGCCGACAGCCTTTGCTCCAATGATCGAAACTGAAATTGAGAGTCATGCCCGATGGCTTGCCGTCGAGATACTTGCCGATGATGTCGGTGTGGGCGCCTTCATCAGCGACCCGCACGTGCACACCTGCCGCGCCGCCCGTACAGGACGGCCAAGTCTTCGCAAACCACACGCCACCTTGCGCCGCAGTCTCCCACGTTTCCGCAACCGCTTTTCGAACAAGATCGGCATACTTTTGATCCTTCGGCTGCAGGTTTTCCCAGCAGACCGGTATCTCTTTGATGTCCCATTTCGAGCCGCGGATGACCGTGCCGTACAATTCCATTTCGGAGACGCCCGAAGGAAGCGCAGGTTGAGCGTTCGCCGCCCAGCAGAACAAGAGAACGAGCAACAGAACGAATCTGGGCAGCCACAGGCGAAACATTTTCCTACTGCGTCGGTGTAGGGGTCGGCGGGAACACAGGAACTGGCGCCACAATGAAACCATTTGTCCGAGGCCCAGCGCCCGTACGGCGTCCGGTGGACCCCGCTCCTCCTTGGAATTCCTGCGATTTTTCTCCTCCCGGCGAGGGTGCCGTGTAAATTGGATTGTCCTTTGATCCAAGCGGCGGCGTTTTGTCCGCATAGCCGGCGGACCCGGATTTGGCTCCGTTAGCAAGGACGGCATTCGGACCGTTGATGTAGATTCCGAGATTACTGAACTGCTGAGCGGAGGCCGACGCCTGGACTGAGGCAGGCGTCCAGCGCGAAGAAGTGAGAGAGTATTTTGCCTCGACGCCGCCAGTAACCTGGACTGAAAACGTGTACGTCATTTGCGCCGGCTCCGCGCTCTCCGAAGGCATGGCCGGCGTGAGATTGTTGGCGGCTATGAGGATCGCGTTGTCCCGTAACCAAGCTGCGAGCGGCTTGGATGCATCGAATGATACGCTTGTAGGCGGCGCGCTCCGGATATTTATGCTCGGCGAGGCCCTCGAGTTCGATCAAGTCCGCAGGCGCTCCTCGATAGCAGCCACGCTCATACCTTGCTGGATCCGCCGGCGCCGGCGCCGTATCGGAAGCTAGCTGGGCGTTCTGCTTCATCAGAAATGACCAGATCAGGTCATAGGTATCCTGGGCTGAAGCAGTGGGGCCCACATGGGTCACGTCATTACTGCTCACGCTCAGAATCCTTTTGTAGTCGAATGCCGTACCGGATCCGAGCCCGCCGGTATCGGTCACCTTCAACTCCAGAAAGAATGTGCCGTACAGGAAGGGGTCGATGTCAAAATGAGCGTACCTATCGAACGCCTCTTCAGGCCGCCTCTTGTAGATCTTCAGGTATTCCTTTCGCCTCTCGCGTTCGAGCTGGTAGAAAGTCACGACCTCACACCTGATCGACTTGAGAAAGTACGGCAGCTCACCCGCCGTGATCACACCTGTCTGCGGGTCATGAATATGATACAGGCTGGTGCACCCGCTCACGGCAAGGCAGATTCCAATGCCAGCCGCGGCTCGGCTGAATATCCCCATATGAACGCCCCCGTCCGCGTGCCTGAGCACCGCGGATCTCCCGTGCACATTGAAAAACAGTCCGCATGGGTTCTCAATAGCATCGTGACAACGATGCAGCTTTTCGTTGTCCTCGTAGGATTTTGCGCAGGTTTTCACTGCGGCCGTACACTTCTGCGAAAGCGGCTCGGTTGTGGCAGCTCGGCACCGGCGATGAAGTGTGAGCAACTGGTCGGGCCAATTGCAAATTGGTCGGCGCACGCCTATCGATGGAATATATTGGTGGTGGTGATTGGGACGAAAATTTTGCCTGGGCGCGTGGACAACCGAGCCGAAACGTCAGTTTTTGATGCCTGGAAGAATTTTTTGATGCCTGGAAGAAAGAGGCGCGGGAGCTTGCCGAACGACAGGAGCTAATCACGAATGCCAGTCGGGATGATCTCAGGAAAGCTCTGATTGAGCTCGACGCGCTGTTTCGGAATGCTCCCGGAAGCGTGCACAAGGCCTACCGAAATCTTACAGAAAAGCGAATCGAGGACGCACGAGAGAGCTTCACCGGCTCAATAGGAGTTGGCCATCTCTCGTGGTCGCTATCCTATGAGACGGCTGAACTGGCAGCCGTAAGAATGGGCGGCCTGATACGGGAACTTGATCGCGCGCTTGCTGATCGGCGGTCTCATTGGCCGATCGTGCCGAGTGAGTGGCACGTCAAGCAGCTTAGATGCTGGTTCATTCCGCGGCAGGGCGTGAGCGCATTGCGTCCGGCTCGAAGGCTGCAAGCCTACTCGAAACGGGGCCTGCTCTTTCATCGGATCCTGCCCTCAGTGATAAAGGGCGGTGCAGGTCGTGGATACTCGCTCCCGAAATTCTGATTCCAGGGACCTGGCACGAGACAACCGACCATGGGATCGTGAACCGAGCCGGACCTACAACGGCTATGGAGAGGAGCGCCTGATCTACGACAAGATCGCCCCTACGCGCACGATGGTTGGGGAACGGAAAACATCACTGCGGACCGTGTATGTGTCCTGGCCACCGAAGGTGCTTTGATGGGGATCGCCATTTGCCTGGATTCTGTGACGTCTGCGAAAAGAGCCGGCTCCGCAAATTTGAACAAGACGATAAGTGGAGTTTCCGCCTGAAACGCGGCGATAATCGCCGTGAACAGGAGAGACCATGAACAGACGATCGCGCCGGAACCACACACCGGCGTTCAAGGCGCGGGTGGCGCTTGCCGCCGTCAAGGGCGACCGGACGATAGCTCAGCTTGCCGAGCAGTTCGACGTCCACCCCAATCAGATTACGGCGTGGAAGGCGCAGTTGGAGGGTGGCGCTTCCGGGGTCTTCGGCTCTGGGAGCATGTCGCCTGCCGCGCCTGCGATCGACGTGAAGTCGCTGCACGCCAAGATCGGAGAGCTGACGCTGGAGAACGATTTTTTAGAAGAAGCGCTCACCAAGGCGGGATTGCTGAGCGCAAAGCGATGATCGACCGTGAGCACGATCTGTCGATCACCAAGCAGGCGGAGATTCTGCAGATCAGCCGCGGCAGCGGTTATTACCTGCCGCGTCCGGTGCCGGACGCCGATCTCGCGATCATGCGGCGTCTCGACTGGCTGCATCTGGAGTTCCCTTTCGCCGGTTCGCGAATGTTGAGAGGCCTGCTGGCTGCCGAGGGGTGCAAGATCGGCCGCCGGCATGTCAAGACGCTGATGCGGCGGATGGGGATAGAGGCGCTCTATCGCCGTCCGCGCACGACTAAACCCGAGCCCGGCCACAAGATCCATCCGTATCTGCTGCGCGGCATGGAGATCACACGGCCGAACCAGGTCTGGGCGATGGACATCACCTACATCCCGATGGCTAGTGGGTTCGTCTATCTCGCCGTGGTGCTGGACTGGGCAACACGCCGGGTTCTGTCGTGGCGGCTGTCGATCACCATGGAAGCAGCCTTCTGCGTCGAGACGCTGGAGGATGCCTTGGCTCGTCACGGCAAGCCGGACATCTTCAATACGGATCAGGGCTCCCAGTTCACCGGACAGGCTTTTACCGGCGTGCTCGCCGACAACGGCATCACGATCAGCATGGACGGCAAGGGCGCATGGCGGGACAACGTGTTCGTCGAGCGGCTATGGCGCAGCCTCAAATACGAGGAGGTGTACCTACGGGCCTATGATAGCGTCAACGAGGCGCGCAATTCGATCGGCCGATATCTCGACTTTCATAACAGTAGACGTCCCCATTCGAGTCTTGACGGCAGCACGCCCGATCAAGCCTACTTCACCTCGCTGCCGCTCCGCCTGGCAGCATAACCGCGGCAGACGCGCTCCACTTATCGATGCGCAGATTCTGTTCAGACAACCGGGACCAGCTCAACCTGACTTCAAGCGACTGGGCGAGACAAAGAGGCTTTTAAGCGAAGCCAAGGATATCGAAGTCGGTTGACGATGTCGTTGTACGCGACACCGAGCGAGAAGCGCATCAAGGTCGGCAGGATGCTCGGAGTCGAAGCGAAATTGCGCGTGCCACTCGAGTTTTGTCCGATGAACACCGCAATGAGGTTGTCGGTGAACTGATCCCCCGTGAAAGACGATGAGCGAACCGCGCCCGAGCCAACCGTGAAACTGCTCATCGCGATACCGTAGATATAGGTGAAGTCGCCCGTGCCCTACTAGCGCCGCCGACTTGCTCCAGCGGTTTAGAAAAGTCGGAAGCCAGTAGGGCGGAACATTCGTACGCAAGGCCAGCGCGGCCCCACTCCTGTTCTGGACCCATCATCGAGAAGACGCCTCGCAAGTCCGACCGTAGCCCTGGCGCCCGGATATTTATCCAGCCGCCCTCCCGAGCACACGAAGAGCATGACGACGCCGTTCCCTCGTATAGCGTTTCCAACTATTGAGATTCACGACTTGGTGCATGAAGTGGTGGTAAAGAATTCGCACTGTTGACTGCGGCAAAGTGCATTCCCAGTCGGCACTTCGCGCGGCCGATCCCGATGCACGTCTATGATGATGACTTGGCCCTTGGGGCGGCGGCAACGGCCTCACATTTCATAGGAAGGCTGCGATTCAACTCATTTCGAGAGAGCTTAAATCGTACATAGCGTCATATTGTACGCTTTCGATCGCAGTTGCGCCTCCGTTGTGCCATTGCGAAGACAGTTATCGCGGATGTGTCGGCTTATGGACAATACCGGCAATGGCATGAGTGATGCTTGTTGGAACAAGCGAGAGGTTAGATCGACGCCGTCGATGCATGTGCACTCGGCAGCCACCGGATCCTGCTGGACTGGGGGCGCTAGGGTGAGTGAGCCGTCGGCGCTGTCTTCATCTATCGCGGCCGCGGCTTGCGACCGTGAAGTGTTGCGGTGATGGGCGACGAACCGAGGATGATGCATGAGCGAACCGACATGAGGGATGCAATGCGAGGGTGCCCCCTCAAGATCTCTTTGTTCCCAATGGCGGAGCGCGGACGTGGATAATATACAATCGATGACTGCACAGGAGCTGCGCTCTGCAATTAGTGGCGGCAGGGTCTTGGAGGTAACCACGACAACGGGCTGTGTCGTCGGATGTTCTTATTGCCCGCAGGACAAGTTCGCCGAACGGCAAAGAGCTATATCCGACGTGAAGCATCTTTCTTTGCAAGATTTCAAGCGATGCCTGGCGCGCGTACCAGCAACTGTGGACATCAGCTTTTCCGGGTATTCGGAGCCTTGGCTCAATCCGGCTTGCACCGAAATGGTTGAGCATGCCTACGCGTGCGGCCATGGAATCCGGATTTTCACAACCCTCGTAGGAATGAATGGGCGGGATCTAAGACGCTTGCGTGCGTTGCAGTTCCGCGGTTTCCTGGTGCACGTTTTTGACGACGGCACGCATATGGACAGTGGTCTCGTCAGGCGCAACTATGTCGATTTGATGCGTCAACTTGTTGATGCCGGCATTTCGTCACTGCTCTTCATAGTCATGGGCGAGGTGCATCCCGAACTAGTCGACATAATACCTGACGAAGCGCTCGTTCGCTCGCGTCCCCCGCGCAGCAGGCCTGCGAGCGGCGAGCTTAGGATGGTTGAAGCACGACAGCCAATCGTTGGAGCGCTGACATGTCCTGACGAACGGCAATATCGGAATGTTCTTCTCCCAAACGGCGACGTTACTTTCTGCTGCATGGATTTTGAGCGACGGCACGTTCTGGGCAACCTTCTCCGCGACAGACACAAGGATCTTTTCGAAGGGGCGACATTTGGCAAGATTGCCAGTCGCATGAACGGCGCGGACGGTTTTCTGCTTTGTCGAACATGTGAATTCGCCGAGCCACTGAGGTCGGAATGCTCATCCTTGAGAGCAGTTGACCCTGACTGATCGAAACGAATCGGGAGCCCAGGCGAGGACGGCCTTGCCGCTCATCATCACATCGGCCGCGGGGACGACCCCGCCATGAACGGAGGTCGCCATGGCCTGGAGCATTTTGTTGGTCGCCGGCCTCCTGGAAGTCGCCTGGGCAATTGGCCTCAAATACACCGAGGGCTTTACCAAGCTCGTCCCGTCCGTGCTCACGCTCGTGGCCATGGCTGGCAGCGTGATCCTGCTCGGCCTCGCTCTGAAGACGCTGCCCATTGGAACTGCCTATGCGGTCTGGACCGGCATCGGCGCGGTCGGCACCGCGGCGCTCGGCATCATCCTGTTCGGGGAGCCGGCCGCCGCGTTTCGCTTTGCCAGCATCGGACTGATCGTGGCCGGCATTGTCGGGCTGAAGCTCGTGTCCTGACGAAAACGTCGAAAGCATTGACCCCACTAGGTCAACGCCGCAAGGATCGGAGACTTGCCGCCGTGATTGTCCGACATGGACAATTGAGCTGGGCGCGTTCCAGCGCACCGCCGAGGGCGCTGCGCCGACAACGGCCCCGGTGATACTGTGGCCGAAGAAAGTCGCCGTGAATCAGATGCCGATGCAGGCCCTCTGGGCCGAGACCCGTTGACCGCTAGCCTCAGTGTCGCAACGCGAACGCCCATGGTGAGGACGATACGCCCGTCGGCAACCGGCGTGCCCACGGCCATGGCGTCTGGCCCGATGTACCACGCGGAGCGGCACGAACAATTCGCCACCGAACTCGCGAATACGAATAGAACAGTAATGGATCCCAGGTATGCCGCTGATGCTCCGGGGCGCCGGCTAAGAAAGTTCGCTTGCCCGAGTCATACGATGTCTGCCCTACGGAGCTGCAGGGGAGAAGATGCATCACAGAACGATATGATCGGCAGAGCGTCTTCATCTGCTTCCGACCATCCCGCCCAAGAGTACGAGACCATCCTACTCGTTGAGCATGGTTGGGCGGCAGTGGTGAGCTTGACTCACTCCCGATCGAGCCAGCTCGCCCGTGACTGTCACCTCACGCGGAGCAACCGCGTATTCTGGTGTAGGGGTAGCCATCAAGGATGTGCGTTCGCGTCGTCAGAACAGCTGGCTGGTCGACCACCCAACCGAATGCAGGCTCGATATAACCAAGGTACGGCAAAGCTGCCCGCCCATAAGCCCAGCCCGGCACGATCGGCCGCGCGTTGCGCAGCATGGTATCGTCCCCTGGAGTATTGCTTCCAATCGAGCACGAGACCGTTGCGCACCAACCATTCTCCAATATCGGTGCCACCAGCTGAACAGGTCGCTGTCGTCCGTCCACACTCATCCTCCAGGACTGGCACGCAACTGACTTCGCGATCTTCAACGAAGCTTTCAAGATCGCGCGCGGCCCTGAGGCCACATTGATATGGATTGCCCTTGATATCTCGGCACATTTGGGTCTCATCCGGCGCGTCAATGCCCCAGAGTCGAACGCGTGTTCTGTTGATTTCAAGGGTGTCGGTGCTGATGACCTTTGCCGGCCCCGTCAGCCCGCCGGCCAGGACGATGCCGAACAGTGCGAGCATGGTCAACACCACGATCAAGCCTGGCATGGCGATTTTCTTCGTCGGACCGCAACCATTCCCGACGAGCGCAGCAGAGCGCTGCCAAGTGGCCAAAGGCGCTCGATCGCAGCAGTGCTAATGTTCCGTAGGTAAGATCGCTCGACAGATGATTCCTCCTGAATCAGCAGCGCACCCCTCCCCTCACCTCCAACCTCGCCCCCGATGCTGTGCGACCCGGCTGCTGCGCTGAGCGAATCGGGCCCGTGCTCCACGTCATTGCGGCAGTCCGCCTCGGCTGCATCGCGCACCGGCAGGACGCACTCCGTCGTGCGCGTCCGCTGATTAGCGACGAGGCAGGCGCAGACGGCCGGCCGCAAGTCGGCGTGATAAGATTTCCCGGTGGCCTTGTCCGAAATGAGCATAAGCTCGGCCGCCTTTCTGGCACCGATAGCAGCAAGCACGCGCCGTCCGCGGTCGCTGCTCACGGCAACTGTAAGGGAAAGCGTATGCATCGCTTGAGCAAAACGGGCGCTCCGACGGCCATCGTTGTTATCAACGGCAACATGCCTTCTACAGGCGGTTGGCGACAACTCCGCCCGCAGTCACGCCGCCCAACTTGTTTCGCGAGCGCCAGCACAGCCATCTCAACCTCTAGCTGGACCAGGGACATAAGTGCGTAGGAAACCCCGAACCACGCGATGTTATAGAGATTGGCGGCGCCGAAGCCGGCGCCGTAGAGGGCCCAAAACGTGACGCAGACAACGATACCAGACTGATACGCCGTCGAGAGGGCAAGCGCCTTGCTGTACTGCAGATCGCGATGCGCGGTGTTGGACGGGATGAGCCGACTGGCGAGCGCCTGCATCGCAAACAACGGCACCAGAAGCGTCGTGGCATTCATACCAAATTGCGGCAGGTCGGCCGGAACAAAGAGTATGTTTTCCAGCAACAGGCCGAGCGCAAGACCAAACGCAGCCGCCGCCGCGCCGAACAACAGAAACAGCATCGAGCCGGGGACGAAGCGCACCTCGGAGACGCCAACCGCAAAGTGCGGCAGGATCTCGAAGAACATGAACACAAGCGTCGCGGCGATGGCTTGCAGGGCAAATGAGAGAGCGCCCCGCTCGCGCATAGCCTCGACCAGAAGCTTGGCGGCGACGCAGCACGTCGCAAGGCCTATGGCGTAGCTCAACACAAGCTTGGCGCCTGTTACTATTCCCGGTTCGATATGCATGGTCCAGGTCCCTCTTGCCTTTTTACTCGGGCCTTGTGTGGAGACCGCTCGAAACGGCATTTCAGTTTCCGCACCTGGGTCGACCGCTAACGTCCTGCTTCCGCCATGTCGGACCGGGTGTGGACATAGCCTCCGCTCCGCCTGCGGGACTTCGATAGCAACAGCTATGCCACCCGCGCCACCGCGCTTAAGCCTCTGATTGCGCATTGAAACGTTCCGTCCCCGCAAGGCTCGCCGTGTGAGTTAGCTGACATACTCTGGATGAAATTGGACACACATGGGTGCCCCGTCTTTGCTCAACCTGTGCCGTTTCGAACAATCGTTCTACCTCCCTCCTTGAATCGGAAATCCTGCGGCCGCCGGCGCGAAGACACCCTTTGCACGCGAACTAGCCGAGCGCGGCCGACCGCGCGAGGACCCAAGGGCATTCTCCAGCTGATCGGCGATGCGCTCCTGGTCCAGCAGCGTGTGGCGGGCCGCGCAGCCATTGCCGAGAAGCCCGACGCACTCTGGGGCAAGCCGGCGCTGGAGCGGCTCTATTCGCGCCTGAAAGACGGATACGAATTGAAGGAGCGGCTTGAGATGCTCCAGCGCAAACTGCGGGCCATCTCCGGAACGGCCAACGCGCCGACGGGCATCATCGGGACACGGCGCTCGCTGCGTCTGGAGGGTTATAGTCGTGCTGATCGCGATGGAAGTTGCGATCGGATGCGGTCAGACTATTGCAGCAGCTCAGTGAAGTGCGGCTGGTCACAGCACGCGAGGCGCTTTCCTGGCGTCTGAGCGGGCCTACTAACGTATCAGGCCCGGTAGTTGCGCGGAACACGCTGTTCGGCGCACGCGGCGGCGTGTTTTGGCCAAGCCTTCGCCGTGCTCGTGCACGCGAGGTTCGACGAAATCCCGGTGCGGCTCGCGACCCAGCAAATAGGCGACGCGACTTCCGGCGCAATTCTCCGGAAATCGATCAACGATCATGAGTGTATGGCAGACGCGCGGCAGAGCGTTCACCCCGACGATCCAGCGTGACCCGAGAAGACCCTTTGTCAGTTTGCGGCGGACCGCCACTGAGCTTGTCCGCTGTTGCCGAGTAGCTCGCGGAATACTTGCCCTTCCCCCGTCGTTCGCCAGCGCGCGGCCAGTGATGACCGGAACAAGGACGGTCGATTTCACCAGAGCGCCTCGCTATGAGCGATCGCCTTTCGCCGCTTTGACACATCGCCGCGGCTCGGTCGACGTCTCCTTCGGTGATTTCCCTTGCTTGGCTGTTAGCGAAAGGCTCCAGGATCGAGGAGCGCAGCGCACCGAGCGTGCTACAACTGAACATGAAAGCTCCGAACCGCGGTCCTCGGGTTGACTAACGCGACGGTCGCCGAGCTATACGCGCTCGGGACTGCCATGGAGCGTGCATGGCAGCTCCGCGTCAGCGATAAACGGACGACAAGGAACTGCGCCGCGAATTTCAAGCGGTTTTGACCTCGCAAGCAGGCGCCGAGATATCCGACGTCGCTGTTGCCTGTAGACATTCCATCTGCAGGGATTGTCCTCAAAGCGCCCTCGCCACTCACGTGCGGGCGGCAACTTCCCCCAAATCCACTTCTGAACAGAACCCGCCATGGCGATGCTTAGCTGGCTCGTTCAGAAGGCCGGCGAGCCTGAGGCCTTCAAGGACTCCTTCGAGCCGCTGTTCGCGAACGATTGCGGCGAGCAGCGAAACGGCCTCCTCCCGATGGACGGAAGCCGACGTCAGGCGCTCGCTGAACCAAGAGGTCCATCAAGGTCGGAAGTTCAGCAACGTGGTCGCGTAAGGTCGAGACCACATCATTGGCGAGATAGGTCGCCAAATCCCCTTTCGCCGGCGGATCAAAGTCCAACTCGACCGCGGCGCGCTTCTCGATTGCCTCTCGTATCAACTCGCGCTGGGTTCGTGCATTCATCGAGAGCATGAACGCCGCATCCGCGAGTTTCTCGCGCGGCAAGCTTCTCAGTACGACTATGCGAGCCTGGATGTCGCCAATCGAACTCTCACGCCCTGCATCTGCTCGCCACGCGTTAGCTCCTGCCCTGCTCTTTTGTACCCGAACCATCGTCATGCTCTCCGGCGGACGATATATCCCGGCGATACAGCGGAATGGAAGTGCAAAGTTGTGTGGTGCATGCGCGCAGTCCGCCTGACGAACGCGGAACCGGCGGTCGCGCGAAGGACTCAGAATGCGCTATTTTCGTGATGCGCTCGTGCTTTTCTAGTCTACAAGGCGCGGGATGGCATGTTGTCGGGTCGTGGCTACGGCGAGCGAAGGCCTGCTTCCAACATTCCGTCAGTAGGTGATAGGCAGCGAGCCGGTGGCGGCGGGCGGATCACCGCCAACCTTCCAGGGAGGACGAAACCGGCCAGATATTCCGGAAGACAACCAGACCGTGGACCAGATCCGAGACGGACGACGTTGCGTTTGCACCCTTGCTTCGGATCCGCTCGCTTTGGCTATCTTCGGGAATATTATAGCGGAAACCGAAAACTGCGTTTGTCCACATGCAAGGGCCCGCCGGGTAGATGGAAAGATTGGGACACCCGTTGAACGTGACCGGGTTAAAGCCGATTTCACGCGTGATTTAGTTGCATCGCGAGAACGACGTAGCCGCCGTGGCAGGGCTCTCACCCGAAGTTTTAACCGAACTTGAATAGGACACCGTAACCGCCGCGTGGGTAACTCCACTCGATATCACCACTTTCTTCGCAGATCACCCTGCAGGTGCCGCATTCGATACACCCGTCGACTGTCACCTCAACATGACCTTTATCGCTGAGCTCGTAGCACCGTGCAGGACAGGCCTTCAACATCGACAAGAGCCGCGAGGATGGCGTGGTGTGCGGACGCACCTTGATATGGGCACGGCCGGAATCGACAAGATAACGGTTGTAGAATAGTTTATCCTCGACACGTTGGGATGGCTCGCTCGGCATTGTTTCTGGCTCCGTCGTTCGTCGTTGTCTTAGGTTTGGATCACCGCCAGGCCCGGGCAATGCGCAGGGCATCGCTAAACAGCCCACTCCAAGACCGCGCCTTGATGAATGAGCTCAGCATCAGCTTCTCTTTCTCGAGCTTTGGTGTGCCGTCGACGCGCACGTAATCCTGCATCGCCCTGGAGAAGAGCTGCGGATATGTGAGAAAGAAGTTCTGCGAGTGGGTATGCATGAGTGCCGGCATATCCTTGTACTTTTTCAGGTCCTTGATCACGAAAGAATCAGTTAGCATTTTCTTGTAAAGTGAAAGATTTTTGGCCGTCATCGGATCTTTTCGCGATCTGATAAGGCAGATCGCTTCCGCCGCGATACGGCCCGACGTCATCGCCAAATTGGACCCCTCGCGATGGATCGCGTTGTTAAGCTGGGCGGCGTCTCCGACGACCACCCAGCCCTCCCCGCAAAGCTGCGGGATCGCCCTGTACCCTCCTTCGGGTATCAAGTGCGCAGAATATTCCTTGACTTCCGAACCTTCGATGAGCGGCGCGACGGAGGGGTGACGCTTGAAACCCTCGAGCAGGCCGTAAGGTGTCTCGCCGGTACGCTGGAAGTCGGCAACAAGACAGCCAATACCGAGCGAGATGCATTCCTTATTGGAATAGATGAAGCCCATACCGGTCATGCCGCGGGAGATGGTTCCTGCCGCTTCGATGACGAGCCCCTCGTCGCCTTTGAGATTGAAGCGAGCATCGATTGTCTCACGCGACAAAAAATGCATCTCCTTAACCGCGAGTGCGACCTTGTCCGGTTTCGGCCGCCCTCTTAAGCCCGCACCCGTCCCGAGCACTCCGTTCACCCCCTCGGCCAGCACGACAACATCTGCATGGATTTCACCCCCATCGCGGTCTGTGCGCACCCCGACGACCCTGCCATGGGAATCCTGGAGGAGCTCGGTCACCGTGGTCTCGCACAGCACCGTAGCGCCGGCCTCGCGGACCTTCTGGGAGAACCATTTATCGAACTGGGCACGGATGATGGTGTAGCGGTTCGGCTTCTCCTCGTTGAAATCATCGGATCGATAGTGAATCCCGGTGTGCGAACGCTCGTCCACGATCCAGAAGCGTTGCTCGACTAGATGCCGCTCAAGCGGCGCATCTTCTCGGAAATTCGGGATCAGCTTCTCCAGCATATCGGCATAAAGGATGGCCCCTTGCACGTTCTTCGACCCGGAATACTCGCCGCGTTCCAGCTGCAGCACTTTCAGACCCCGCTCGGCCATTGTAAGCGCCGCCGCGTTCCCGCCCATGCCAGCACCGACGACGATGGCGTCGAATCTTTCCTGAATCATAACAAGCTCCCCTAGCCAGCGATGCGGTCGTGCGAGTGCGGCGATAGCTGCGCGCGGAATGCAGAGGTCAATGCCGGCAACAGTCGAATGGCGTCGGTGACGATGCCGATATGGGCAAAGTCGAAGATCGGAGCGTTCTTGTCAGTGTTGATGGCAACGATGAGGTCGCCGCCCTCCACGCCGACGCGATGCTGGATAGCGCCGGAAATGCC
The DNA here is from genome assembly GCF_055811355.1 of Bradyrhizobium sp. WSM4873. Classification (NCBI taxonomy): domain Bacteria; kingdom Pseudomonadati; phylum Pseudomonadota; class Alphaproteobacteria; order Hyphomicrobiales; family Nitrobacteraceae; genus Bradyrhizobium; species Bradyrhizobium sp. WSM4873. Next base: position 50,506 of record NZ_JBVVPS010000034.1, on the reverse strand, counting down.
GGCCGCGATATAGAGCTTTGGCCGGATGGTTTTCCCGGTCTGGCCGATTTGTCGGTCCGAGGTGGCCCAGCCCTTCTGGACCAGCGGCCGCGAGCAGCCATATTCGGCGCCAAGCACGTCCGCGAGCTGGTGTACAAGTTGGAAATTTTCAGGCGATCCCAGACCGAGCCCTCCAGCGACGACCACGTCGGCATAGGCAAGGTTGGACTTTGCAGAATCGCGGTCTGGCAGGAAGGACAGGACCTTTGTGACGATATCTTCTTCTACAAGCCCGAGCGGATGCGAGATGACGCGCGAGACGGCGCCTGTCACGCGCTCGGGCATCGGCATCACGCGCGGACGGACGGTTGCCATCTGTGGACGATAGTTGAGTGTGTAGATCGTGCACAACAGTGAGCCGCCAAACGTCGGCCGGGTCGCCGCAAGCGAGCCGTCGGCATCGACATCGAGCTCGGTGCAGTCCGCAGTTAGGCCGGTGAGCAATGTGGTGGCCACTGAGCCGGCGAGATCGCGGCCGAGTGTTGTTGCCCCTAGGAGTAGGATTTCCGGCTTATAAGTGTTGACCAGCTCTGACAGGGCTTTCGTATAGGACTGGTTGCGATAATCGGCCAAGAGATTGTCCGCGACGATATAGGCGAGGTCGGCGCCGTAGCAGAAGGATTCGGCGACCGCCTGCTGCGTTGTCTCCCCGACCGGGCCGATGACAACCGCGGCGAGGTCAACATTGAGCTTGTCGGCGAGCCGGCGGCCGGCCCCCATCAGCTCCCATGAGACGGGGTGCACAACCCCGCGTTCCTGCTCGATGAAAACCCAGACGTGCTTATACGGCTTAAATCGCTCGGGCAGTTCCCTCTTGGTCGCCGCGCGACCACCACCCGCGGCCGGAGCTGCACTTTTCGGTGCGGTGCTCATCATCTGTACTCCCATTCGCTTTCAGTAGCGGCTCGCCAGCGGCGCATGCTCCGCCTCCAGGTTTGGAATTTGCGCTTGAAGATTTCTTCAGTTAAGCGTCGGGCCGGATGCCGGCCCGCATCGCGTCAGCACGGCCTGGCAGCAGCGTGGGGCCGATACAGCCGTTGCTGGACCTTGACGACGAGCCCGGAAGCACGCGCTTCCGGTTCGTTCCGGATGCGGCATTCTGGGACGACGGTTTGGTTCCCGGCACTGCTAAGGCACCGACCGGGCCGGTCAGGCGTGCCGATCGATTGGTCCTCCTCATCTTAGAGATGCAACCGAGGTGCAACAGATCAAGGACCTGCGAGGGGCTCGGCTGGTACGATTGTCGGCCGCGTCGTTGCCGGTGGAAGCGCGATCTCATTGCTCCGAGTGCGCTTGTTTCTTGCCGATCATAGCGATAGGCCCGCAACTCCTGGCGAGGACAGGAGGGGCGGCGCTCAAGGCGCCCGGTCAACAGCGCCGCACGGCCGGCGCTGTTGAGCAACGGCTCTCCCCGCGAAACCTCGGGCAGGGATCGGCCAACGGGGGCGCACGAATCAAACGCACCTTTCAGCTCAGCCAGGTATGCGACCATCGCTTTGGCGCCGCGACGCATTATGGTGCCGGCAGGCAGCGCGCGCGAACCTGCGCGGCGTCAAAAATAAAATCGATGCGAACCAAGACGTGCATGCGCTGCTCCAAACTAGCTGAGCATATGTCAGCAATTGTCGTACCAATTGCGCAGGCGATGAAAATTGGCCGCTATTTCAAAATCTTACTGAAGAAGTAAGTCGGATTGGCGGCCTCTCACGAGGTCGAAACATTCGAGACCGTACTGACCCGTGTCCGGAATGCGACAGAAGACACTCATCTGAACCTTGCTGAGTTTTCCGCGCAACATGTGCGGTCCCGCTGCCGGCGCATGATTGCAGGAGATAGGTACACCTGCGTACCAGCTCGAAAGGATGGAAATATCGGCGGCGAGTCGTGATTGGCCCCTAAGGAGCCGTGGTGATGAACTGCGGATCCGCGAGGCCGCAACTGCAGCTTTCCGCTTGAATTCGAAGCCATGGCTTGCTGTCAGGCTCTCGGGACCTTCACGGTCCAGAGCACGACATGTAAGCTCAATTCACTCCAACAAATCGAGCTGGACCAATGCGGGATGCATGTTCGCTTGTGGTGCGGTCGCATCCTTCAGCACCTTGAATACGCGCTGTTCGATCGGGGAGGACGTGACGAAGTCGGCATAGGCGCGCTCAAGCGTGGCCTTGCAACGCGCGGTGATCTCAGGATCAGATGCACCAGTCAACTCCTCGCCTGCGAGATATTGGCCCATGCGACGCAGGATGTGAAGCCGCGCCACATCGACGATTTTCGCATCGTACTCGACGCCGAGCAGTGCAAAAAAATCCTCTGCCGCCGAGGCCTTGTTCAATCGCGCAAGGATCCCGTCCGTCGTCATTCTCAACCTCCATCTCGATCCGCGCCCAGAAACGACCAGGCTGGAATGTTTCAACCGATCGCGCGACGCGCGTGGCTGATTCGCTGTTGACGAGCGAGCTCTCGTGAATGTCGCGCCAAATCGCCACCCCCGTTTCCTGCGCAACCAGACCTTGGTGCTCGATGGCATGCTTGCGGACGGGCGCGGGGATGGTTTCGCTTTGCTCGGCGCCGAAAGAAAGTTGCACGATAGCAGCAAGGTAATCGCGGCGAACCCTGAATGCTTGCCGATCACAATCCGGGGGGAGCGCTCGAGCAGCCCCGGGTCTAGCCCTTCGTAGCTGCGCCAGGTCCTTTAACAGCCCGTGGACGTGGATGCCGGATTCATTGTTAAAGACATGCTCGTCGACAATCGCCTTGTTGAGCGGGACGGTACGGGACGCAGCGGCTGCAACGACGACCGCGACTTTTTTCCAGTTCGGATAGCAGCACGCCGGTATCAACGCAACAGAGCTGTCTGAGTGCGACGGCAACTTCTTCAGCGGCGCGTTGTCGGCTCCGCCAGATATCAACCCGCGATCATCAGACGCCGCCTCGGCCCGTGGGTCGGGTACGCGCAATCGTTTGCCCCGGTCTGTTTTCACCCCCATGCGACAGGTGGCCGAAAGCTCGTAGGATATACCCGCAATGGCGCCAAAGAGGGGTATCAATAATGAACTCAGCCTTTCAAGCTTGGGACGGCTTGGACGGTGTCATCAAGGCGGCGCAGATGATCCCGCCGACGTCCGGCCATCCGGCTCTCCCCGCTCTCTTCGCCGAAGCAAAGATCAAAATCATTGCATTCCGTGCAGACCGGCGTGGTACACATCACCAGGCCGTCATCTTCGCATAGCATGCGATAGAAGAAGCGCTTCCAGCGCATGTTCTTCGTATTGCGAGCCGCCAGCGGCCTGAAATGGCGCATGAGGACACGGGACAATTCATCCCGCTTCCGCAGACCGAGATCTTCCCACAAGTGATTAGGCTCCATGGCGCGCCGCGCGATCATCGTCGCGAGCCAGCCGCCAACCTCGCCATGAGTGGAACGTTGCGCAAGCAGGAGGTCGCGTATCATAACTGTCTCGTCAGGCGCCGGTAAGGCGGACTGATCGCGCCAGGTACAGCTCCTGACCGGGGTGGATGGGAAGTATTGCACCAACAGCGCATTGAGCTCCTGGTTGGTCAAGCCAGCCCGCTCGGGAAGTTGGCCGCCACCCATGGCTGATGTGGCCAGAATGCAAGCGAGCACATGGTGATCGAAGTCATCATTGTCGCTGATGTCGACTTCTGCCGGATGGCGCCCGGTCAGAAGCTGGTAGAGCTCACTCGCGTCGCGCTGCTCGGCGGCGTGAGCTACCGATACGCGAGATGAGATCGTGTCGGCTGTTTTTCCTTGTGTGCCGATCATAACTTTCGCACAGCTTCTGAGTGGACGATGTCGGCCTTCCCGGATCGAGAAGGCCGACAACATGAACTATGCCGAAATAGCGGCGAGCTCGGCAGCGGTCTTGCCGACCTGGCTCTCGTCGACGGGCTTGATGATGCCGTGCTCCATGAGCATATCTTCGAGCTCGTCCATGCTGATTGGCGTCGGGATAGCGCCTTGTCCGGCATTATTGTGGATCTTGGTCGCGAGATTGCGATAGTGATCCGCCTGCTTCGAGTCCGGCGCGTATTCCAGCACCGTCATTCGGCGCAGCTCCGCGTGCTGCACGACATTGTCGCGCGGCACGAAGTAGATCAGCCGGCTACCGAGCTTCTTGGCAAGAGCATCGGCAAGCTCCAGCTCCTTGTCGGTCTGCCGCTCGTTGCAGATCAGCCCGCCGAGACGCACGCCGCCGGAATTCGCATACTTCAGAATACCCTTGGAGATGTTGTTGGCGGCATACATCGCCATCATCTCGCCGGACATCACGATGTAGATTTCCTGTGCCTTATTCTCACGGATAGGCATCGCGAAGCCGCCGCAGACGACGTCGCCGAGCACGTCGTAAGAGACGTAGTCGATGTCCTCATAAGCGCCATTCTCTTCCAGAAAGTTGATGGACGTTATCACGCCCCGTCCGGCGCAGCCGACCCCCGGCTCCGGACCACCGGACTCGACGCATCGAATGTCCCTGTAGCCGAGCTTGATGACGTCCTCGATTTCGAGGTCCTCGACGCTGCCGGCATTCGCCGCCAGGCTCAGAATGGTGTCTTGCGCTTTGGCGTGCAGGATGAGGCGAGTCGAGTCCGCTTTGGGATCGCAGCCGACGATCAGAATCCTTTGGCCCAGCTCAGCAAGGGCCGCCAGCGTATTTTGCGACGTCGTCGATTTGCCGATGCCACCCTTGCCATAAAACGCGATTTGTCTCAGCGAAGACATGTTGCTCTCCATCAACCGATTGCTAATTTTTTCGCGCCGAATGCGCGAGCCTGTTTCTCTCGTAGAAACCATGGGCACACGAGTTTCGGGAAGGAGGCCATCGCTCGCCATCAGCGTCGGCGTGCCCTCAGCCCTCGCTCGTTGTTGCTCCATCCAGTTAGCAACTGGCGTGCCATTTCCTTCGCACCTGCATTAAGCCTCTGATCACCCTCGACTAACAGCGTGGCCTCGGACGCCGGCGTGCTGTGGCGGACCGGACAGCCGCAAGGGCTCTGACAGAAACCCGACAAAGCCTCGGCGCTCGGATTCCACTGCGAGCGCCGGCCAAGGAGCACAAACGGGAAATCCCGCGCCTTACGCCCGAGACAATTGAGGAGACGACATGTTGCAGATCGGGCTCGAGGACATCGCCACCATCAAAGGCGAATGTTCCACGACGGGCATGGCGGGCACTTGCCGCCAGATCGGGTGGCATATTGCTTGCTCAGTCGTGGAACGATGTTCCGTGTGACCCGATGTTGTGAGGACAATATGCTTGGAATTGGAAGTAAGTTGCCGCCGTTCGACATCATAGGCGTGAAGCCCGGCTTTCACCTGCAGGAGGAGGATGGGCAAAGCGCTTTCGAGACGCTGACTGAGAGAAGTTTCCCCGGAAAATGGAAAGTCATCTTCTTTTACCCGAAGGATTTCACATTCGTCTGCCCGACCGAAATCGCCGAGTTTGCCCGCCTGACGAAGGATTTCGCCGGTCGCGACGCAATCGTGCTTGGTGGGTCGACCGATAACGAGTTTTGCAAGCTCGCCTGGCGGCGTGACCATAAGGACCTGCACCGTCTATCCATCTGGCAGTTTGCCGACACCAAGGGCGCACTGGTCGATGGCCTTGGAGTGCGCTCGCGTGATGGCATCGCACATCGCTATACCTTCATCGTCGATCCTGAGAACACGATCCAGCATGTCTATGCGACTAGCCTCAATGTCGGCCGCAGCCCCACCGACACGTTACGCGTTCTGGATGCGATACAGACTGATGAGCTCTGCCCTTGCAACCGCGAAATCGGCGGCGACACGCTTAAAATTGCCTGAGGCAACATATCGATCGTGCAGTTGGACGAGCGTTCCGGCCGCGGGACGTCAGACGCAATCGTTCTTCGATGAGGTCAGGTGAGACGATGCTGCCGCAAACACTGCTAGCGCGTGCGACCCGCAATTCAGGTCTCTTTACCGGTCATGAACTCTGACGCCGCCGCCGCGATATTCGCGCGGCAGTCGCGGCGGCGATATCCACGGTGTCGATCACGACGATGAACAGCGTTCACGGCCGCTTCGCTCACCTCACATCATCTCGAACACAAGCGGATGCCAGCGCGGCTGCCCATGAACATACAAACGCTTGTACGCTTGTACGCTTCTACGCCTGCCGGACGCACATCTCCCGCCGGAGTTCCTTATACTTCGTCGTAGGCCGGACCGCGGTTCTCTTTTGTCTGCGGCTTACCGGCATGCAACTTCAAGGGGGCGATCCAGCGCCCACGGGGTCGGAAACAGGGTACCAATCTCTCCCGCTTGGGGCATTCTAGGTTTCAGTCGCCGCGCCTTGAGAAGGATGGACGCAGCGGCAGATGGCTTAGCCGCGAACGACGTGTGCCTGCCGTCGATCGACGCGCTCGCACAACGTATTTTCCGGGCCCGGCAAATCTATATTCAGCGCCTAAGCAGCACGTTGCGACGAGCGATTCGCTTGAGTCGCTGATTGAACACGACAATCGGTCGGGTTTAGGTCAAGTAACCGGATCGACGGAGAAGCCGGTCAGCTCGTTCGCCGCGCGACCCAACCGTCGGCGCCGAGCCTGAGACGACCAACTGGCCAGTAATCGCACGCCGCCTGACGGTCTCGATCATCACACCGGTCGATTTCCGAAGCTTGATCCCATCTCAGCGCTGGTGACCCAAGCCAATCCCCAAGGTGGACGCTTTCTGCCTTAGGGAGCCTTCGGATCGCTTCATAAGCTTTGAAACCCTAGCTACAGGGGTGCGGGCCCTTGAGTGCGCCTTGAGCAGCTTGACCTCGTCCTTACTATATTCTTTGCGCTTGGTGCTTTTCGCCACGTCATGTTCTCCGATTTCGCTTTGCACATCTATCTGCAGCGACTTGTTTTTGAAAAACGACGCAACCGCTTCCCATTACCATATCAATGACCATCGGCAACTATTCAAGCGGGCTTTTATCTTCCAGATAAGAACATGAACTACACGCGAATTTGTTCTCTGTCCTTCTGTATCTTTATCCGCGTGACCAACCCGATTCCCGACGCGCGCCAGGCGGTTCAACATGGAAGCAAGCTATCGAGACAGGGATGCTCGATTCGGTCCTTCAAACAACAACTCGAAAGCGCTCGCTGGATCGGCCAGGACGATCGTTGTGCTCCCGCGCATGATGAACCGGCCTTCACGAGTGTGCGGCGTTACCGCGCGAAGAATAAACGTCCTCTCATACCTGCTCGGTTCTGCGGACATCCTGCGACGGATGAGGTTTTCTTCGTCAGCTGACCGAGCACGGCTTGCTCTTCCTCATTTGACCGCCGCAGTGTTCTTGATCGAAGGGGCCACGTAGAGATAGCCAGGAAATGCCATCCTCAGCGAACAAGATGCGAGACCATCGCCTGCCCCGTGTCATGGACCCGATGAACGAGCGAGCGACCTGATCGTGATATTTCGCCAGGCCGGGCACGACGGCATGGCAAAAAACCCGCGGGCCTAGCGCCCTGTGAGCCTGGCACCGGCAGCGATTGCTTGATCATGACATGGCAGAGCGCTTGGCCAGCACAATGCCGCTGGCGCGCCGCGGATCATTCGTGATCTGCGCACATTGATCTCCGCGGTCGAGTAAATGCAGGTCGAACTGGCCAAACCGGCGGAACGGAGTGTGCGTCATGTCGGAGGCGTCGCAACAAATCCAGGCAAGATGTGGAAATTTCTGCCGGAGCGTCAGGCAGGGCTCAGAGCCTGTGTCAATAGCGGCGAGCGTCTGCTCAATCATGGTCAATTCACCTTGGCACACCATCCACAAATCCTCATCGCCAGAATAAACGTTCAGGATCGGCATTCAGAACCGTTGTCGCCAAGCCAAGCCGTTGATGGGTCGAATGCCACTCCCAGACGCCCTTACCGTGATCTTTGCGGAACAGCTGCCATGCCGCCCCAGTCCTGTCGTGGCGCAGCAGCGCGATCTCGACCAGGCCGCCCTCCGCATTGATATTGCCTGAGCAACACGGGCTCTCGACCAGATAGCCGCCAGGAACCGCAGTCACCTCTGGCGAGACATATCGGTAGCGCTCGCGCTTCGTGAGTGCGCGCACGATTCGCCATCGGTCGAGCTCGTTGGGATGCGCAGGCAAGCCGGAATGATGTCTTCTGATGATTGCCGCGTTCATTGCGCAACCTCCTAGACTGCAGAAATTTCTGCCTCGATGCAGCCAACCACCAACTGCTTGCCGAAGTCGACCATATAAATGAATAGGTTCGCGTCCGTATGGCGACCGATCTGGACGATCTCACCAACGTGCCCGACGCTGACTAGACACTCTTCCGGCGACGCGTCCGGAAAGGAACCGTCATTGAGCAGATCTATCGCCGCCTTGACACGTTGGCCTGACTGGTATCTTGGCAGTCTTGGTTCGATCATCGGGATGCCGCTCCTGGCAAGGAAGGCTCCTCGCCTTCGCGGCTTCGCCTGACTAGATCGAGCTCCTTGCCTTTCATGCCGACGCGATAGCCGGAGCCGAGGAATTCGACCCCATAGACATAAAATTGTTGTAGGAACGTGCCGATCGAGACGACATAGCCAAGCTCACCTTTCTTGACCAGAACCTCACCAATCTCCTTGCCCACATAAGTGCCGTCGTTGCGGATGGTGCGGTTGGCCCGCACCTTGTCGCCATAGTCAAACAAGGGGGCGTCCGTCAGCTCGACGATCTCACTATCGCGGGCGATGTTGCTCATGCTGTCGTCCCCGTTCCACAGTTCGATACAACGTCTCGCACAGCCGCGGCCGCCGCCCGTCAATGCGGAGCATCAACCGCCCGAGTTTCTGAACCGCTAGTGTCGTCATGACATCCAACGTGGCGCTCAAGTAGGCTCCTGGTGACGCGGCAGCGCCGCGTCGAGCACGCATGTATTGTCAACGGGGCAAACCGCCACGCATTGTGGCTCGTCAAAGTAGCCGGCGCACTCGGTGCATTTCTCAGGATCAATCAGGAAAACGCCGGCTCGCTCGGAAATAGCGAGGTTCGGGCATTGCGTTTCGCACGCCGAACAGCCCGTGCATTGCGACGCGATGATCTTGAACGGCATTACTTGAACCCATCCTCAGGCGGCGGAAGTCAGCGCGTTGTAGCGGGCCGCTGCATCGACCCTTTCAACGTGATGGATCTTCCCCTCATTGACTTTATCGAGATAGAGTTTGAACCAGGCGGTGACCGAGCCATCGATGAACTCGCAGGCGTACCGATCGACCGGCTCTATGCCGGCCTTGATCAATTCGGCCTTCGGGCAGCCGCCGATCTTTGACACGAATATGGCGTGGCAATCCTTGATGGCGCCGATGGCCATTTCGAGCTTGCTGTCCTCGCCATGACCACCTTGGCAATAGGAATGGATTGCTCGATGACCAACGTATTTTGCGCCTGAAGTCGAGAGCTCGTAGACCTGGAACTCCTTGGCATGACCGAAGTGCTGGTTGATCAATCCCGAGCCCTTGGTTGCAACCGCCACCAGCACCTTGATTTCGCTGGACGCGCTGGCGAGCCGCGCAAGCGCCTCCTGCTTGGCCACAAGGTTCGCGGTGCGCGCCTTCTCAACCTTAGCCTGATACTCCTTCCGGGCCCGCTCGTCGTATTTGATGTCCATCGCCATGATTTTTTCCATGGTGAACTCCGCGCCGCGGTCCTCCCCGAGCAGTCCGACGGCGTCGGCCCGGCACTGGCGACAGTGACGCATCATGTTCATCTCGCTTTCGCAGCTATCCTGCAATGCTACCACTTCCTGTGCAGTCGGGCCGCGTTGCCCCCTGAGGCCGAAGACGGTCCCATGCTCCGGCGACGATATCAGCGGCATCACGTTATGCAGGAAGGCGCCGCGCGACTTCACGGCCTTGTTAACCTCGACCAGATGCTGATCGTTAATCCCCGGGATCATCACCGAGTTGACCTTGCACAGGACGCCGCGCGCGGTGAGCATCTCCAGCCCTTGGAGCTGTCGATTGCTGAGTATTCTTGCGGCTTCAATGCCGGTGCAGCGCTTGTGGCCGTAAAAGATCCACGGATGGATCTTTGCACCAATTTCGGGGTCGATCATGTTGATCGTGATCGTCACGTGGTCGACCTTGAGTCTCGCGATTGTGTCGACATGATCGGGTAGCGCAAGGCCGTTCGTCGAGAGGCACAGCTTGAGATCTGGCGCGAGCCTATTGACGAGCTCGAATGTCCTGAATGTCTTGTCCGGGTTCGCGAGCGGATCGCCAGGACCGGCAACGCCGACCACGCTCATCTGAGGGATCGCGGAAGCGACCGCCAGCACCTTCTTGGCGGCCTGCACCGGCGTCAACTTTTCACTGACAATGCCAGGCCGCGATTCGTTAGCGCAATCGTACTTACGATTGCAGTAATTGCATTGGATATTGCAGGCGGGTGCGACGGCGACATGCATGCGGGCATAATGGTGGTGCGCCTCCTCGCTGTAACACGGATGGTTCTTCACCTTTTCCCAGATCTCAATTGGCAGATTGGCGATGCCAGCCTGAGATCCGCAGCTTGCCTTACCGCTGCCACCGATCGTACCGCAGCCCTTGTGCGTCGCCATGACTTGCATGGTCTCGCTGATCTCGCCGCCGCAGGATACCTGGTGTTGCGCTGAAGTACTCATTGTTCCAATTCTCTTCGCAAGCCGAACCCTTTCGGCAAGCATCCCCAGAGTCTTTCTGGAAAGCCAAGAGCAACTGGCGTGCCATTCCTGCAGGATGAATTTAACATTTCGCTTTCAAGTACTTAGCTAAGCCCTTAGCTTTATCAATTCATGTTGGAAAGCTGACAAGGGTTGCGATCACAACAGCGCTGACACCATTGTTTTGAGGCCCGGCAGGCAGCTTCAGCTATGGCTTCGGCAAACGGCAGGCGGGTGGCGTCGTTTGAAAGTTGATCTTCCGTCAGAACGTGACGCCTAGGCAAAGCACAATCCGCAAAAGACGTCCGGGGCGCTTTGAAGGACAGGTTGATAAGGCGAGCCTAGAAGCAGAGAAAGCAGTCCTGTGACTGACCTATGCCATGGAAGATCACGCGGACCCCTGCGTGATGCTCCGGAAGGGCATTGTCAACCAGGTGAAGAGAAACGCCCGCTCGCCAGGGTCAGGGATCATCACGAAGGTTGATACTTCTGAGCCTGCGATCTGGGCCGGCGCGCGACTCAACCATTCAAAGCTGAACCTTATGGAGTCCAGCCATTGGCCTGACGCTGTTAAGACGCGCGGAATGCAACGAGCGGCCTGGCGGCCGCCGAAAAGGGGAGGTCGCGAAGGCCTCCCCACCAATGCCATCCCGCTGGCCGGATGCCTCGATGCTGCGCCCCGGCCAAGATACTGCCTTTGGCAGCGCGCGGCAGCACGATCTTGGTTCCGAACAAGCCTGCATGGGCTGTCGCGTTGACCGGTACGCGCTGACCGCGCCCGCCAGACTTCCCTGGACATCCCAGTTTGACGACGTCCATAGACACGGAGTTTCATTTTTCGGTTGCTTCGCCGCCGCGCTTCTTGGCGTTTATGGTGATTGGTAGGGTGGTGTCGCTCGCCATCGCCGGTAGGTCGAGCACCCAGCCGTTTGCGATTTTAATCCAACCACCCCACAGCGTCTCGTGCTCCCAGCCGACGATCGGCTCCTCAAGATCTTTCTTGGGTACATAAATCGAAAGGCCTGTCTCAGGCGAACGACGAATCATGACCTTCATAGGGGCTCTGCAGGTTGCGAACTCTCGCCCGCACGCTCCTGACACGCACGCAACAGGGCTCTCTGTTCGGAAGTAATGTGCGCCAGGACTTGCAGCACACGATCGATCTCATCCAGCGCCGTCTCTCGCGAGAGCGAGAAGCGAACCGCACCGCGCAAAAACGCCGGCGCTACTCTCATCGCGCGCAGGACATGGGACGGCTCCATCGAGCCGCACGCGCAGGCTGAACCGAGTGAGGTGGCAATTCCGTCACGATTCAGGTGGTGGACGATGGCCTCCGCTTCGAGACGCTCGAAGGCAATGTTAGAGGTATTTGGCAGGCGGTTTTTGATATCACCAAGCACGATGCAACCGCCGAGCGCGAGAATGCCGCGCTCCAGCCGGTCGCGAAGGGCGCAAATCTGGATCTGATCTTGTATGAGGTGTGCCGCCGCGAGTTCCGCCGCCTTGCCGAGGCCAACAATGCCTGGGACGTTTTCGGTGCCAGCGCGGCGACGCCGCTCTTGCACGCCGCCGAAGATCAGCGGCCGGAACTTAATGTCCTTGCGCACATACAGCGCGCCGACGCCCTTCGGACCATGGAGCTTGTGGCCGGAGAGCGACAGCATATCGATGTCCGTCGTCTTCAGGTCAATGGGAATCCGCCCGACGGCCTGGACTGCATCGGTGTGAAAGAGCGCGCCGACTGAGCGCGCCATCTTGGCGAGGGACTTCACCGGAAAAATCGTACCGGTCTCATTATTGGCCCACATGATCGAGGCGACTGACGTACGCTCCGACAAGGCATTGCCATAACTCTCGATGTCCAATCGACCGCTTGCATCGACCGGAATGACATGGATCTTGATTCCTCGTCGGCCTAGCTCCTCGGCAAGAGACAGCACGGCCGAATGCTCAACGGCGGTTGTGACGATCTCGTCGCGTCCTTCCTGCACGGCGAGCGCGGACAGGATTGCAGTGTTGTCAGATTCCGTCGCGCCGGAGGTGAAAACGATCTCGTGATCGAATGCCGCGCCAATGAGAGCCTGCACATTTCGGCGCGCCTGCGTCAATGCGGGTGCAACCTCAATGCCGAATGCATGCCCGGACGACGCATTGCCGAATTGCCCAGAGAAGAATGGAAGCATTGCGGCGACCACCAAGGGATGTGCAGGGGTCGTGGCGTTATTGTCTAGGTAAATCGGCTGCACGGAGAGTTCGCTCTGCATTTAAGCCCTCACTTTGGCAGCTCCGGGCAGCGGGATCAGGCGGACACACTGTCCGAGCCGCTCGCTCAGGCCCGCCTGAATGACCGCGAGCGTCGTGCCCGGAAGCTTGCATACCATGCAAGCGCCAGCGAGCCCGACCATGATCTTGTTGCCGTCTATTGCGACGAGCTCACAATGTCCCCGACTCTCATCGAGCACGGCGCGGACAATCCGCTCGCGATCGAAAGGCTCGATAGTCGAAGACTGCTTCGTCCGTTCAGCCTTCACGCCCATGTTCGATGCTCATTCCATTGCCAAGCGTACCAAGGCGACTCAGCTGAACGATTTTCCGCATGAACAGCTCGATTTGGCATTTGGGTTATCGAAGCGGAATCCTGATCCTTCGAGCGACACCACGAAATCGATCGTGGTGCCGTTGAGATGCGCCCGGCTCGCGTTGTCGACAAAGACTTTAATCCCGCCTTGCTCGAACACGGTCTCATCGGAGCTTGGCTCATGAGCAAGACCCATTTTATATGTGAATCCCTGGCAGCCGCCGCCTTCGATCATGATCCGTAAACCGCTTGCCGGCTGCGCAGTCGAGGAGATTGCGGCCTTCAGTGCGTTGATAGCGCTATCCGTTAGGTTGATCATCTCTGGCTCGTTCTCAGTTCTCTCGCAAAGCACAAATGGCAAATCCCATGCCAGTCGAGATGCAGGTGAAACCAGCTTCTGTTGCAGAGGCCCACCGCTCGATTTGCGACCTGTCGGGTTCGCGACAGGCGGTTTTCCGGCAGCAGGATGTCATGCGTGCGAGGCCTCGTGATGGTGGCAGCAGGTATCCACGCAAATCGCGCCAAGCCGCCGTTTATGCTCTACGTCGCTGCAGACATCGCGGACGGCAAACAACTTGCAGAAAGGTAGGGGCACGTCGCATTGGGCGACCCGTGCACACCACAAATTGATGAGGAGGCTTCCATGACCTCGATCGACAACACCGCTCTTGGCCCGCTGGACAAGGAGGGGCGATTGCTGAATGCGGTGCTTAAGAGTGAAACAACGAAGTCGGGGCGATTTGGATTTCGAGGCGACATCGCGCTGAAGTTCCAAGCCCAGTTCGCCGACGAAAAACGACCACCGGATTATTCCATCGAACAAGTTCTTGCAATCGCACAAGAAGGCGAACCAGCCATCCCAGTCCTTGCCGGATATCTGCATTCTTTCGCTTATCTACCCGAGGCCGCGAAGGTGCTGGATGGCAGGCTGAGCCCCAACGGCAGCTATTTCATCTTCTGCAACAACATTGATCTGCTCGCGAAGTACCGCACTAAAATAGGCGACATCACCTTCCGCATTCTGCCTTGCAATGAATCAACCGTATGGAAGGAGATGATGGACCTCGCCGGCATCGACAAGAACGACCTCAAGAAGCTCGGTACCGCCGCGAGGCTCGACTACTTGCTCGATGCCGCCAAGGAAATCGATGGATCATACACGGAGATCTCATACGAGGACGGCCTAGCCAAAATGGAGCCGGTGAAGAACAGAAGCGAAAATCGCCCAGTCTGAGGCATCGCCTCAGACCCCTTTCTCGCCAGCTCGACAGTCCGCCGCAAAGTGAGTCACTGCAAACGCGTCGCCTGCGGCGGGCTCTTTCAAACCTTGACGATGCACTTCCGGCCCAGCTTTTCGGGAAGATGACATGCCCACTCTGCTGGTCGTGTGTTGGCCAAGAGCACTGTCGTCATCACGCTGAGGCCGGCTCACCGCGACGGTCCGACTGAGCGGGTCTATCGTGATCAGGACATTCTCAGTTTGACCGGTTCATGGTCGCGGTCACACTTCAAAGGCCGATCGACGGTGTGTGGATTGGCTTTGGCGTTGCGCTCCAGGCCTTTGCCGGCCTGAGCGGCGCTGAGATGTCGCGCGAGGAGCGATCACTATGCTGATGTTCACGGAGGGACCGCCGGTGATCCGGACATTCCGGGGCTGCGCGATGTCTGTGCTGCGGAAGCCGGCGGCATCCGCGACTGCAGCGACCACACGTGGATGCAGAACTCGCGCCGACCCGGAAGCGCGGTAGCGTACGTGCGAAATCGCCCGACAGAATCCGCCGCTGGGAGTGTGGAGGACGGAGTGGTCGCCAAAGGGGTGGAGGTGCTGCCAACTGTGTAGGAGTGCCCGAGTACCCGTCGCGGTAATCAGCAGCACCCGCGAGGTCGAGCAGGCGGGTGGATTTCCCGTCAGCATCGGCTTCGGCCACCCAGGCCTTGACCTATCGTCTCGGCGTGCGCCTGATGACAGGCCCAGCAACAGCCCTGCGATCTGCATGGCGTTCAGCGCCGCGCCTTTGAGCAGTTGATCCGACGCAACGAATATCGAGATCGGATGCCCTGAGGGATCGCTGAGGTCCTTGTGGATGCGGCCGACCAGAACATCACCCTGGCCAGCGGCGGCGATTGGTATCGGATCTCGTTTTGGTGCGGTCGGACGACCTTCACGCCGGGCGCTTGCGCCATGATCGGGCGCACATGCTGCTGGGTGATCGGCTTCTCGCATTCGAAGTTGATGGGCGCGCAGCACGGGTACGCGGATGCAGGTCACACCAGTCACGATTATCCCGTCCTCGAAGATCTTGAAAGTTGGCTATTGAGATTGACACGCGTGAATTTCAGCAACCTCTTCCATCGCAGCGGCGCCGGCCCCGCTGGCGGCCCGGTAAGTTGCGCTTATCACGCGCTTGGTGCGGTTCTTCTGGTGGATTGGCCAAAGCAGCACCAGCGCGGTGATCGCGGCGCACTTCGGGTTGGCGATGATGCCCTTGCGGTCGCGGACGCGGGCCGCATTGATCTCGAGGATCACCAGTGGCAGGTTCGGATCCATTCGGAAAGCGGAGGAGTTGTCGATCACGACAGCGCCTGCCCTGACCGCGATCGGCGCGTCCGTTCTGGAGATGCCGTTGCCATCCGAGAACAGGGCGATGTCGTCAGCTCCTCGATCACGACGCCCTTACTCCAGAACGACATCGTCTTGCCGGCCGAGCGGGAGCTGGCCAGCGCTTCAGCCCGCCGGGGCGAAAGCCGCGTTTGTCCGTGGAGGCGTGAATTCGGCGCCCCCCGCGCCTGTGGCCGCCGACAATCGCGAGCACGGGTCGTTACTCACATTTTCCTCCATTTCGGTTTGAGCATGATCTGGTTGGAAACCCGGATTCCACTCTTCCGGATCATGCTGTGCAGACAACAAAAAGGTGCAGGACCAGTGGCAGCGTGGCTTCGGTAGAGCTGGTGCGTTCAGTGGACGAGTAGGCGCGCATGCGTCCCCGGGCCCCAAAGGCCGTGGTAGTCTTGGTCGCGTTCGGTCGTCGTGAACATGACCGCTACTTGTGCGGTATGCTTCGCAAGAATTGATGTTGAGGAGTCACGGATCGATGGCTTGAAGCATTCGAGATCGGACATTCTTAACTCCCCTTCAGCATTTTCTGAACCGGCCACCTCCTTCTTTTAAGAACAACAAGTTCTGTTCATTATGCTAGCCCAATAAAGCATGGGATCCACGTCGGCGGCGGCGCAACCGGTAGAAGACTGCCAGATCGAACCTCGACGCTGCATAAGTGAACGACAACACGCACCTTCCGCGTGCGGAACGCTTTACGATCGGCAGGGATGTTTCGGAACTATCCTCAATACTGGGCCGGCCTTCGGCGGCCTCAACTGCTCTTCTTATATGGTGGTAGACAGGCTACTCACGAGCATTTCTGCCGCACTGATGGGCGGTGACCTGTCCATTATTTGGCACGCAAGCGTTGCATCGATCAGTTCGACCCAGCGCTCCCGTGTTATGCGGGTTGCCTTGGACGTGCGGTTCCGGACAATCTCAAATAGGGTGGCCGCGTACTGGCTGCTCCAACCTGGCTCGGGGGATGGTGGAGCAGAGTTGACCGCGCGTACTCAATACAGTGAGAACGACGTGAAACTATGCAGAATGTCGCAACCAAAGTCATCTAGCCCATCAACTCCTTGCGCCGTGGTTACTGGAGTCCGCGAGCACGAGACGGCGCGGTCGTGTCATTTGACCGATCCCTCCCAAGGACAGCCGACAGTCCATGTTCGGGCACGGTCAGCTCAGGAAAGCTGGGTTGGCTCCAACAGCGCAGGTTGGATGTCGCACGTTGGCGAATAGCAAATGAATCTCCGACTGGGCTTCGATATTGAACATCGCACCGTAGATGTCGTCGGCTCGATACCGGACTCCCGACTTGCCTTCGTCTCTGACAAGGCAGCCGTATTCATAGCGGCGAAAGTCGCTTCAAGCCCGTGGCGCGTGCGTCTGACAGTTTGTTGGACACACCCGCGCGCAGGCGCTGCAGCCGATGCAAGCGCCTTCATCATTCAACACCATGACCTTTTTTTCGAGCTCATCGTCCTCCTCATCGAGATCGATGATTTGGCCACCCTCGCTTAGCCCCTTCAGCGTCATGACCTCGCGGCCGCAAACCTTATAGCAGCGGCCGCAGCCGATGCACTTCTTGAGATCGATAGAAACCAGGTAATCCGGCTCCCAACTGCGGCCGTCGCGGGTCCTAAATGACACGGCTTGAGATCCGCTATGCTTTGTCTAGCGCTTGGAGATTTTGGCGCTTGCTTTCTAGCTCGCTGAAGGCAGCGTGGGCCTTCTGCGCCACACTCAGGATCGAGCACCAGTTGACCGGCAGCTCCTCGGAGAGGTCGTGGAGGTCCATCTTGGCTTGGGTCGCCTTCGCCGACAGCTTCTTTATTTCCGCTTTCAGCGCTTCAACATCGTTCATGCTTGCCTCAATAATTCGCCACTTCCGGGAACTTACGGATCATCTCAACGCCACTGTTGACGAATTTGTCGCCTTGATCAGCGAGATCAGAGAAATGGTCGAAACCAAAGCGATGCACGTCGCGCAGCTGCTTGCTCACGACAACGAGCCGACCGCCGATCAACACGATCCGACCGAACCCTTCGTTGTGCATCTTCAGCATTGGCGAGATCATCACTCCGGTCGCCTTCTCGATCGAGAGCGCAACCGCGTTAAAGAACAGCTCCAGCCGCCATGTCGTCTTGGGGTCGGGATTGCCGACAATAGGCAGCGCACGGCGCTTGTGCTTGTCGAGGACGTAGGGTTCGAGCAAATCGAGATCCTTCTTGCCCTCCCAGGCGCCGTGGGAGTCCTGGGCGCGCCAGATCTTGACGAGCTCTTTCAGAAATGGCCGCTCCGCCGCTGCGGCGGCTGGAGTGACTTCGGACGTATCTCCCATCCTCGTTCCTTCAGGTTTCGAAATCCACTGTACGTTCCGGGTTTTTGGCGAGCAGCTTCCGCAGCCAGGGCGGCGGCGAGCCCTTCAGCACGGTTTCGAGTTTGACGCAAAGTTCGTCGATGGGCTCTGGTTGCAGCACCTTCATCGGATGGATCTTGCTCGCGACGACTCGTGCAGCACCCGAGCCGCCGATCGCCGCAACATAGAGGATTGCGCAGTCCCTGATCGCCTCGATCTTGGGCGCTAGCTTATCCTCATTGCCGTCTTCCGTGAGGTCACCACCGAACTGGATCGCCTCAATAAACCGATGCCCCTCCGGGCCGACCTCGTAGATCGCGATGTTCTTGGCCCAGCCGAAGTGCGCATCGACATGCTTCAAGTCCTGAGTGGCAAATGCAACTTTCATCCGCGTTGTTTTCTCTCCCTGCTGAATGCAACCCAGGCGAATCGACCTGCAGGCCAGAGTTGGTGAATCGCCAGCTGTCAGGCGTCGGCCGATGGTTAATCTCTCGGTCGGTGATGATGAGATTGGCGATATCAAAGATCAGGTCGCGCGTGCCGCGATAACCAACGATTGTGAGGTGCGCAGCCCCAAGGCGATCGAACATGGGAAAGCCTACCCGGAAGAATGGAACATTGAGTCGCGAAGCCGCCTGGCGACCATGTGAATGGGACATCAAGAGGTCGCAGTCACGCGACCTGGCAAGCTCTTCAAGATCCTCCAGATCGCCGATTAGGACGTCCTCGGTCCTGACCCGCTGCAGCACCGGTGAGTTCGTCGTCGTCACCGCAGCAGTGACCTGCGCCCCCATCTCGTCGAGCGAGCTGGAGAGATCAAATAACAAGTCCGGCTCGGCGCCGATCGCGAGCTTGCGGCCGCCGATATGGAAATGAGCATCCAGCATGGCGTCTGCCAGCTGTCCACGCTGCCGGCGATACTTCGAGGGTACTGACCGGCCGGTGATCTGGCTCAAGAACGCCATAAATTCGTCGCTTGGGATAAGGCCACAGAGCCGCTCGAATAGACGGAACGGCACGCCTGTCCGCACCTGCATGGTCTCGGCCGCACCGCGCATTTGCGCGCCGATCGCGATCGTCCAGGCCACCTGCCCCATGGTCGCAATTTCGTCCACTCCAATCCCCCCGATCGTAGTCGGCGTGAATTCGTCGGGGATGTGGCCGTCCAGCGAACCTGCAAGGTCCGGCAGGAAGGAGGGCTTGAGACCGAAATCCTCAAAGATCGTGCGAAGCTCGTCGAGGTCGCCGGGCGTGAGGTGGCAACCAGGTAGCACGTTAACGCGGGACGCATCGCGCGGTCTGGCTGCGTCGAACGGTGCCACAAGCACCTCGATCATCCGCGCCACCGTCTTCCCCCAGCCATCCTGAAAGGCATCCTTGAAATCCGGAGTCGAGACGTAGACAAGGGGGAGCTTTTCGAGCTGCGGGTGCTTCTGTCGGATCAACCGGATGAAGGCTTCGACGTCATCGCCGTTGGTTTCGGTGACCCCAGTTGAATTGATGCCAATGATTTCGGGCTCGGCGCGATTGTAGATGTTGAGGATCGCCTGTTCGAGATTCTCGTGGCCGCCGAGCACGGTTGCGACCTCGCTCATGGCAGTCGTCTGCATCGGCACGGCTTCATTGAAATGGCGCACGAACAGCGTCAGCCCAAAGGAGGCGCAACCTTGAGGGCCGTGCAAAAGCGGCATCGCGCCGCGCAACCCCATGAAGGCAAATGAGCCGCCGATCGGCTGGCTCATCTTGAGCGGATTGACCGAACAGGCTTTCTTCGAGGTAGTGACGATCGCCATGTCCCCTACTCCGCCGCCTGCAGTGCCGCCGGCTGGAGATCGGAAGGAATGTCCTTACAAGCAATGCAACGCCCGATGGAACTGGTGCAGGGCTTGTTGGGCTCGCCGAGCTTCGGGCCATGCGGCGCAATCGCGCTCTCACCCTCGCTGGCCTCAGCTTGATTGGAGAAAGTTATCGTCCTGACGCCGTTCCTGCTCGGGTCCCGAACTGGATCCGCGGCTTGCGCATACATCTGCGCAGCCGTCTTTGCCTGAAGCTTCCGGTCGAAATCATCCCATGGCGCGGCTTGGCGGAGCTGATCCCATATCGGATTGTAGAGGGCCTTCTCGATCTCCTCCATGAGCTTGAGAATCCCGACATAGCCCATATAGGCGTGGCAGCGCTCCTGGTTGACATCGAGCCAAGGCATCGCCGCCTTCAGTGCGACGAATTGCGACTTGCCGCCCGAGAGCATGATATCGGCTTTTGCGTCCTTGAGCATCTTGTAGATCTCGCGAGGCGACATGTCCTCGATCATATGGGCGTCCTGGCCCATTAATTTCTTGATACGTTCCTTGTCCTTCATGGTCGATTTCTTCACGGACGTGCCGACGATCTCGAGCCCGGCCTCCTGCAAAGCGGCCACCATCGACCAGGATTTCACACCGCCGGTGATGAGAACAACCCTCTTGCCGGCAAAGCGCGGCTTGAAACGTTCAATCGCAGCCCAGGCCTTGGTCTCTTCGCGTGCGATCAGGGCTTGCGTGCGTTCCATCAGCTCAGCCGGCGCACCACTCTCGATCAGCATGCGCGCGATCTGGCGGAGTGAATCGTTGGTATCCTCAATACCGTAGAAGGAGCCTTCAAAAAACGGGATGCCGTAGCGCTGCCTCATCTTGCGTGCGACGTTGATCATTGCCCTTGAGCAAACCATCATCGCGGCTTTGGCTCGGTGCGAATAAGCGACCTCGCGATACTTGCCGTCCCCCGAGATGCACGACAGGATCCGGATTCCGAGCTCATCGAGCAGGGGCTTGATCTGCCAAAGCTCGCCGGACAGATTGTATTCACCGATGATGTTGATATCATACGATGTCGTGTAATCCGGCTCTCCGGTACCGATGACGTGCTCCAGCAGTGCTTCGCCAGCAAGCTTGTTACCAAGGTTCTTCGACCCGACAAATCCCGGTGAATTGATGGGAATGACCGGCTTGCCGAATTTGGCGGAGGCCGCCTTGCAGACCATATCGATGTCGTCACCGATCATTGCGGGCACGCATGTCTGGTAGACGAAGATGGCCTGCGGGTCGTATTTCTCTGTGATCTCCTTGACTGCCCTGTACAGCCGCTTCTCGCCGCCGAAGACGATATCGGTCTCGCTCATGTCTGTGGTGAAGCTTCTGCGCCACAGATCGGAGCCGGACGAGACCGAACCACGATTGTCCCAGGAATTGCCCTCACAGGCGATTGGACCATGCACAAGATGGGCGACATCGGTGAAGGGCTGCAGCGCGACTTTGGCGCCATCGAAGGCACATCCGCCGGCGGCGCCGCCCGGCTTGAGCTGCTTGGTGCAACCATTCTTACGCTCAACCTTCGACTTGCTCGCGTTCCTGGCGCAGCCCGGTTCGTTAAAGACGTCCTGTATGGTCGTGGGAAGCGAAGTCATGGTGTCTCTCTCGGGGATGTCAACACACCGCAGACCACAAGGATGGCCGGCGGAGAACCTGTGATCCCCGCCGCAGCGCCGCTGTTTCTGCGGACGATGAGGCGGGGAGCTCGCCTTAGCGTATGATGTCGAAGCTATAGTCTGTCTTGCCAACCGAGCTAGTCTTTCGATCGATCTCATCGAAGATCTTGTCGAGAATCTTGACCAGCACATTCATGCTCCCCTGATAGCCCCACACTGGATAACGATGGTGATGATGGCGATCGAAGATGGGAAAGCCGATGCGGATTAGCGGCGTTCCGGTGTCACGCTCGAGATACTTGCCGTAGGTGTTACCGATCAGGAAATCGACCGGCTCTGTGAACAGGAGCGATCGCATGTGCCAGAGATCCTTGCCTGGGAAGGCGCGGCAGTTTTTACCGAAGGGCGAGCTCGCGAACAGCGCCTGCATCTTCAGCTCCCACGCCTTACTCGCGTTCGTCGACAGCACGTGGATCGGCTCAGCGCCGAGCTCCAGCAGGAATGCGGCCAGGCCATAGCAGAGGTCTGGATCGCCATAGATCGCGAACTTCTTGCCGTGAACATGCGCGCTGGAGTCAGCCATTGCGTCTACCAGACGCCCACGCTCCTGCTCCAGTGCATTTGGAATTGCCTTGTTGGTGACACGCGACAGCGTCATCAGGAAATCGTCCGTGGCGCTGACGCCCAGCGGGTGATTGAAAGCGACGACCTCCTGATCGTGCCCTTTGATGAAGGACAACGTCTTCTCCGTGCAATATTGCTGCATGGAAATGGTTGCCTTGGCGTGGACAGCGTTCGCGGCATCCTTTAGTGTAGTGCCCCCATCATACATGCGGAACTCGCCGTCCGTGGGGGTATCGAACACGTCACTGTTATCCGCGAGGATGGTGTAGCCGATCCCCATCAGCTCGAAGATACGCTTTATCTCACGGATGTTTCCGACAGTGTAGCCGTCGAAGCCACCGATGAAGTTGATCGTGTTGTTTGCTTTACGCTCGAGTTTTGGGGCCGTGCCGGCTTTGCCATCCCAGAAATGCTCGAGGATGCCCTTGAGCGTATTGTCGTAGCCAGTAACGTGGCTGCCGACGAACGCAGGAGTGTGAGCGAATGGTACGTCGTAGTCCGCTGGGACTGAACCTTTTTCCTTTGATGTTTTGATGAAGGCATTGAGGTCGTCGCCGATGACTTCCGCCATGCAGGTCGTGGCGACCGCGATCATCTTCGGCTTGTACATGCTATAGCTGTTGGCAAGCCCGTCCGTAAGATTGTTAAGCCCCCCGAACACGGCCGCGTCTTCCGTCATGGACGAGGAGACGCACGAGGTCGGCTCCTTGAAGTGCCGTGACAGATGGCTGCGATAATACGCGACGCAGCCCTGTGAGCCGTGGACGAACGGCAGTGTGCGCTCGAACCCGAGGGCGGCGAACACCGCACCCAGCGGCTGGCAAGCCTTCGCCGGATTAACGGTTAGCGCCTCGCGGGCGAAGTTCTTCTCGCGGTACTCGGACGTCTTGGACCATTCTTTGATGCGATCGACGTCGGCGGGATCATGCGGATTCTCAAATAGCGCCTTCTTCTTGGCCAGCATCTGCTGGTATTCGTCTCCCCGGAAAAGCTCGGAGTGGTCGAGTATGTGTTCGGCGTTCTGTGTCATCATGGCACTCTTTGGGTTCTTGCGTTCGTTCTCCTGCCCTTCCCCTCCTCTGCGGAAAGAAACGGCCCGGGGTCGGCCTTCCTATTCCGCTGCCATGAGGCTCGGCTGCGGAGCGTCCTTCCAAGGCGCGGTGGTCTTCCCCCAGATCGGGGAGTTAATCGCCATGTCCATGTCGCGGGCGAAGATCGCGAAGCCGTCATAGCCGTGGTAAGGACCCGAGTAGTCCCAGGAATGCATTTGGCGGAACGGCACGCCCATTTTTTGGAAGACGTATTTTTCCTTGATACCGGAGCCGACCAGGTCTGGCCGGATCTTTTCGACGAAGCGCTCGAATTCGTAGCCGGTGACATCGTCGTAGATCAGCGTGCCATCTTTGACGTAGTGCTGGGCGGTGCGTTGGTAGTCATCGTTATGCCCGAACTCATAGCCCGTGCCGACAACATCCATGCCGAGGTCCTCATAGGCGCCGATGACGTGGCGAGGACGTAAGCCGCCGACGAACAGCATTACCGTCTTGCCTTCAAGCCGCGGCCGGTATTTCGCGATCACAGCATCGACAAGCGGTTGATATTTCGCGATGACGCGTTCGGCGCCTTGCTTGATCTTGTCATCGAAGAAGCTTGCAATTTTTCGCAGCGACTCCGCGATTTTGGAGGGACCGAAGAAGTTGTACTCGCACCAGGGAATCCCGAATTTTTCCTCCATGTGCCGTGAGATGTAGTTCATCGAGCGATAGCAATGCAGTATGTTGAGCTTTGCCTTCGGCGTCGCCTCCAATTCAGCGAGAGATCCATCCCCGGACCACTGGGCGATGACGCGTAGGCCCATTTCTTCCAGCAGGATTCGTGACGACCATGCGTCGCCGCCGATGTTGTAGTCGCCGATGATCGCAACATCATATGGCGTCGGTTCAAATTTAGGGCTGGTCTCTGGGACGCTCTTGTCAAAGATCCAATCCCGAACGGCGTCGTTCGCGATGTGATGGCCGAGCGACTGCGACACGCCACGGAAGCCCTCGCACCGCACAGGCACGATGGTTTTGCCGCCATATTCCTTCGATTTTTCTCGGGAGACCGCCTCGATATCGTCACCGATCAAGCCAATCGGACATTCGGACTGAATGGTGATGCCCCTGTTGAGAGGAAATAGCTCCTGGAGCTCATCGATGAGTTTCGTGACCTTTTTATCGCCGCCGAACACGATGTCCTTCTCCTGAAAATCGGAGGTGAACTGCAGTGTCACGAACGTGTCGATGCCGGTCGTCCCGACGTAGTAGTTGCGCCGCGAGCCCCACGAGTACTGACCGCAGCCGACCGGACCGTGGCTGATGTGGATCATGTCCTTGATGGGTCCCCAGACCACGCCCTTGGAGCCCGCATAGGCGCAGCCGCGGATGGTCATCACGCCGGGAATGGACTTGATATTCGACTTGACGCCACAATCCGACTTCCCCGCCTCGTGAACACTGAGATGCTTAGCGCGCCTTTTGGCGGTCTTCTCGGGGTAGACCGTCAACACCTCATCGATTAGCTGCTTGTTGCGCGCCTTGATCTCTGCAACGCTTTGGGTAGGTGCTCGGCTCATACAGGTTTCCCTTTCGATTGTGGTCTCAACAAGAAGCGACGCTTTTGCGGAAGACCGACGGATTTCCGATCCGGCGTTCAGGTAAGCGTGCAATCTGCGTGGGCGGTCCTACCGATCGCAACTTCGCGACGTTCATGCCGCAGGGGTCGTTCACGGTCTGGTAGCTCATCTCGGCTGAGCGGTTAGAAGCGCCATGTGTGACGCTGTCTATCGATGACCAAGACGCTTCTCGGTGAAGTCATGCCTGCTCTCCAGCGGTTGGTCATATCGGCTTCTTTATTCACTCGCGTGCGATCACGGGGCATGTCCCTGTGCATGGGATGCAAAGGACTAACAGCCGCCTCCTGTGCAGGGGTCTGCAACGAGTGTGCCAGCGCCGGTTGAATAGAAAAAGCAACGTTTATAGAGCTAGATAGCTGCCGGATGCGGATTGTTGTAAACCTGACCCTGTCTGCCACCAACAAGCGTAGCCGCAACGCCCTGTCTGAAACAAAACAATCGGTTACGCTCTCCACCAGCGGGGAGTCTGGCCGCGCCGACGTCACTCGGATGCGCAGCCTTGCTTCGTACGCGCCGATCCAGCGATCGCAAACACCATCCGTTCGAAGCGGATTTCAGCGCGGTTAGATGTGCCCATCGTGCTCGCGATCCCACCCCGAGCAAGAACGCATCGAGCGCTCCACCACCTGCTGCAGATGTCTCCACAAGAACTCAGTTGCCCAGCAGCAGTCCTCTTCCATTTCCGCATGGTCTCTCGCTCCGGCGTTCTTTTACTTGATACTGTGGAGAGGCGCGCTCGGAGGAGCGAACAGCTGACGCCGTGGAGAGCACGTAAGCTGATCAATTCCCAAGCAGCGCGGTAGCTAAAAATTCGCAAACGGTCACCTTGGGCTTGCCCGGATTTGAATTTGCCGGCTACGACACAGGGCGCTTCCGCATCAAACAATCTGCAGGTTTTTGCGTTCGGCGTAGTTCGACAAAGGGGAAGATCGGATTCTGGCGCGTCAGACAGTTTGAGCGGATTCACGGAAAGGCCAGCAGCTTCGCAAGTGTCGGCAGTCGAGATAGGGCAGGTCGAATGCGAACCACTGGTCGATTTCTCCTTTCTCGCTCCAGGACAGGATCGATTCCTTACGCTTACCTCCGTTGCGTGGTATATCAATCGCCATTGAAACCAGTTTTGCTAACGCGCTCCGCCAGCATTTTTGCAGAACAGCGTGCCGATGGTCCACTTGAACGGTATTTTTCTTACCCAGGTAATTTATGGTAAAAAGGGCCAAGATCTCGGAGCGAAGTGCTCAGGTGCGGATGTCGCGCATTGCAACGTTTGTAAATTGGTGCATCACCACTGTTACGGCGGTAATAGCGCTTGGGTTCGTGGGACTTGCGCTTGAGGACATACCCATCGGCGGCGCTGTCGAATGCAACTCCTGAACTTATCCAGGTTGCCATTCTGAGCGTTTATATTTCGTGCTGGGCTTACGGGACCAGCATCGACACGAAAATCCAGGGTGGAATCTATGCGGACGACCGACAGGGAGGACGTGTCCGGACCGGATCAATTGCTGCTGTCGCCTTTCTCGCGGTTGTTTCAGTCATTTTGCGTCTTGAATGAGATGGAGGAGAAGTTCACGTTAGCACCGGCCATCGGGCGTGAGCGATCCCGAAAGCCCAGGGGTCGGCGCCGGCGTTCTTCAAGATGATCAGCTTCGGCTTCCGTGACGGACCCTGTTCGTCGATGCCGCGCTTCGCGAGGAGTATGAACGGCTCCACTTCGAAAATCGACGCCGCCAAAGATCGGTTACTTGCCGCATTGAAGCTCGAGGGAGGACGAAGAAAGTATCGCCCAATCGCTCACCTTGAACATCACCGAGCACCGGCAGTTCGGGATCGGACTCATCGCTGCCATCGTCGCGCTTTCCGCTTTGATCAGCATGTCCGTTGGACTGGTTGGAATGATCCCACTTGGTACCTTCTGCCAACCATCATCGCCTTCTAGGTTCGGCTTCACTACGCCTGGGGCCATCCTGAACGTCGTCTTTGGCTTGACCGCGTTCAGCTAAATTGACTCTCCGTGACAGTCCCGATTGTCCTCGAAATCCGCATTGGACGCCATGTCACGGCATTCGGTACTTGGGCTGGCGAAGACTCCAGCCGGGATCCCGCTCTAACGATGTCTGCCCTCTGGATGGACGATGCCCGTCGTGCAAGCGGAGATCATCTCCTCCGAATCGATCGCTCTGCCTCGCGCGCCTTTCGCTTCTGTAGGGACGAGTTGGCTGCTGCACTAAACCGCCGCGTCGGTTCACGACCTAGCGTTCGATCCGTTAATCTTCCCTTTTGAGCTTCTCGCGCTCCTGCTGGAGCGCTTCGGTCTCTCGGGCGACCTCGCGTCCTTCGCCCAGTTATCCCTGGAAACGCTGGCGGGTCTCGGCGAGAACAGCGGGGGCGAAGGATTCAGTCAGCCGAACCCCGATTGCCGATCGGGCACTGCAGGGTGAGTTCATGAGCGCTTTTGCCGCCGTAGGGTTAGATATCACCGTTTCGGCAGCTCTTAGGCCCGAATAAACGTGATCCGGCCCCTTCGCCACGCTTTGTGGCTTTACCTTTATTTCGACGTCCTGATCGAACGCCGCCAGCATGCGCAGCGGCTTTCCGTGAACTGCCCTCGAAGCAGCTTGGAGATGTTGGGCTGCTTCACGCCGACGAGCTTCGCGACTTCGGTCTGAGTGATCCCCCGCTCCGCCATCAACCGCTTCAGTTGTACAATGAGGGCTGCCTTGAGTTTGTACTCGTCGGCGTTCGGGAGGCGGTTGGCCGGCAACTTCTTCTTCGTGCTCATGATCGAGCTGCGTTTATTCCGTGTTGATAGCTTCCGTGTCGCGCAGGCGCTGCCATGCGACGCCAGATCGTCCGATATGCGGATCGGCAGCCAAAAGAGCTGCTGATCGGACCACGTGAAGGTCAATTTGAACGCTCTACCGCGCTCGAGTGCTTTCGGAGTTTTGGCTTAACCTGTTGCAGGTGTGCTCGTCTTGGGGGACGGCATATATTGGCCGGGCAGCACATATGTGTGTGCTTAAGAGTATGGACAGTATTCCTGTGCGCGCGCCTGCGGAATTCAGCGTAAGACACGCGTCATTTCCATAGAAGAGATTCTGGCCAGTCTGTGAACTCCAACTCGAAGCTACGTAGGCCGGTGGGTTTTGTCGTGAATTTAAGGGTCTTCCCTGAAAGGTCGGCCAATGAACCAGATGCGAATGTGGAAACTGTCGTGCCGGAAGTTGCGACCCCAATGCCTTGCTCGCCTTCCATGCTAGAGAAGTCGGTCGCCTCGGAGAGTTGCCCAAGTGCAACTCCCTCCAGCGCGTGGTGAAATTCCATGGAGGCCAAGTATGTCCTTTTGTCAGCGGCCCACTCGCTGACCGACACTGCTGTGATCCCCGCGTCGGTCAAGAGACCACCTGCGATCCGGCAGCCATATTGAACGGTGAGAATAACCCGCTCATTCCGAACTCCGGCCGGCTCTCGATCGGCGGCAGTGATCGTGCACGCGTACCGCCTTGTTTCCGCAACCGCCCCCATACCTAGCCCGATCCACTCGAGAGCGGAACATAGTACAAAAGCGAGAGCGGGTCTTATCATTCGACTGCACCTGAACTGAAACATCGTTCTCTGCTCTGTACAATCTGACGCTACGGGCGATTCAAGCTCCTTCGATCGCTCTGCCGGATCAACGTTACTCAGGTGACTGCGGTGTCGCAGAAGCCAGGCGAGCGGTATCCCCCGGCAGTGCCCTTGGACGGGGCCGGACCGATTTCATTATCGATGCGCAGCGGGCAGCACGTCGGTGAACCAAGGCTATGGGCCGAGCTTTTCAGGTCGGCGGCGGCCATGAGAGGCGCGACGGCCCGCGGCGCCGGAGCGCTACATTCCTGACCCAGGCGCAGGCGCTCTGTGAGCGGACGCTATTTAACGCGGAATGCTCCCGCGGCACAGGTCCCGAAATTTTGCTTCACAATCTCAACGTAAAAGGAAACGTGGCCGAGACGAGCCGTTCAAAGGCAGACTGCCGCTCAAGCAGACGCTCTTCGAGCATCTTACGCTGGAGATCATCTAGCTCGCTTTGAAGCCTTCTGCGACAACGCCAAATGTCATTCCGTACGGATCTGATCTCATTCAAGCGCTCGTCAATCGACGTCATCACGGATACCGTATCCAACTTGAACCAGCCATGGACAAGTGCTCAATCACGTTCTTCCTCGCTAACACGCCGATAAATCTCAGGACTTGGGCCATCTGCGGACTGATGTCACGATCTCCTCCCAGCGTGTCCTCTTGTATCGGCATCATTCAACGCAAGAGCACGAAGTAGCGGTTGCTCCTGCAGAAGTTCAGCTTATTTTGCCCCAGCGCGCAGGATTTCAAAAGCGAGCAGCAGCCCGTGAGTGGGCCGACTTGGTAATCCAACCAACACCCGGGGTCAGGCTGGTCACCTGTCGAATTGGAGTAGCGATCAATCGGACGGTCGCACCGTCAAACTCTGGGCAGCCGCGCCTTTCAGACTTGAGCACGGCAATGCCATGCCAGCGAACCTCAGGTGGAATTGAATCAAGCCATGTTCGGTCTCGGAGGCTCGTCCTTCACGAACGAGCCGGGCTTCGCGGCGGCGGCGCGCCAGAGCGGCCCGGATATAAGTCGGAGAGGCTTCAGTCGGCCGGGCTCGGCGAAATCGTGAACGATGCGCACCGCCGGGCGCCTCTCAGTGTCTCGCCCAGCTGCGTAGGTCTTGTTACCGCCGTTCCCGCGTGCGGTCGGCAAGCTAGCAAGCGAACCTCACCACAAAAGTATCTACGATCACCTCTAGCCGGGCCTGGCGCTTGTGGCATCTGTGACACTGAATGTAGTGATCAAACCAAGACATCAGACTTTGTTTGTTCGTCCGGACCCGTTCTACAACTAAATCAGCAACTTGCATCTCGGACGCAACTGGCATCGCAGTTGCTAATTGTCCAATGACACCGTGAGCGCTGAGCGCGGCCATTGGTGTAAGACGGATACATCAACTTTGCGGGAGCGTATTGGCCACCCAATCGCTCGATGGAGCACCGATGCGGCCACCGGACAGCTTACTGCTTGCGGCACACTTGTTGTTGTCAGATCGACCATCACGCCGAACGTTGAGGCGCTAGGCTGATCGACCAACAGAAAGGCCGCGATCTAAGCTCAAAGCCAACTCGCGAATCACGTAAGCCCCTCAAGCCCGTGCGTGAACGCCGGCGGCGAGCTGCAAAGTCGCACATTTTTGCAGCCTCGCTTCAGATGATCCGCTGCATACTGCGCCGGACCGTCGAGGAACGCGTGGCATCGCTTTCGACTGTTTCCTTGTTTAACAATCAGAACTAATGAGGCGGTGTATGAACATGTCAATCCCGGAGCTTCGGCTTGTCGCTGAAGCATCGATTTTAGCTATTGGGCTGCTGATGTCATCAGGAGCTAACGCCGACGATGATCTGATGAGAAACGCCAAGCAGACCTTCCATCCAATCCCCTCGGTCATTCCTGCGGTAAAAGACAATCCGGTGACGCATGGAAAGGTCGAGCTTGGCAAGATGCTGTTCTTCGATCCGCGGCTATCAGCGAGCGGGATCATTAGCTGCAATACGTGCCATAATCTCGGCACCGGCGGAGTCGATGCCGGTCCGACCTCCGTTGGTCACGGCTGGAAGGTCGGCCTACGTCGGGCGCCAACCGTCTACAACGCAGTGTTCAATGCGGCGCAATTCTGGGACGGACGCGCCGCGGACCTGAAGGCGCAAGCCACCGGCCCGGTGCAGGCGAGTGCCGAAATGAATGCGACTCCGGATCATGTGCTCGGTATCTTGAACTCAATGCCCAGCTACGTCGTCTTGTTCAACAACGCGTTTCCGAACGAAGCGAGACCGGTCACCTTTGAAAATTTTGCGAAGGCGATCGAGGCTTTTGAAGCGACTCTCATTACACCTGCGGCTCCGTTCGACCAGTATCTGGAGGGCAATACACGTGCTCTCGATGATCAGCAAAAGTCAGGGTTGGCACTGTTTATGGCGAAGGGATGTTCCTCTTGCCACAATGGTATCAATCTCGGTGGACAGGCCTACTTCCCGTTCGGCGTGATGAAAAAGCCGGACGCAAGCGTGCTTCCGGACGCCGATAAGGGCCGGTTTGCGGTCACCAGGGCGGTCGGCGACGAATATGTCTTCCGCGCGGCGCCATTGCGAAACGTCGCGTTGCGAGCCCCTTACTTTCATTCGGGACAGGTTTGGAGCCTGAAGCAAGCTGTTGCCCTGATGAGTGAAATCCAGCTCGGCACCAAGCTTAGCGATAGAGAGGAAAACGACATTGTCTCATTTCTGAATTCGCTGACCGGTCGGCTGCCTAAGATCGAATATCCGATACTGCCGACGCGCAACAACACGACACCAAAGCCTTCAATAGGCAGATAGCCTTAGCAGCACCGGCCTCATTCCCTGCCGAACAGCAACAGATGCGCTCCAAGAACCCGGGGTCCCGCAATGACGCCAAAATGAATGATCCCCTGCTGTCACTGATAAGCAGGCACATAAAAAGCCGCCCGGCCTCAATGCGAGGCCGGGCGAAAGTCACGCGGGAGCGACGCTGCTTTCCGCATCGTTCCAGCTTTCGTCGGTAGGGAGGACTACCGGCGATCGACTTACGACGAGGGCATTCGCCGTCAAACAAGGAGAAGCGGATATCGCTCTGCACAACTTAGCGAGCCGCTTGCCTTTCGCTGCTGTCGTAAACTTCAGGACTTGCTCACCACTTGCCAGCTGTCCGGTTGGCACGGGCAGCGCCTTGATGGAGCTGGGATCCATCGCGCAGGCGGTTTGACTGCCGAGCCCTGAAACTCAACCGTCAGTTTGCCGTCACGCGCCAGTATTTTGGCACCGCCGAATACCAGCAAATCTTCCCGAAGACCGCGCGAAGGCGCAAATTAGGTATGAAATTCCGCAAGGGCGGTAAAATAGATTGTTTTGATGGGACGCATCCACGCGATGGATAAATGAAGCGATAGGACCGTGGTTCGCGTCGAGCGTAAGTGACTTGGAATATGTCACCTAATCGGTATGGCCGGCATGCGGTCGTCCGCCGGTTCGAGCTTGTCGCCGCTGTATGCGATCGCCTCCGCCGGGGCAAACCGGCATTCGCAGGCGCTGGACACTTTGGAAGCTCGCAAGGATATCGCGAGCTCCCAAAGCGCGTTCATCTTATTCACAGATACGTTGGCGACACGCTCCGTACGATCATGCCTCGGCCCGCAACTCACGTGCGGCGGCCACCATATTGACGAGCGCGGGACGCACCTCCTCCCATCTTCGAGTTTTCAGTCCGCAGTCGGGATTGATCCAGAGCTGCCGATCGGAAACCCGCTGCCGCGCCAACACAATCAGCTGCTTGATCTCGGCTGCTGCGGGAATGCGCGGTGAATGAATGTCATAGACGCCTGGCCCGATTTCATTAGGATATTTGTAGCTCTTGAAAGCGTCGAGCAATTCCATTTTGGAGCGCGACGCCTCGATTGAAATGACGTCGGCATCCATTGCTGCGATCGCATCGATGATTTCGTTGAACTCGGAATAGCACATGTGCGTATGGATCTGAGTTCCGTCAGCGACAGCGGAGGAGCAAACGCGGAAACTGTCCACTGCCCAATCGAGATAGTCCTTCCACTGCGATTTGCGCAGCGGCAATCCCTCCCGCAACGCAGCCTCGTCGATCTGGATCATGGTCGCTCCAGCCGCCTCAAGGTCGATGACCTCGTCTCGGATCGCGAGAGCGATCTGTCGGCATGTCTCGCTCCGCGGGATGTCGTCACGGACAAACGACCAGTTCAGGATCGTCACCGGTCCGGTCAGCATAGCCTTGACGGGTTTTTTGGTCAGAGACTGCGCATGTCGCCACCATTTAACGGTCATGGGCTTCGGGCGGGAGACATCTCCAAACAGGATAGGAGGACGAACGCACCGCGAGCCATAAGACTGAACCCAGCCGTGCTTGGTGAATGCGAAACCCAACAGCTGCTCGCCAAAGTATTGAACCATGTCATTGCGCTCGAACTCACCGTGTACGAGCACGTCCAGGCCGATATCTTCCTGCCAATGCACGGTATGGGCTGTCTCCGCTTTCAGAAGCTGCTCGTACTGCGTGTCATTCAGCGCTCCCCGCGCATGAGCTGCACGCGCATTGCGGACGTCCGCCGTTTGCGGGAAGGATCCGATGGTTGTGGTTGGAAACATCGGCAATGCGAAGGCGACGCGCTGGACGTCGGCGCGCTGGGTGAACGCACTGCGACGGCGACGCATGCTATCGTCGATCGCGGCCATTCGTCCGGCGACGTTCGCACTGTGGATCTTCGGCGATGTTTCGCGGGTGACGGATGCATCCTCTGAGAGCGTGAGTTCATCGGCCACGTCGGCAGCATGGCCAGCCAGCGCTTTGCCCAATATCGAAAGTTCCTTGATCTTCTGCACTGAGAACGCCAACCACGTCTTCAGATTGGGATCGAGATCGATCTCTAGTTCAATATCGGTCGGAACATGAAGCAGCGAGCAGGAGGGGGCAATCTGAACACGGTCCCGGCCCAGTTTTTTGACCATAGGAGCAAGTTGGTCGAGTAGCGCCGGCAGATTAGAGCGCCACACGTTGCGACCATCAACGACACCGAGCGAGACCACGAGATCTCTACCTGCTCTGGCGACAATCGCGTCCAACTGGTCAGGTGCACGAACCAGGTCGACATGAACCCCGGCAACGGGCAAGGCCAATACTGTTTCAAGATTGTCGCCGACAGCCCCGAAGTATGTGGCCAGCATGATTTTAAGCGCCGGCACGGCCTTAGCGAAATGAGCATAGGCCCGGCGGACAGCGGCCCGAGATGCTTCGTCGACGTCCATCACTAGGCATGGCTCGTCGAGCTGAACCCATTCAGCGCCGCGCGAGGCTAGTTCGCGGAGAACATCGACATAGACGGGGAGGAGTCGATCAAGCAGCGACAGCGGATTGAATGCGGGATTTACGCTTTTGCCGAGCTTCAGGAAAGTGACTGGGCCCACTAGGACGGGCCGCGTCTGATAACCGAGGCTTCTTGCCTCCTCATATTCCTCGATCGGCTTCCGAGAGGCATACGTAAAGATCTGATCCTGGTGAAATTCCGGCACCATGTAGTGGTAGTTCGTATCGAACCACTTCGTCATCTCCTGTGCGGCTACGCCGGGCCCATGCTGAGCGTGACCACCGTCTTGAGCGCCACGCGCCATGGTGAAGTAGGTTTTGAGCGACACAGGACCTTCGTTCCAGCCGTAAACGTCGGGAATGGCGCCGACCATTAGGCTGGTATCGAGCACATGGTCGTAGAGCGAGAAGTCATTCGAAGGAATGACGGTCGCACCGCGGGATTTTTGCCGTGCCCAATTAGCGGCACGAAGTCCACTCCCCACCTCGAGGAGCTCGGCTTCGCTGGATTTTCCCGCCCAGTAGCTCTCGAGCGCGAATTTGAGTTCGCGTCGTGGGCCGATGCGTGACGTCCCCAGTGTGGCAACGGGAAGCGAAAGGATTGACATAGCTTAGACCCCATGTTGGGGCAAAGGCCATGGCGGACGCAGATAGCGAACATCGCGTGAGCGACAACTGCTTGGCGCACACCGGGACGCCCCGCCCGTGGACGATATCTTGTCGAGGCAGGTCTCCTGGCTCACGGGTCGTCGCTGCTGTCCGGCCTTCCCGAAGCCGCATGGCTTCAGTGACTTCGTTGGACAGCGGCTCGCCGCTTACAGTTGCGGGGGCAGCGCCGGCATTGCACCGGCTTCCCTCTTAGCTCCGGATCAAACGAAATCCGGAGACCGCGACGGCTTGAATTATGCGCACGAGGATCGATGCGTCAACCTACCGATTCTCGCTGCGATATTGCCCAAGCGATTACGAGCGCACTAGGCAGGTAAGACGGTCTTGCTCGCGGCCTAGTGAACACGCCCGGATCTGTGGAGGCTCCGCTTTTGAAATGCATTCGCTCCCTGCTCGCGTAACGGTTGAGCTCCACCACCGGAACGAACCCGGGCCGCTTTCGGTATCTGTGTGATCGCGAGGAGGCGACCTTTTCCGTCAGCAGCTTTTCGAACCTGCGCGTCAGGAAGGTGCGATCATCCTCGGCCGGCATCCGTTTGGTCACAGCCCACGAGGCTCCCTAGAAATTTCGAAAGCCGGATTGCTCCAGGACCGAACGGATGATCAGGTCGGCTCCTTGGTGTTCGGCGGGCCCGCGACCAGGCACGAGGTCGTCCGCCTCCGTGAGGTTGGCCAAGATGATCTTCTCGGTGCACTAGGTGTTCACGTGCTCAGCGACTTTTGCGCCGGCTTCGATGCGTCCGTGGCCGCTCGACGCCGGGTCTTCCTCGCCTCGACTCGCCGCCAGCGACGATAGGCCGTAACGCGGCCACTGAGCATCGAGGGCCTTGTCCTTGTTCGTGACAAATTCGACGGTGTCCTCCGACAGAGCCCTTTGAGGGGTTCCTCGGCGTCGCTCAGCGTCTTAAGCTCATAACGATGTTAATCGACCTCGATGCGCCCCATGCGGTCGTGGTCTCCTCAAGGTCCCACATCTACAACTTCGTTCGCGAAATCGAGCGATGAGGCCTTTTGGTCGCGGGCTGCCTATCCTGTCTTGGACGGGACACAGGTGTCAGGGACCGGGCAGACCACCGCGCATTGCGGCGTGTCGCAATGGCCCTCGCACTCCGTACATTTTTTGGCATCGATAACGTAAATGTCACGCTTCAGACTGATCGCCGCGTTGGGACACTCGAACTCACATGCGCCACAAACGGTGCATTGCGAAGCGACGATCTTGTAAGCCATGCCTTCCGACTCCTTAGGCGAGCGATGCCATGGGCGATCCCTTTCAAATGCCGTGCCAAACGCAGACGCGCTCAATGTTGGGCAATTTGCCCAATTCGGCTGTCCCGGGTCTGAGACCATGTTGCGTCTGCGACAGCAACAGGTCGCTTCAATTTCAGCCTACGAGCCATCGGGCCCTCTTGCGAGAGTCAGTCGCGACTTGACGCTGGAAGCGTCCGTCGGTTTGTTTGGCACGTCAGCGCGGGGGCAAGCGAGGCTGACGCTTCCTCCACCGGCGGCGACAAAAACCCGCGAACGAACGCAGGTCTACGTCGGATCTCGGCAAACCTCCGGTCACACACCCCGACTGGAGGTTTGTGCAAGCCTCGCTCATGGCTGCAACGCTAGCTCCGCGGAGGACTCGCTGGAGGCTTGCCAAAACGGGCTTGTGGTATAACAAGCTTCGGAGGGAAATGAAGTGGCGGCGGGACGAGCGACACTGGCCCTGCAGACCGAATTGCACTCAGCCTCATGCCTGGTGCCGAGTAGGCATGGCGGTGCTCGTGAGCGTCGCTTGGCCGCACTCAGCCACTCGCAACTATTTTAGACGAGCTGGAGCAGGGTTGAAAGATGACTGTGCAAATTGCTTCAGTGGCATGGCTTTTCCGAACAGATGGCCCTGCGCAAGGTCGAAGCCGAGTTCGGCCACAGCGATTAGGTCAGCCTGGCTCTGCACACCTTCGGCGACGGTGCGCACATTGTACTCTTTGGCTAGATCGACGATATGGCGGCACACCGTTCGCTTGAGGGGCCCATTCGCGCAGCCGCCGACGAACTGACGATCCACTTTCAATTTCATGAACGGGAATTTTGTCATCCCCATCAGCTGCGGCCAATTGGCACCGACATTGTCGATTGCAAGGCCAATGTTGTGAAAGCGAACCTCACGCGCAACCTCGACCAGGAGATCTAGGTTCTGGATCGCTTCCACGCTCTCGATTTCAATCGTCAAACCGCCGAAAGCGGCGTGCGACGGCATGCGCCGACAGAGATCGCGTACCGCCTGCGGGTCAATCAGGAATGCTGCCGGGAGATTGATGGAGAGATCGATCGAAATTTGCTGCTCCAGAAGATACTGCCAATCCTTGATCGCGCGGTCGATCACGAACTGCGACAAGTTCCTAAAATGCGGATCGTGAGGTTCCGGGATGAAATAGGCCGGTGGAACAACGCCCCAGGTCGGGTGCCGCATTCGCACATGCGCCTCGGCGCCGCGGCGGCTAAGGGTACACGCGTCAAACTTCGGCTCATACCAGAGCTCAAGCCAGCCAGCGTGTAAGGCTTCTCCGACATGGACCGCGGGACGGGGCGCCGGCTCTCTTGGCAAGAGCATGCCGATCCGATCGCGCAACGTCTCGGCTGCAAACGGCGCCCTGAGCGGCGGCAGCATAGCAAGTCCATATTCACTGCCGACCTGCTGCACTGCCGCCATGATGATCGACTCGCGCGCTCCGAACGCCAGCACTCGGCCTGCGAATTCTTCGCGTACCAGTATCTCGAGCAATCGTCCAGGCTCGATGCGGTCCGAGCCAATGCCGAGCAGGATCAGATCAGGGAACTCCGTGCGGAGTACATGCGGCAACTCGTCAGCAGTCCTGCATTCGCTGATAACAAATCCCATATCCTCCAGCACATCCCGTAGAAAGGCGCGCAGATGCCGCTTGCCGACGGCCAGGCATGCCCGCGGCCGCACCTTACGTTGCCCGAAGATTACAGGTTTCCCTCCGACCAGTTCGGCCTGCCCATGTTCCATCGCAACCACTCCCGTTCCGTGACGGTGCCTTAAACGACGAGCGAAGGTCCAAACAAGCTGTGCTTCCCAATATCTTTCGATTGTTCGAGATAAGCTTAAGATAGTGCATTAGTGTGCAAAATCTTTCGCGATCTTGCTCAGACGATTTTATCGGGCGCACGCGTATGATACCTGTCGCGCTTCGCGCAACTTTGTACGATGTCGTACGCGAGGTGGGAATCTCTCCTTCGGACGGACCGAGCTGACGCTCTATGGCGCTGCGATCATCGTGGCGCACGATTTATTGAATAGAGTAGTTCGTGAGCGACGATCGGCAATCACTCTTACGAACGTTTGATCGACATGACCGGCGTGTGCCGTTTGGTGATTGTTTTCCAATCGAAGGCAGCCCATCATGAGTGCGCAGCTGCTCAAACCGCAGTCGATTCTGAGAACGGCAATGGCTTGCAATTACCTCAGCTCTGTTGCCTATAGTGAGTGTGGACGTGCTGCTTCCTACCGAGCCAGATAGTTGCTCTCAATTGCGTTTTCTGTATCCTGAGCATGAATTTCCTCCAGAGGGCTCGGTCAGGTGTTCGTGTTGGCGCTGAAGGGCGAGGCACGTCCAGCGCGGGCACGGTTTTGCGCAAGAGCGTGCCAGGAGATGAGAACGCGGTCGCAAAAGCGGTCGAAGAGCTACTTTCCGAGTTAGGTGGCCTCGGACACTTCAACGCGCGAAGCAGGCGGCGTTGCGCCTGATTCAGGATCCCGAACAGGGCTTCATTTTTGTCGTCGAGGAACAAGGCACCGGGCAGATTGTAGGGGTAGCTAGCATCTCGGCCGTACAGGCCGTGAGAGCAGCCGGAGCGTACTGCGTGCTTCAGGAGCTATGGATTTCTCGTGACTTCCGCAGCTCTGACTGCGGTCGGCATCTGCTCGAGGCGGCAGATTCGGAGGCGAAGCGACGCGGCTGGCAGATGATTGAGGTTGCGTTGCCTCCGGATGGCTATCCGGCCCTAGAACGGGTACGCCACTTCTACGAGGAGAGGGGATATCGGGTGGGAGGATTGCGCGCGCGCAAGAGGCTCTGACAGTGGTACGACCTCTGCGCCACACACTTAAAGCGCTCCTGGGCTAGCGTGCTATCGGTAAAGTCCGTCACGCAGTCAGTCCTGGGCTTGTTGCTTCTCAAAACGAACGCTTCACGCGTGCGTCGCGGCCGAGCCTGATCGAGAACCTTTGACGCTGATGCGGTGCTGACTCCCACCGCGAGCGGTTACCTCTTCGGCCTTCTTGGCGAGAACGTTCGAGAATATTAGCGATCAATCATTCTGCATGGTGGGAAGCGATACCGCGACCCGCCCGACCAAAAGGCGACAGGTCGGCGGCGGCCCGTCGCAGGCGAAGCCCGACCCAGCCTTACGAATCGTTCTTTTGCGCTTCCCATGCAGTGCGATTTACTGGCTCTGGTTTGAGATCACCCACACAAACGCCATCCATTCGTCACCAATTACATTCTCTCGGCAACTGGCCAGCCAGTCGTCTACCAGACTCATTTCCTGCATCTTGGTGCGGCGGACCGGCGCGTGAAAGCATTCCGCACCACCTTGCCACTCCTGCTGGCGAATTTCGAGGAAGGTGCGCGAGATCAGCCATCACACTGATCCGGTAGATGATTCCGTAATGAGCAATGTGCCGAGTGCCGCGTCCAATACGACATTCGTGCAGCTCCCTCCCTGCGCAGGACTGGATGCGAGCGGACCGCTTCGCCGTTTGGCGCCAATACGAAAACGTGGCCGAGGGGATCATGCGCGACAAAGAGCCGCCCTTTTTTGATCGACCGTCAGTCCGTCAGGACCGCTCGTCGCGAAGAACCAGCTGAATCGTCCGACTTTCCCCACGCCATCACGCATCAGCGGTACGCGCCAGATGCTATTGTCGCGCGTCATTGCAACGAACAATACGGTCTCGTCCGGACTGAGCACCAGGCCATTCGGGCCCGGGCCATTAGAAATCAAGCAATGATCCGGCCGTCAGGGCACAGTCGAAATGCCCGGCCGGTCCGATCGTGCAATCCAGTCTGGCCCTGATCGGTGAAATAGATGTCGCCTTTGGTCGCGATATGCAGGTCGTTGCAGCCTATGAAGGACTCGGAATTGCGGTGGCCCAGCACCGGTCGGATGGTCCCTCTCTGTGGATCGCTCCAGGAGACCGTTGATATAGTCGGACACGAGCACCCGGCCGTCCGGAGCAACCTTCAGACGTTCGGCCAGCCGTCGTATTCGATGATCAAAGACCAGATGCCCTCCGGTAAAATCCGGAAATGCAGCCGAAGGGGATGTCGACGACATAGAGATTCCCGGACTGGTCGAACGACGGTCCCTCCATGAAACAATCTACTGGATATGCCCCGCGGTTCGCGTCTACCCATTCCGAAGAAGCAGCCGGGCGACGAAACTCCGCCGGCATCGACGAGAACACGCTGGCCTCCATCAGCTTGGGCGGGTTTTCGAGATGCTCATGATGCGCCTTCGAGCCTGCGACGCGGCTGGCCCTCGTATTTGTAGCCGAACTGCTTGGGCATTGGGCCCTTGTTGCGATCGTTGCGCCCAGTTTGCTCCCAGGCGTGAGCCAGGATTCCGACCGCGCGCGACAAGCAGAAGACCCCCCGCGCGAGCGGAGAGGCGAAGCCCAGTTCGCCGTAAATGACCGCGGTCGCGCCATCGATGTTCATCGGAATGAGCTTGCTCTTGCGCTGTTGCATCACCCGCTCGATCGCGCGAGCGGCCTTGGCATAATCGCCGCCGACACTGCCCTCGTCAGCTGCGGCATCCACCAGCGCCAATAGCGGGGCCGCGCGCGGGTCGACTGGATGAAACCGGTGGCCGAAGCCCGGCAGATATTTGCTGCGGGTTGCGGTGAAATGGTCGATTGCAGCGCCAGCGGCCTGCTCGATCTCTCGCCCTTGGCGCCGTCGCAGCACATCCTCGTAGAGTTCGATAGCCTGCTCCCCTGCTCCGCCATGCACGTCATCGAGCGTGTTGATTGCCGAGGCCATTGCGCCATTCAGGGGCAGGCCGCAGCTCACCGCCATTTGGGCAATTGCAATGGAGGGCGCGTGCGGACCGTGGTCAACGGATCCAACCAGCGCAGCTTGCAGCAGCTGCTCCTGTGCTGGCGTCGGCAGATTGCCACGTAACATCAGCCAAATCATGGCGGGAAAAGAAACGCGGCCTATCAAATCTTCAATTGGATAACCCCGATAGGCGATGCGACCTGGCGCGATATCGCAAATGGAGGTTCGCCACCAACTGGCCGCTTGCTGTCTCAGTTCTTCTTCGCTCATTTCCGGTTCCGTCCTTTCAACCTGCCGATTGCCAACCGACGCAAGCCGTCGGATGTCATGATATCGGTCCGTCCGTGGCTGCGCGGACGGGCAGGAAATCAGCCTCTCCTTGCTTTGGCGTCCCGACGGCTCGGCTTGAGACTAGTTGCTCAACCTCCGCATACGAATAGCCGAGCCGCTGCAGCCATCGCTCAGTGTCTGCTCCGA
Source organism: Bradyrhizobium sp. WSM4873 (assembly GCF_055811355.1). NCBI lineage: Bacteria > Pseudomonadati > Pseudomonadota > Alphaproteobacteria > Hyphomicrobiales > Nitrobacteraceae > Bradyrhizobium > Bradyrhizobium sp. WSM4873. The sequence goes on along the minus strand of NZ_JBVVPS010000034.1, from coordinate 9,307 downwards.
GCGTCGCAGGTGGTGAAGGCACCGAAAACTCCTCATCCAGCCGGAACCCCGGCCGCGTGATTCGTAACGGCTGCGCATCGTCTTGTTCTGCCGCCAAAGTCTCGACGAATCCGCGCTCAACGACCTGTGGCTGCTGCAACACTTGCGAGACCGTCAGCACACGGCCGGCAGGGACACCAGCCAAGTTCATTTGGGCCTCCCATTCCTCAGCGGGCTTGCAACTCAATGCCTTGTTCAACTCCGCGCTCAGCGCAGCGCGGTTCACCTTGCGCATCTCGCGTCCAGCAAAGCGTGGATCCGTCTTCAGATCCGGTCGGTCGATCAGGTCGCATAGGGCTTGGTACTGCTTCTGCTCGTTGGCAGAAATGTTCAGCGGGCCCGTTGCGGTGCGGAACGTGCCGGAGGGAGCCGCGGTAAAGTTCTCGTTGCCGATGGGCTGCGGCTCGATCCCGGCGTTCAGGTGGTTGGAGACGACCCATCCCATCGCCGCAATGGTGGCCTCGAGCAGGGACACGTCGATGAACCGACCCCGTTGCCTATGCCGCTGGTCGACCAGAGCCGCGGCGATAGCAAACGCAGCAGTCAGTCCCGCAATCGTGTCCGAGATCGGAAAGCCCGTGCGCAGGGGAGCCGAGGCTATATCGCCGGTGACGCTCATGGCTCCGGAGAGACCCTGGACGATCTGGTCATAGGCCGGACGGGCGGACCACGGTCCGCTCTGCCCAAAGCCGGAGATCGCGCAGTAGACCAGACGCGGGTTCAGCCTGACAAGCACATCAAAGCCGAGGCCAAGGCGTTCCATCACCTTCGGCCGGAAGTTTTCGAGCACCACGTCGGCTTCCTTGACCAGTCGCAAGAACACCTCGCGGCCCGCTTCCGATTTCAGGTCCAGTGCAATCGATTGCTTGCCGGCGTTCACAGCGACAAACGAGAGTCCCTGCAGGCGCTCCGCTCTTTGCGGATCCGCGCCGAGGCGCCGCGCCAGGTCGCCGCCGTTCGGATTTTCCACCTTAATGACCTCCGCGCCAAGGCGTGCAAGATGGTAACCGCAGAACGGACCCGCCAACACGTTTGACAGGTCGAGAACGCGGATACCGGTTAGCGGCAGAGACATCTGAAGAGCCTTCTTGTAGGTGATCCGATAGCGAGCGCTTAGTACGCAACTTATTTCAGTTGCTGCGCAGCACGTTCCGCGAATCGATTCGTGAAGGTCTTGATCAGGTCGATCTTTGCGGCTGCGATCTTCGGATCAAAGTCGCCTAGGACAGCCAGCGGGATCTTGGCCGCGTCGATGTCCATCTGACCGGTTGGCGAGAACAGCGCTTTCGACGCGTTGATGATCTCGATGTTCACCTCGCGATTGTCGGTCTTGTATGCAGGAGGCATCGCGTCGACGAGCTGCTCCGCCGTAACCGTGTTGATCCAGCGATGAGTTTTGAACAAGGCGTTGACGAGGCGCTGGACCGTTTCCGGATTTTTGTCGATGAAGGACTGCTGAAGGTAAAGGCACGCGGTCGGATAGATTCCGCCAAAGGCCTGCCTTGAGCCTTCGACCGTACGCGCGTCGAACAGCGGTGTCGCACTTTTCTTGCGCGCGAGAAGGGTCGCAATCGGATCGAAATAGACGAGCGCGTCGATATTCTTGGCCTCGAGCGCCACCATGCCGGGTGCACCACTGCCAACCGCGATGATGCTTACATCGCGCGAGCCCAATCCCGATTTCTTGATGTAGTAGCGCGCCATGGTATCGGTCGAGGACCCCGGCGCCGTGATCCCGAGCTTCAGGCCCTTCAGGCCGGCACCTGTCTTGACCTTGTCAGCGAGGTCGCCGCGGACACCGAGCAACACGCCGGGAATGTCATTGAGCAGGAACACGCAGGAAATTTGCTTGCCTTGGGCCTGCATCTGAATGGTGTGATCATAAAAGCCGACGGTCCCGTCCACCGAGCCGCCGATCAACGCCTGCAAAGCCTTCGAGCCACCGGCCTGGAAGTTCTCGACGGTCACGTCAACCCCTTCTTCCTTGAAGGCGCCCAGCTTCACGCCAAGTTCGAGAGGCATATAGTTGAGGATCTGTGACCCCACTGCGATCTTCAATTTTGTCTTCTCGGGCTCGGCGGCATAAGTCGAGATAACCGGGAATGCGGCTATCGCGATGACCAGCATCAGTCGTGGAAAAGCGTGCATGGGAAACTCCATGAGAATGGGAGAGCGGTACGATCAGGCTTCGTGGGCAGGTGCGGGCCGCCAGACCAGGAGCCGTTTTTCCGCGCGGTCGACAATGGCATCGAGAGCAACGACGAAGGCGGAGAGGACGATGATTCCTGCGAACACTCCGGTCGCGTCGAGGACGCCCTCGGCCTGCGCAATCAGGTGCCCCAATCCCGCGGACGAACCGAGATATTCGGCGACCACTGCTCCCATCACAGCCATGCCGACCGACACCCGCAGGCTCGACAGGATCCACGTGGTGGCGGACGGCAGGTAGACATGGCGCAGCAGGGAGGACTTCGATGCACGTAGCAGGCGCGCATTCGCGAGCACGACCGGATTGACCTCGCGAACGCCCTGAAAGGTGTTGAAAAAAGCGACGAAGAGAACCAGCGTCACGCCCAGCGCGACCTTGGAGGTGAGGCCCAATCCGAACCAGATGACAAAAATGGGCCCCAGCAAGATGCGCGGGATCGCATTGAACATCTTGATGAAGGGCTGAACGACCTCGGCCGCAAACGGGCTTAAGCCCAACCAGATACCAAGCGCCGTGCCGATCCCGATACCAGCCAGGAAAGACAGGACCGTCTCCAGCAGTGTTATGCTGACATCGGTCCAGAAGTCGGCCGTTGACATCCACTCTCCGATCCTTGCGATGAGTGTCGACGGGGCCGGAAAGAAGAACGGGTCGATCAACCCGGCCCGCACGCCCAATTCCCAGATCAGGATCAGCCCAAGCACGATGGCGAACTGTGTGAGAGCGACCTTACCCCTGCGTGGCATAGCTTTTCTCCACTTCGGCGCCGAGCAGCGACCAGATTTCACGGTAAAGCGCGACGAACTCGTCGGTGGTCTGTAGCGCCGAGACGTCGCGGGGACGAGGCAGCGTGATCCTGACATCGCCAACCATGCGGCTCGCGGGACCGGCAGACATCACAACGGCGCGGTCCGCCAGTGTGATCGCCTCATCGAGGTCATGGGTGATGAAAACGAGTGAGCGCCGGTCCGCCTGCCAGAGGTCGAGCAGGATACGGTGCATGAGACGACGGGTGTGAACGTCCAGCGCTGAGAAAGGCTCATCCATCAGGACGATCTTCGGTTGCATGATCAGGGTCTGCGCCATGGCGACCCGCTTGCGCTGGCCGCCGGACAATTGGTGCGGATAGCGCTCCTCGAACCCTTTCAAGCCAACCTTGGCGAGCCAGGGCCGCGCCTGCTCGCGCGCTTTCGCGATCGAGCTTCCCTGAAACACCAGCCCGAGGCCGACATTGTCCTGGGCTGTTTTCCAGGGCAGCAGCCCTTCCTGTTGAAGCATGTAGCCGGACTGACCGTTCAGGCCCCCAAGCGATTTGCCGAAAATGCGAACCTCGCCGGCGGCCGGCTTCAGCAGTCCGGTGACAGTATTGAGAATGGTCGATTTTCCGCAGCCGGTCGGCCCGACCACTGCAACGAATTCGGTTTCGCCGACCTGGAGGTTCATGCTTTTCACGGCGGTGAAGTCGCCGAAGCGAATCATCACGTCGCGCAGGTCGACGGCAAGTGCCGGCTGCCCTTCCATTGTTTCGCTCCGCAGAACCTGTTCTAAGCCTCAAAACAGGTAACTGCCGCTACATCCGGAGTCAATTTCATTCTGCAACATAGAACCCAAATGAGCATTGAACACTGGACTTTCTGTCCATTCTGGATATCTGTTCTGCACAACAGAACACGAGGACTGTATCAATGGCAAAGACAGGGGTTGATGCGGTCGGGCGCGCCCTGGCGATCCTCAAGGCCTTCGGCGCTGAGCGCGCAGCCATGACGCTGACCGAGATTGCCGAGGCGACCGACTTCTACAAGAGCACGGTCCTTCGCCTTGCCGCATCCCTGGAAGCGGACGGATTCCTGGTGCGGGGGACCGACCGGCTATTTCGACCCGGACCGGAGCTATGGCGCCTTGGGGCGCTCTATCAGCGTGGGCTGGACCTCGGTGACCTGATCAGACCCTCGCTCCATCGTCTGGTCGAAGCAACCGGAGAGACCGCATCCTTCTACATCGCGGAGGGCGACGAGCGCATTTGCCTTTATCGCGTTAATTCTCCGCGTTCCGTCCGGCATCACCTCGAAGAAGGACAACGATTGCCGATTGATCGCGGCGCTGCGGGCCGCGTTCTTACCGCTTACCGCGATTTTGCATTAGCTGATGGAAAGAAGATCAGAGATCGTGGCTTCTACGTCTCGATCGGCGAGCGTGATCCTGAGGTTGCGGCCGCAGCGGTGCCCGTAACCGATGTCTATGGCAAATTGCGGGGCGCGCTCTCAGTCTCCGCCATTCGCACTCGCTTTGATGCAGATGCTCGGAAATCTGCCGTTGAAGTGCTGAAGTCCGAGGCTAAAGCGCTGATTGGTTTGCTGCCTGCAACTGAGCGCTGAGCTACATGGCAGCGTTCTGGTTATAACGCACAGCTCGGCGGGTGCCGCAATGGCCTCTCCGAAGCCGCTGTCGCGGCATGCGTGGCGAGGTGGCGTAGATCGCCTCCTGGCTGAGAGGATGTGGGTGTTGGAGCCCCCCTCAGACAGGGTATTGAGATGGCCGATTTGAGCCCTCTTCGCCGCCGCATGATCGAGGACATGACAGTCCGCAATCTGTCGCCGGCGACGCAGCGATCCTACATCAGCGCGGTTTCGAAGTTCAGCCGCTATTTCGGCCGATCGCCTGACCGGTTGGAACTGGAAGACGTCCGCGCCTTCCAGGTGCATCTGGTCTCGACCGACATCTCATGGCCGGCGCTGAACCAGATCATCGTCTGTGCGCTACGGTTTTTCTACGGCGTCACGCTCGGCGAGGCGCTCATCCCGGAGCGCATTCCCTATGCGCGAGAGCCCCGCAAGCTGCCGGTCGTTCTCAGCGCCGACGAAGTGGTGCAGTTCCTCGAGGCGGTGTCGAGCCTGAAGAGCCGCGCCGCGCTCACCACCGCCTATGCGGCCGGCCCCAGGGCCTCCGAGGTCGCGGGACAGCGGATCGAAGACATCGACAGCACCCGCGGTGTCATCCAGGTGCGCCACGGCAAAGGCGCGAAGGATCGCAACGTGATGCTGTCGTCCCAACTGCTCGGCATCCTGCGCACCTATTGGCGGCTCGCCCGGCCGCGGCTTTATCTGTTCCCTGGGCGTGACGAAGGTCACCCGATTGATCCGACCGAGTTGCATGCCGCCTGCCGCTCGGCGGTCAAGGCTGCGGGCCTGACCAAGCGCGTCACGCTGCACACGCTGTGCCACAGCTTCGCGACACATCTTCTGGAGAACGGAATCGACATCCGGATCGGCCAGGTTCTGCTCGGGCACAATAATCCGTCGTCGACGGCGCGCTACACGCAGGTCGCCACCCATACGATCCGGGCGACCCAGAGCCCGCTCGACCGCCTGTCGCTGGAGGTGACGCCACCGGCATGACAACGGCTCCGGGATCCGGCTTATGACCCCCCGACGTCCGCCCGCACCGACCCGCCATTGACATTGCCGATATCTTGCGCCGGCATGGCGACGCCTATCGTCGTGACCATGCCGGTCATCACGGTCGCGTCGAGCGGCGGGTGATGAGCGCCATTGTTGGGTGCCGAACCGAGGCGCTCGGCGGCCACGTCGAGGCCCGCAATGACTGCGGCATGACGCGGATCGCCTATAATTCCTGCCTTATGGGCAGATCCGGTAATGGGGAGCTGGCGGCGAGCTGACCGCGTTTTGAGCAAGTCGCCGCCATTGCGCTCTCCATTACGAAGTGCGCTTGAGCAGCGCGAGCAGTTTGTCGGACGGCTGGAATGTGCCGCGCCGCAGATGTGGCGGCACGATCGCTTCCATGGTGTCGAGCTTTTCTGTCGGATCGCCGCGCGTGTAGACCTCGGTGGTCGTCAGCGTGGCGTGGCCCAGCCACAGCAAGACCTTCCGTATGTCTCCCGTCGCCTGCAGGACGATCATCGCGCAAGTGTGCCGGAGCACGTGGGGCGAGACGCGCTTCTTCTTCAGGCCGGGCTTGTGTCGAGCGGCAGTTGCGACGTGCTGCTTGAGCAGATACGCGAAGCCCCATCGGGTCAGCGGCTCGCCTCTGGCGTTGACGAACACCTCGGGTGCGGCGACCCGCCCGCGAACGGCGAGCCAGGCACGCAGAGCCGCGGCCGTGGTCTTCCACAAGGGCAGCGTCCGACTCCCGCTGTCCCTTGCCGAGAACGCGGACGCTCATCGACGGCAGGTCGATATCATCGATCTTCAAGCCTGTCAGCTCGGACACACGCAGCCCTGCGCTGACGGCCAGATGCAACATCGCCCGATCGCGGATGCCGTCACGCGTGGCGGGATCGGGCGCGTCGAGCACGGCTTGCAACTCATCCTTCAGCAGATAGGGAGCGAGCCGTTGATCCGTCCTCTTGAACGGGATCGCCAGTACGCGGCGGATCTGCTCGAGCGCCGCCGGCTGTCGGTATTCGAGGAAGCGGAAGAACGACTTGATGGCCGCAAGCCGCACGTTGCGCGTGACGGCCGCGTTTCCGCGTACATCTTCGAGATGCTCGAGGAAGGCGCTAACGAGGCCGGCGTCGAGTTGCTCCAATGTCAGTACCGACGGCCGGACCTTCAGTCTTTCGGCGGCGAACATGAAGAGCAGCTGGAAGCTCGCGGCGTAAGAGTCCTGCGTGTGCCGGCTGGCGCCCCGCTGGCTGGCGAGCGTCTCGCGGAGGAACGCTTCGATAAGGGGACCGATCGGCGTCATGATCGCCTCCCGTCCAAGAGGTAGTCTTCACCGGCCGCGGCGACGTCGCGCATGAGATCGGCGGTCGCCTCCAGGTACCAGTAGGTCGCGTAGATGTTGACGTGGCCCATGTAGGTCGAAAGCGCCGCCATATGTGCGCCACTTCGGCTTCGTCCGGCCGGACTGCCCTGCAGCGCCCGCACCGCGAACGTGTGTCGCAGATCGTGCAGGCGCGGGCGGCGCCTCGCCGCCGGTGCGATCCCTGCCTTGCGGACCAACCTGTCGAAGGTCTCCTTGACGGCAATATAGCGCAGCGCACCGCCGTGCTTGCCGATGAACACCGGATCATCGTTCGAGCGAGGCCGGCGGCGCGCCAAATAGCGCCGCAGGCCCGCGGCGGCCGTGTCGTGAAGCGGTACCAGGCGGGTCTTGCGGAACTTGGTCTCCCGGATCAGCAAACCGTCGCGCGTCACGTCGGCGACCGTCAGCTTCAGTGCCTCGGAGATCCTCAACCCGGTAGCCGAGAGCAGGGCGATCAAGGTCGCATAGGTCATTGAGCGCAAGCCGCCCTTGGGACCAAGCCGCAGTGCGGCCTCGATAAGGCAATTGAACTCTGCATCCGAGTAGATATGCGGCGGGCGCCTCCTCTTGTGGGCACCGAAGTGATTGGCCGGCGGGAGCTCGTGCCGGTCGTCCTCGATCCGCACGTGGTGTACGAAGCGGCAGACGGCCTTCAGCCGGGCATCGCGCTGCGCGACGGACGGCCCGAGCGCTGCCCAGTCGATGGCAGTTTGCGCGTGCACATGCGTTTGCCCGCGCTCGGCCGCGAAAGCGGCGAAGCTCTTCAGCAGGTACTCCGCATTTGACATCGCGAAGCCAGTGGCTCGGCGGAGGTCGAGATAGGCTTCGATGGCCTTCAGCATCAGAGCACCTCCGGCCAGGGCTGCGCGATCTGCTTCAGGAGCGCGACATCGGCCTTGGCGTAATAGGCGGTCGTGTCGATACCTCGGTGCCGCAGGACCAAGCCGATCTTCTCGAGTGCCACGCCATGACGCAGCATCTCGGTCGCCGCCGTATGCCGCAGCGCGTGCGCGCCCTTGAACGGCGTAATGATGCCGGCCCGCTGCATAGCACGCCTTACCAGTGACGAGATGCCGTCGCCCCGCCGGAAGGATCCGTATGGCGCGATTGTGCGCAGGAACACATGAGCGTTCGCATGGTGCTTGGGCCGGCAGTCGACATAGGCTGCAATCGCATCGCCAACGTCTTGCGGCAGCGGCAGGCGAACCTCGGTGCGGGACTTGCCCGCGACCCGCAACGAGCCGGTCTCCCATTCGATGTCGTCGAGACGCAGTTGCGCAACGTCACCGGCCCGCAGCCCCAGACGCACCACGAGCAGGATGATCGCGCGATCGCGGCGCCGCGCTGGAGCTTCGCCGTTACAGGCCGCGATCAAACAGTTCACCTGTTCTGTCGCCAGATACCGTGGCATGTCGGCAAGCCGCCAATGGGCGCAGGCGGGAACCGCACTGTCGAGACCGGCCCGGCAGCGACCTTCGACCGCCAAGTAGCGCAGGAAAGCACGTAGGCTTGTCGTCATCTTCTCGATGGTTCCGCGCCCGCTCGTGCTCGCGAGATCCATGAAGGTGGTGCGAACGGCGGCCGCATCCCAGGTCGCCGGATCGTCCCCGAGTGCCATCAGCAAGCGGGCGACGTCACGTGCGTAGAGCCTGATGGTGGCGTCGGAAGCTCCGCGGTGCCTCCGCAGCCATGCTTTGAAGCTGGTGATCAACGACGGCTCGACGGGCGTCGCCGTCACTGCGGCGGGGCGACACACGCCGATTTCGACGAGGTACCGGCGAAAGAGCCGGGCGCCGTAGATGGTATGGTGATTGTGACGGCCGCCCTTAGCGCGTGGGCAACGACAGGTGCCCAGATGTTCACTGAAAGCCTGCAGATCGATGTCGCGCGGCAATCCTTCGCGCCCCGCCAGGACATGGCCGAGGTGCGCCGCCGCCCGCACGTATCGAACCGCCGTGTCATCGGTATAGCCCTCGCCCTTAAGCGCCGCGGCGAAGCCATCGAGGTGCAGCCCACTCGGCCCGCTGCGCAGATGGCCCAGCATCTTCGATGCCGGGAAGTAGTTGTCCAACATGATCGTCCCCGCTTGTGACCGGCCAACAGTGGCCGAACCGACCAGGGTGCAAAGGCGTCATGTTATGGAGAGTGGAAGCGATGCAATTCACAGGAAAATCTGAGCGCCGTCACGGCAGCTCCCCATTACCGGATCTGCCCATAAGACAGGAATTATAGGCGAGGCGTGTCGTGCCGCAGTCGTCGCAAGCCTCCATGTGGCCGCCGAGCGCCTCGGTCCGG
>NZ_JBVVPS010000033.1:0-73364 GCF_055811355.1 Bradyrhizobium sp. WSM4873 | reverse complement strand
CGTCAAGCGCCAAGGACCCAACGGCTTCCCGCCCACCCTCATCCTGACAGACTTCCAAGACACAGGGACCCATACGCCGCAGCAATCGTTTTGCGAAGACTCGGAGTGAGCAGCTCGCGCAACAACCCAATTCGGTGGTTATGGGCCCCGGCCTTCACCGGGGCGACAGTGGGAGTGTGGCGCGGTCATCGCGCCAAACGACCGGCGCGCTACACGCCCTCAATCGATCTTGCGGGCCTCTTCCGGCAGCATGATCGGGATGCCGTCGCGGATCGGATAGGCGAGCTTCGCGCTGCGCGAGATCAGCTCCTGCTTTGCAGAATCGAACTCCAGCGGGCCCTTGGTCAGCGGGCAGACCAGAATCTCCAGCAATTTGGGATCGACGCTGGCTTCGGGGCGTTCGGTGGGCGCGTTCATGGGGGTCTCCGGCGGTCGGTTGCCTCTAGCATAAAAAATCGTAGCAGCCCATCGCGTCGCTCAAGCTGAAACCATCCGCAGGATCTCGTCGAGCAGGCCCTCGAGCCGCGCGGCCGGCGATGGCGGGCCCGACAAGGCGAAGCCGAGAAACGTCCAGTACAGGATTTGCGCGCGGGCTCGCGCCGTCGCCGCCTCGAACCCGCGCTTCCTCAGCAGCTCTTCGATATAGTCGAGCCTGCGCCGGTCGATGGCACGCACCGCCGATTGTGCCGCCGCATCGAAGGCCGCCCAGTTCCGGACCGCGCGCTCGAGGTCGAGCCGCGCGCCAAAAGTCCTGCGCAGCAGCGCTTTCAGCGGCTCGTCGCCGTCCGCCTCGACATCGGCGATGATCTGCTCGGCCGCGATCTCGCGCCAACGCCTCAAGAGAGCAGCATGGAACGCGCCGAGATCGGCGAAATGCCAATAGAAGCTGCCGCGCGAGACCCCAATGGCTTTCGCCAGCGGATCGGCCTTCAGCGCGGTGAAGCCGTCTCGCGCGAGCGCCTTCAGGCCTTGCTTGATCCAATCGTCGGCGTTCAGCTGTTCGGCCATGTCCGGTTCCGGATGCAAGCCATACACTAGTGTATTGACAACCGACAGGCCAGCGCCTATCTCACCATACATAACTGTATGGATGAGATTTGCAGGGAGCTTTGACGATGCGTGATCTCTTGCTCCAGTGCGCCGGGGTCCTGACCATCGCCGTGGCCCTCATTCATGGCATTCTCGGCGAGACCAAGGTCTTTGCCCGCGCTCGCATCGAGCCGGAACGGCTCCGCACCCTGATCCGCCTGGTCTGGCAGGCTTCGACCGTCGCCTGGATCGGCGGGGGTGTGCTCCTGATCGCGGCGCCCTGGATGCAATCGGAGCCGGCGCGCCACTGGATCGTCATCACCATGGTTGGCGTGTTCGGCTTCTCTGCTTGCGCCAACGCATGGGCCACACGCGGCCGGCATTTTGGATGGATGGCTCTGAGTGCCGTCGTCGCGATGGCGGTCGCCGGCTACTGAGCGGCATATCGCAGTCATGCCTGTTGTGAGGCGTAAGGCCGCATCGACGCGACAAATGCACGTTGCGCACGGAGGGCGCTGAGCTTTTTCGGATCGTTAGAATATCTCTAAAGGCTTGCGCCGCAGCTGCGGATTGACTTCATCATGTGCTTTGCTTCCTTCGGTCCCGCTTCGCCTCAGGGCGTAGCGCCCACGACAGAAGAGGAGACGTTCGTGAAGGTTATTCGTGTTGCTGCCGTTGCATTGACGATCGGGATTGGCATGGGATCGGCGGCCTTGGCCGATGGTTTCAAGGACTGCACCAAGCTCGACAAGGCGTCGTGGAAGCCGGCGAGCGAAGCCGAAGCCAAGGCCAAGGCGCTGGGCTACGAGGTGCGGCGCTCCAAGATCGAAGGCTCGTGCTACGAGGTCTACGGCGTCAAGGAAGGCAAGCTTTACGAGCTGTTCTACAGCCCCGAAGATCTCAGCCTGAAGCACACGATTGCAAAGTAGACCGCGCGAGATGGTCTGCTCGCGGTCTGCGCAAAGTCATGCCTGAGGGTGGTCCTCGCTTGATCGAAGAAACGGTACCGCACGCACGCAGGGGGTCCAACCGGACCCCCGCGGATCGAACCGCTTCGCGGACGGTCGCGGTCTGGGACCTCCCGCTGCGGCTCTGGCACTGGCTGCTCGCGGCTTGCGTTCTGGCCGCGTGGTTCACGCCGACCGTCTATGACGGACTTCACCGCATCGTCGGTTATACCGTACTCGGGCTTGTTGCGTTCCGTCTGGTCTGGGGTCTTTGGGGAAGCCGCTATTCGCGCTTCCGCATGGTCGGCGTCAGGCTTCGGGCCGCGCCAGGTTATCTCTGGAATCTGCGCCGCGGCATCACCGGCCGCTATATCGGGCTCAATCCCGCCGGCACGTTGATGCTGGTGGCGCTGCTGGTCTCGCTCGCGGTCTCGACGATATCAGGCGCGATGTCGGTGACGGTGACCTTTTTCGGCGTCTGGTGGGTCGAGGACACCCACCACTATTCGTCGGACGCGGTCATCGTCCTGGTCGTGCTGCACGTCCTGGGCGTGCTGATGATGGGACGTCTCCAGCGCGAGAACCTGATCAGCGCGATGATCACCGGCCGCAAGCGCATCCGGGGTCATTCGTAACGCGCAAGCACACTGTCGGTCATGGCCGGGCTTGGCCCGGCCATCCACGCCTTACCTGTTGCACGAAGAACGTGGATGCCCGGGACGAGCCCGGGCATGACGGCGTTTCTGACGTGACGACGCGCGCCCTCACTGCAGCGGCGGATCGCCGCTGGTGCGCTTCTTGGCGAGATCCATCTCGGTGACCGCGATCAAAATTTCGGCGCGGGTCTTCAGGTCGGGCGCTTCCAGCATCGCCTGCTTCTCGGCCACGCCATAGGGCGACATCATCGCCAGCGCGTTGACGAGCGCTTCGTTGGGGGCGGTCTCGACGCCCTCCCAGTCGACCTTAAGGTTGTTGGCCTTCAAGAAATCCGCCAGCACCGTCAGCAGTGCCTCGCGATCGACCTCGTCCTCGCCCATGCGCGGCGTGAAGTCGTCGACGAAGGCGAAAAAATCCACCTTGCACTGGCGGTAGGCGGTGAGCACTTCGAGCTCCTCGAGCACTTTGAAGCGCGAGACACCGGTGAGCTCGAGGATGTAGCGGCCGTCGCCGGATTCGGCGAGCTGGGTGATGCGGCCGACACAGCCGACACGGAATAGCGCCGGCTTGTCGGAATTCTTGGGCGAGTGCGCGATGTCGGGCTGGATCATGCCGATCAGGCGATGGCCGTCGCGGAAGGCATCGTCGATCATCGCGAGGTAGCGCGGCTCGAAGATGTTGAGCGGCATCTGCCCGCGCGGCAGCAGCAGCGCGCCCGGCAACGGAAACACCGGAAGGATCTCCGGAAGGTCGGCGGGCCCGCGATATTCGATGTTGATCGGCATCTGGTCCCCATTGTCCGCATCAAGTCACGATGCCTAACGCTCCGCCGGCTGTGATGGATCAATCATCGTCAGGAAAACAGGATGATCGACAAGCGCTTGCGTCCCTCGATGGTTGCATCGTCCGTGCCGCCCCAGGCTTCGAAGAACTGCACCAGCTGCTTGCGGGCGCCGTCGTCGTTCCATTTGCGGTCGCGCTTGATGATCGCGAGCAGTTGCTCGGTGGCCGCTGCCCGGTTGCCTTGGGCGTTGAGCGCGATCGCAAGGTCGAAGCGGGCCTGATGATCGAGCGGGTTTGCGGCGACTTTCTGTTCCAGCTCGGCGACGGGCCCGAGCTGCTCCGCCTGCTCGGCGAGATCGATCGCGGTCTGCACGGCTTTCACAGCCGGGTCGTTGCGCTTGGATTCCGGCACCATGGCGAGCGTCTGCTTGGCCTGCTCCATCGCACCGGAGACGGCGTAGCATTTCGCCAGCCCGGCAAGGGCTGCGATATTGGTCGATTCGAGCTGCAGCACTTCCGCGTAGATCTGGGCGGCCGCGGCGGCATCGCCCTCGGCGAGCACGGCCTCGGCTTCCTGGAGGATTTCCGCGATATTCGGCTCACCCGGCGCGGTCACGCCCTTGGTCAGTTTTTCGATGAAGGCGTTGAGCTGGCTCTCCGGGACCGCACCCATGAAGCCGTCGGCCGGCTGGCCGTTGACGAAGGCGATCACCGCCGGAATCGACTGGATGCCCATCTGGCCCGGGATCGCCGGGTGCTGGTCGATGTTCATCTTGACCAGCTTGACCTTGCCCTTGGCGGCCTTGACCGCCTTTTCCAGCAAAGGCGTGAGCTGCTTGCAGGGGCCGCACCACTCCGCCCAGAAGTCGATCAGCACCGGCTGGCGCTTCGATTCCTCGATAACGTCCTTCACGAAGGTCTGGGTGGTCGTGTCCTTGATCAGATCGGCGGCAGCCGGGCCCGCTGCTCCGTTACCCTGGTCGATGATCGTCACGGGATCCCCTCGTCTGATGTCTGGAATTGGCGGGTCTTTAGCACGTCGCCAATTCATATGCTTCGCTGTTGGCCCTAAATTGGGCCGGGACGGCCGAATTTCAATCCATGCGGGCCGATTCGCCGGTTCCGGGGCATTTTTGGGTCATTTGGCCGCGTTCGGGTCCGTATCGGGCCTCCGATTGCAAATCTATGCCGCCGGTAGCTGTTGCATTCCCCTCCCGCTTTTGGCATACGACAGCCGTTGCCGGCGCAGTCATGCGACCGACACAGGATGCGGGTGTAGCTCAGTGGTAGAGCACGACCTTGCCAAGGTCGGGGTCGAGGGTTCGAGCCCCTTCGCCCGCTCCAATTTTTCCCAAAGCATCCAGCCGGACCGGACGGGCACGTGGTTTCCACGCCGCTGGCGGCTGTATTGGGTCACGAATGACAATTCTGGTCACAGGCAGCGCGGGCCATCTCGGGGAAGCCCTTCTCCGCACGCTCCGCGGGCGCGGTTCGCCTGCGCGTGGGATCGACCTGAAGACATCGGCCTTCACCGATGCCGTCGGCTCGATCGTCGATCCCGATTTCGTGCGGCGCCAGATGGACGGCGTCACCGCCGTGATCCACGCCGCGGCGCTGCACAAGCCGCACGTGGCGACCCACAGCAAGCAAGACTTTGTCGACACCAATGTCACCGGCACGCTCAATTTGCTTGAAGCGGCCGCGGCCGCCGGCCTGCGCAGTTTTGTCTTCACCAGCACCACCAGCGCGTTCGGCTCGCAGCTCCGCTCCGAGGCGGGACAGGCCGCGGTGTGGGTCACCGAGGACCTGCCGCCGATCCCGAAGAACATCTACGGCACGACCAAGCTGATGGCTGAGACTCTGTGCGAGCTGTTCTGTCGCGAGCGCGGCCTGCCCGTTGTGATCTTGAGGACCTCGCGCTTCTTCCCGGAAGACGATGACGATCCGGCGATGCGGTCGGCTTACGCGGCGGAGAACGCGCAGGCCAACGAGCTGCTCTATCGCCGGCTGGATATCGCGGACGCGGTGAGCGCCCATCTGCTCGCCGCCGAGCGCGCGCCGGACATCGGGTTTGCCCGCACCATCGTGTCGGCCACGAGCCCGTTTGAGCAGCGCCACCTGTCTGCGCTGGCACGTGACGCGGCCGGTGTCGTGCGCGAGCTCTATCCGGATTGTGCGGAGCTCTTTGCTGCGCGCGGCTGGCGGCTGTTCCCCGCGATCGACCGCGTCTATGTCAACGCGCGCGCGCGGCGCGAGCTGGGCTGGCGGCCCGAATTCGACTTCGCGCATGTCCTGAACTGTCTTCGCGATGACCTCGATTTTCGCAGCACCCTGGCGCGCGCTGTCGGATCGAAAGGCTATCATGAGACGATTTTCGACGATGGTCCCTACCCCGTCGCCCCGTAGTCGCGATCTTTGCTAATTCGCTCGACGCCTCAGATGTCTACCCGGAGTCACCGGCAGCAAGCTGGCTACAGCCGTTCTACTGTGCATGGGGTTGTTTTCGCGTTTTTTTGTCCCGGGCTTCCTGCTGCCTGCAAATTAACCGCGCGTGATCTTGATTCCGCGCTGCAGCGAGAGCGGTGTCGTCGCCGCATTCGCCATCATTGACTTTACGTCTCAATTTTTACTGAGCGCTATCGCGGCGCACGCGGCGCGCTTCTCACCGCTCGAAGATGTGCTAACCTTCCGCGTCTGTCCTCTCGACAGAGTCCGAACTTCGCCTCTCGACAGCAAAATAAAATAAATGTGCAGCCCTGATGGCTGCCTTAGGGGAGTGACGCGATGAAATTCCATCGATCCGTCTTTCAATCCGCCTTTCAATCCGTCCTGGCGCTTGCAGCAATTGCCCTTCTCGCGGGGACAAGCGTCGGTCACGCGCAGCAGCAGGACAAGAACAAGCCGCTGAAGAAATACGAATCCGGCACCAAGGAGTTCTGGACCCATCCACCGGACGACTGGTTCCTCGGCGACGAGACCGAGGCGCAAAAGGGCCTGGCGCCGCCGTCGGGTCCGCCCACCGGCGCGTCGGACGCCGAGCTCGCCAATATCGTCAAGAAGGTCAAGCTGCCGGCGGGCTTCAAGATGGAGGTCTATGCGTCCGGCGTGCTGGCCGCGCGGCAGATGGCCTGGGGTGACAAGGGTACGCTGTTCGTTGGCTCGTTCGGCCTCGGCAACGTCTACGCCATCAAGGACAACAACGGAAAGAAAGAGGTCAAGACCATCCTCAAGGGGCTGAACATGCCCACCGGTCTGGCCGTCAAGGACGGTGCGCTCTACGTCATCGCGGTCGACAAGCTGATCCGCTACGACGACATCGAGAACAAGCTCGACAATCCCGGCGAGGGCAAGGTCGTCTATGACGACATGCCGTCCTATGCCGCGCATGGCTGGAAATACATCGCGGTCGACAAGGAAGGCTGGTTCTACATTCCGTTCGGACCGCCCTTCAACATCGGCGTGCCCCCGACCAGCGTGTCGCAGATCCGCCGCGTCGATCCCAAGACCGGCAATGCGGAAATCTATGCGCTCGGCGTTCGCAACTCGGTCGGCGGCGACGTCGATCCGCGCACCGGCAAGTACTGGTTCACCGAGAATGCCCGCGACTGGATCAGCGACGATCTGCCCTCGGACAAGCTGAACATGATCAGCAAGATCGGCGAGCACTTCGGCTATCCCTACTGCCACCAGGGTGACCTGCCGGATACCAAGTTCGCGATGGGCCACAAATGCTCCGAGTTCACGCCGCCGGTGCTGAACCTCGGCGCTCACGTCGCTCCGCTCGGCATGAAGTTCTATACCGGCGACCAATTTCCGGCCGAGTACAAGAACAACATCCTGATCGCCGAGCACGGCTCCTGGAATCGTCACAAGTACCAAGGCGGCCGCATCATGCGCGTGATCGTCGGGCCCGACGGCAAGAACGCCAAGCAGGAGGTGTTCGCCTCCGGCTGGATCGAGGGCGACCAGGGCTATCTCGGCCGTCCCGACGACATCATCCTCGCCAAGGATGGCTCGATTCTCGTTGCCGACGATTGGGCCGGCGCGATCTACCGCATCAGCTACAGCAAGAAGTAGCGCAAGACGACACGAGGCTGCGGTGCCGAGGGGCGCCGCAGCCTTTCTCATTTCAGTTTCGCACGCTGTCGTTCCTGATTGCGCACCGCTTGCGCGCAAGTCCGGAACCCTTGGCCACGAACGCGGGTTATCGAGTTCTCAGATGCGCAGTTGCGCATCATAGCTCGCGCTTCTTTGCCCTGGAACGGCGCGGTCGATAGATCGGAATCCCAATCATGCGCCGGCAGTTCATCTCGCACGCAATCAGCGCGGTTGCGCTTCTCGCGCTCGGTTCTCTCCCCACAAGCGCCGCCGACAATGCCGCGATCAAGGAGAAGGCCGCCGTTTGCGCCGGCTGCCACGGCGAGAACGGCATCTCGCAAACCGAGAACATTCCCTCGCTCGCCGGCCAGCCCGATCAATTCCTGCAATGGCAGCTGGTGTTTTTTCGCGCCGGCTCGCGCAAGAACGACCAGATGCAGCCGATCGCCGAGGAGATCACCAACGAGGACGTCCGCAATCTCGGCGCCTATTTCGCCGCGCTGACGCCGCCGACAGCGGCGGAGGACAAGGATCCGGACCTGTCGAAAAAGGGCGCGCAAGTTGCCACCGGCCGCCGCTGCGCCTCATGTCATACGGATAGCTTTGCCGGCACCAAGGCCGTCGCGCGGCTCGCTGGCCAGCGCGAGGAATATCTGGTCAAGGCGCTGCACGACTACAAGAGCAGCCAGCGCGTCGGCGGCGGTGGCGCCGCGATGGCCGATGTCGCCTATCACATGAGCGATGAGGAAATCACCGCCGTCTCGCACTATCTCGCGTATTTCAAATAGCGCGGGGTGCGCCTACCTCGCCCGCTGCTTCTCATACGCCTTCAAATGTGTGTAGGCGATGCGCAGTTTCGGCACCGGCACCTTGGCGGCGTCGGCACGCGCGATGAGGTCGCCGATGACGTGATCGGCCTCGACCGGCAGGCCCGCCTTGACGTCACGGAACATCGAGGCCGTCATCGGCGAGCCCTCGGTGGTGAGGTTGCCCTTCACGCGCTCGAAGAACGGCCCGCCCGGCGTGTAGCCCGACGCGGCGGCGATCGCGCTGGTCTCGTCCAGCATGCCGAGCAGGAAATCCCTGCCGCCGGGCGCGGCGAGAATATTGCCGACGGAGGTGCGCATCAGGCTGGTGGACGCCGCCAGCGAGGAGAGGAACACCCATTTCTCCCACATGTCCTGCATGATGTTCTGGCTCGCGGTGGCGCCAGCGATGCCGCTCTTGAAGGCTTCGTCGATCGCCTTGACCCGATCCGATAGCTTGCCATCGCGCTCGCCGTAGTTGATCGACTGCATCGGCTGCAGCTGCACCACCTCGCGCTTCTCGTTGAGCGTCGCGGCGATGGCGCAGAGGCCGCCGAGCACGCGCTCCTTGCCGAACTTGTCGTCGAGGATGTCGAGATGCTTCATGCCGTTGAGCATGGGAATGATCGCGGTATTCGGTCCGACTGCTGCCGCGAACGACTTGATGGCGTCGTCGAGGTCGAAAGCCTTGCAGCTGAGCAGCACGACGTCGAACTTGTCCTTGAGCGCGTCGGCCTGAACGGTTGGCGGATTCTTCAAGGTCACGTCGCCGTTCGGGCTCTTGATGACAAGACCCGCGCTCGCGAGCTCGCTGGCGCGCCGTGGCCGGACCAGGAAGGTGACGTCGCGACCGGCCTGCAACAGCCTGCCACCAAAATAGCCGCCGATGGCGCCAGCGCCGACCACGAGGATACGCATGGGATTGTCCTTGTTGTTTCTTGATTGCTTCTTGCCGTCGTCGTTGTTTCTTGCCGTCGTCCTGGCGAAAGCCAGGACCCATTACCCCGACTGCCTATTGTCGGACAAGTCGGAGGCCCAGCTTATCGCCAAACGCGATTCGGTGGTTATGGGTCCTGGCCTTCGCCAGGACGACATCAGAGATGATGGCTCGCTCTGTCCATCATACGAAAATCACTTCCCCGAGACCATCTCCTCGACCTCGCGCAACTGCTCCTTGCCGAAGAACATCTCGTTGCCGACGAAGAAGGTCGGCGAGCCGAACGCGCCGCGCGCGACAGCCTCCTCGGTGTTCTTGATCAGTCTGCCCTTCACCTCGGGTTCCGCCGCGCGGGTGAACAGCTTTTGCGCGTCGAGGCCGGAGGACGCCAGCGCCTTCGCGGCGATTTCCGGATCGTCCATCTTCTTCGGCTCGCGCCACATGTGGTGGAAGGCGGCCTCGACATATGGCTCGAACACGCCCTCGAGCTGCGCCGCGATTGCCGCGCGCATCAGGTTCAGCGTGTTGACAGGGAAGAAGGGATTCCAGACATAGGGCTGCACCTTGAAGCGCCTGACGAAGCGCTCGGTCTCGACCGCCTGGAATTCCCGCTTGTTCTTGACGCCGGCAAGCGTCTCGGCCGGGGACTTATTGTTGGTCGATTTGAAGATGCCGCCGAGCAGGATCGGCACGTACTCGAATTTGACGCCGATGCGCTGCTCGATCGCGGGAATCGCGAGATGACTGAGATAGGCGTTCGGACTGCCGAAATCGAATAGGAATTGCGGGGCTGCGCGGGTCAAAATCATCCTCCCTGACGTCGCTTTTTCGCATTGTGGCGCAGCGCGCGCCGCGGGTCCATCGTTTAATGACGGTCATAATATTGTGAGCGCGCGAACACGTTGGGCGCGAGTCGGACGTACGAACGCCTGAGCTCAAGCGCGGTCGCTGTAGGCGAGCTTGACGATGTGGTCGCGGATGTCGGCGGGCCAATCTGCGATCAGTCCGGTGAATCGCCGCCGGTCATCCGCAAACAACGCGCGTGAAGCTTCCTCGAACTGCGGCAGATTGCCGGCCATGGTCGACATGAAGTGATAGGCCGCATCGCGCGCCTGCCGCTCGCGATCCTTGTCGCCGCTGGCACGCCGCGCCTCTTCGACAAGTTTCCGTAGCGCGACCGAAGCGCCGCCAGCTTGCGCGCTGAGCCACTCCCAGTGCCGTGGCAGCAGCGTCACCTCGCGCGCGACCACGCCGAGCTTCGGCCGGCCGCGACCGCGTGGCTCGCTCGCCGATGCGGTCTCCTCAATCGGGGGGGGGACAAGCTTCGCCAGCCGCGCCAGCACCTCGCGGTCTCCGCCGCGCAGATCGAAGTCGATCGACCGGCCCGTGGCGTCCTCGAAGATGATGATGGGCTGGTCCGGCCGCTCCGCCATCCGCTTGATAACCAGCGCGACCTCTCCGGCTGGCCCGGAGACCAGGCGGCGTGAACCCTGGAAGGCGGTGAAAGTCTTCTGCATTGGAATCATTGCCATATTGATCATGTTGAGACTTTAATACCCGGGTAAATTGCAAAGGTCAATATACCCGGATGAAAATATCCGACCGGATGGCTCGACATTGTGTTCCCGGGCTGGCACGAACGCGCGGCCGATCGACCATGCTTAGCCCCCGGGGACCACGCGATGCTGACCGTTCACCACCTCAACAATTCCCGCTCGCAGCGCGTGCTGTGGCTGCTCGAGGAGTTGGGCGTGCCCTACGAGATCGTGCGCTATCAGCGCCAGCCGGACATGCGCGCGCCGAAGGAGCTGCGCGCCATCCATCCGCTCGGCAAGTCGCCCGTCATCACCGACAACGGCAACACCATCGCCGAATCCGGCGCGATCATCGAATATCTCATCGCCACCTACAGCAACGGCCGGTTGGTCCCGCCACCGAACACGCCCGAGCGGCTGCGCTTCACCTACTGGCTGCACTATGCGGAAGGCTCGGCGATGCAGCCGCTGCTGCTCAAGCTGCTGTTCACGCTGATGCCGAAGCGCGCGCCCGCGTTGCTCCGCCCGCTGGTGCGCAAGGTCTCGAACCAGGCGCTGACTGCGCTGGTCAATCCGCAGCTCAAGCAGCACATGGACTATTGGGAAGGCGAGCTCGGCAAGAGCGAGTGGTTCGCCGGTCACGAGTTCACCGCCGCCGACATCCAGATGAGCTTTCCGCTCGAAGCGGCCCAGGCGCGTGGCGGGCTCGAGCTCGGCCACCCCAAGGCGATGGCGTTCCTGGAGCGCATTCATGCGCGGCCGGCGTACAGCCGCGCCCTCGAAAAGGGCGGGCCGTATCAGGTCGGACGATAGTTAGCCTGCATCAGTCCGCATGCAGCACGCGCCCGCGCGTCTCCGGCAGCGCGAAGGCGGCGATAAAGAACAGCGCATACGCCACCACCGCGAAGATCGCGATCGCATTCGCAAGCGACGTCGTCGCCGACAGCGCTCCGACCAGGAACGGAAACAGCGCGCCGATGCCGCGGCCGAAATTGTAGCAGAATCCCTGGCCCGAGCCGCGCAGTCGCGTTGGATAAAGCTCGGTCAGGAATGCGCCGACGCCGGAGAAGTAGCCCGAAGCGAAAAAGCCGAGTGGGAAGCCGAGCACCCACAGGACCTCGTTGGTCAGCGGCAGCTGCGTATAGAGCAGCACAATCGCGATGGCGCCAATCGAGAAGATCAGGAACAGATTGCGCCGTCCGATCCGGTCGGCGAGCCACGCGCCGGTAAGATAGCCGATGAAAGAACCGATGATCAGGGTCGAGAGATAGCCGGTCGAGCCGACGATCGACAGATGCCGCTCCTTGGTCAAGAACTGCGGCACCCAGAAGGTGACGGCGTAGTAGCCGCCCTGGCAGCCCGTCGCCATCAGCGACGCCAGGATGGTGGTCTTCAGGATCGGGCCTGAAAAGATTTCCCAGAGCGCCGGGCGATTGCCGCTCGCGGCGTGCCTGGCGCGAGCCTCAGCCGCTATCTCCGGCTCGGTCACGGAGCGGCGGATGTAGAACACCAGCAGCGCCGGCAGCGCACCGATCACGAACATCCAGCGCCACGCTGTCTCCGCGGGCAACGCCGAGAACAGGATCGCCTGCGACAATACCGCGAGGCCCCAGCCGACCGCCCAGCCCGACTGCACCGAGCCGACCGCACGCCCGCGATATTGCGGCCGGATCGCTTCACCCATCAGCACGGCGCCCGCCGCCCACTCTCCGCCGAAGCCGAGGCCCAGCACCGCGCGTGCGATCAGGAGCTGTTCGAAGTTCTGCACGACCGCGCACACCAGCGAGAACAAAGAGAACCAGATGATGGTGATCTGGAGCGTTCTGACCCGGCCGATATGGTCGGAGAGATAGCCGCCGAGCCAGCCGCCGATCGCGGAGGCCAGTAGCGTCACGGTGCCGGCGAGCCCGGCCGATCCTGCATCGACCTTCCACAACGCGATGATGGTGCCGATCACCAGCGGATAGATCATGAAGTCCATGCCGTCGAGCGCCCAGCCTGCTGCGCAGGCCCAGAACGTCCGCCGTTCCGGCGCGTTCATGTCGCGATAGAAGGCGAGAAGGCTGGTGTCCTCGATCTCGGCGCGTTCGATGCGCTGGTTCGGATCGACGGTGGTCATGTGCGTTTCCCGACAGTGTTTTCTTTCGTAGTTTCTTTGGTCTCGCGGTGGTAGCACGCGCGGCGGCGCACGCAAGCCGGTCGCCCGGCCTTCGCGCCATGCAAGGACAGAGTTACTGCCCCGCTGCCTCCGCACCCCGGCTACGCGGATCGGGCGCGCCGAGCGGACCGTTGGCGGTCACCGCGATCGAATTCGCCGATGTCTGCCCCATCGGCGTGACGATGAGATGATCCATCGCCTTCAACTCGAGCAGCACATTATCGGGAAAGCCGCCCTCGACCCGGACCTCGTCGGGCAGCCATTGGTGATGCAGCCGCGGTGCCGCCACGGCGGCCGCGACATCCATCTTGTAATCGAGGACGTTGACGATCACCTGGAGCACGGTCGAGATGATGCGGCTGCCGCCCGGCGAGCCCGTCACCAGAACCGGCTTGCCGTCCTTCAGGACGATGGTCGGTGACATCGAGGACAGCGGCCGCTTGCCCGGACCGGGCAAATTGGCCTCGAAGCCGACGAGGCCATAGGCATTGGACGCGCCGACCGCCGCGGTGAAATCGTCGAGCTCGTTGTTGAGCAGCACGCCGGTGCCCTCGGCGACGAGGCCGAGGCCGTAACTGAAGTTCAGCGTATAGGTGTTGCTGACCGCGTTACCGCTGCCGTCGACGACGGAAAAATGCGTGGTGTTGCTGCCCTCATGCGGTGAGGTCGCGGTGGAAACGAGCTGTTTCGAAGGCGTGGCGCGATCGGCGGAGATGGTTGCCCGCAGCTTGGCGGCGTAGTCTTTGGCGGTGAGCGTCCCGATCGGCGCGTTGACGAAGGCGGGATCGCCGAGATAGCGCGCACGGTCCGCATAGGCGCGCTTCATGGCCTCGATCAGCAGATGCAGCGAGGCCGGCGATCCCTGCTTTAGATCGGCGAGCTGAAAACCTTCGAGGATATTGAGCGTCTCCACCAGCACCACGCCGCCCGACGACGACAATGGCATCGACACGATGTCATAGCCGCGATAGGTGCCGCGCACTGGCGCGCGGATCACCGCCCGATGGGATTGCAAATCGGCCGGCGTCATGATGCCGCCCGCGTCAGCCACGGCCTTGGCGAGTTTCTCCGCGACCGGCCCCTCATAGAAGCCGCGCGGGCCCTGTGCGGCGACAGCCGACAGCGTCTCGGCGAGGTCGCTCTGCACCAGCCGGTCGCCTTCACTAAGCGACGTGCCATCAGGCCGCGAGAAGATCCTGGCTGAGGAGGGCCAGCGCACCAGCCGCTTGTGCCAGCCCGGCAGCGTGTCGGCGATGTCGTCGCCGACAAGGAAGCCATCGCGGGCGAGCGCGATCGCGGGCTGGAGTAGTTGCGCTAGCGTGAACCGGCCCGAACCATATTTTTCCAGGGCCAGCGCAAGACCCGCGACAGTGCCGGGCACGCCGACGCCGAGCGCTGAATCCCGTGACTTCGCCGCATCTGGCTTGCCGTCGGCCCCGAGAAAGATCTGCGGTGTGGTCGCGGCCGGCGCGGTCTCGCGATAATCGATCGTGATGTCTTCGTTGCGCTCCGTGGAATGAATCACCATGAAGCCGCCGCCGCCGATATTGCCGGCGCGCGGATAGGTCACGGCCATCGCAAAGCCGGTCGCGACCGCGGCGTCGACGGCATTGCCGCCGCGCCGCAGGATGTCGGCACCGACCTGCGCAGAGATTTTCTCCTGCGCCACCACCATGCCGTGCTCGGCGGGAACGGCATGCACCGTGTCGAGCGCGGGCGGCACATAGGCCCGCCGCGCATCCTGCGCGGTCGCGGTCGGAAGTCCGAACGCCAGAGTGGCAAGGAAGGCGAAAAATGTCCGCCGCGTCGAAAAAGACGACATCATCAAACTTCCGTAATGGCCATGGGCAGTTCACATGCAGCGCTGCAATGCTATACGGTTCGCCCCGACAGAGGCAAAACTGTTCGTGATGAGGATTGTGGAGTGACGACGATCGCCCCGGATGCGCGCATCGCCGGCGCGCAGCGGACCTATCCGCCGCGCAGCGCGGTCGTCAGCTGGATCTTCTTCGACTGGGCCGCGCAGCCTTATTTCACGCTGATCACGACCTTCGTGTTCGCGCCCTATTTCGCCACCGGCATTGCGCCGAATCCCGCCACCGGGCAATCGCTGTGGGGCTTTGCGATGGCTGCCGCCGGCCTCGCGATCGCGCTGATGTCGCCGGTGCTCGGGGCTATCGCCGATGCTTCGGGCCGCAGGAAGCCATGGATCGCCGGATTCGGCGCGGCGCTGGTGCTGGCATCCTGCACGCTGTGGATCGGCAAGCCGGGCGACCCCTCGATCATTCCGCCGCTGCTCATCGCGGTCGCGCTCGCCAGCGTCGGCGCGGAATTCGCCACGCTGTTCAACAATGCGATGATGCCGACATTGGTGCCCCCAGAGCGCATCGGGCGCCTTTCCGGCACCGGCTGGGCAACGGGCTATGTCGGCGGCATCGTCAGCCTGATCATCGTGCTTGGCCTGCTCGCCGCGAATCCCGAGACCGGCCGCACGCTGCTCGGCTTCACGCCTCTGTTCGGGCTCGATCCCGTCAGCCATCAGGGCGACCGCGCCGCCGGACCGTTGACCGGGCTGTGGTTCATCATTTTCGTGACGCCGATGTTCCTGTTCACGCCGGATTATCCGGCGAAGCGTCCGCTGCGCGCGGCACTGCACGAAGGCCTGTCGGAGCTGAAGCAATCGATCAAGGGTCTGCCGCAGCAGAAATCGCTTGCGGCGTTTTTGCTCGCCAACATGATCTACACCGACGGTCTGGTGTCGCTGTTTGCCTTCGGCGGCATCTATGCGGCGGGCACGTTCGGCTGGCACACGATCCAGATCGGCACCTTTGGCATCATGCTCGCGATCGCCGGCGCGTTCGGCGCGTGGTTTGGCGGCAAGCTGGACGATCGCTTCGGGCCGAAGCGCGTGATCGCCGGCAGCATGCTGATCCTGCTGCTGGCTCTAGCGGCGATCCTGCTGGTCGACAAGGATTCGATCTTCTTCATCAAGGTCGCGCCGCCCACGCCCGGCGGTGCATTGTTCGCCGCTGCGTCAGAGCGCGCTTATCTGGTGCTTGGCTGCCTGATCGGTGCAGCCGGCGGTCCGCTGCAAGCCGCCTCGCGCACGCTCCTGATCCGTCTCGCACCGAAGGACCGCATCGCGCAGTATTTCGGTCTGTTCGCATTGACGGGAAAAGTGACGTCCTTCATCGGCCCGCTGCTGATCGGCGTGATCACCGCGGTGACGGCGAGCCAGAAGGCCGGCATGGCCGTGCTGGTGGTGTTCTTCGTCGCGGGGCTGGCGCTATTGATGCGGGTGCGGGAAAATTAGTGTCGTCCCGGCGAAGGCCGGGACCCATACCGCGTGATTTCTCGTTGCCGCGACGCGGCTAGTACCGCACACCAAACTACTTCCTGGGCTATGGGTCCCGGCCTTCGCCGGGACGACCCGTTAAGAGTTTAGTACACGACAGATCTAGTGCCTGAAGTGCCGCGTGCCCGTGAACACCATGGCGATGCCGTGCTCGTCGGCAGCCTTGATGACCTCATCGTCGCGCATGGAGCCGCCGGGCTGCACCACGGCGGTGGCGCCGGCCTCGATGCAGGCGAGCATGCCGTCGGCGAACGGGAAGAACGCATCCGACGCCACGACCGAGCCCTTGGTGAGCGGTTCGGCGAGCTTCAGCTCGGCCGCCGCATCCTGGGCCTTGCGTGCCGCGATCCGCGCTGAATCGACCCGGCTCATCTGGCCGGCGCCGATGCCGACGGTGGCGAGATCCTTGGCGTAGATGATGGTGTTGGACTTGACGTGTTTTGCGACACGGAAAGCAAACTTCAGATCGCGCATCTCGGCATCAGTGGGCGCGCGCTTCGTGACAACCCTGAAGCTCATGTCGTCGACCACCGCATTGTCGCGGCTCTGCACCAGCAGGCCGCCGGCCACCGTTTTGGCGGTGAGGCCCGATGCGCGCGGATCGGGCAGGCTGCCGGCGAGCAGAAGTCGAAGGTTCTTGCGCGCGCCGATGATGGCGATCGCTTCCTCGCTTGCGTCGGGCGCGATGATCACCTCGGTGAAGATCTTCGTGATCTCGCGCGCGGTGTCGGCATCGAGTGCGCGGTTCATCGCGATGATGCCGCCGAACGCCGAGGTGGAATCGCAGGCCAGCGCCTTGCGGTAGGCGCTGACGAGGTCGGAGCCCTCTGCGACGCCGCAGGGGTTGGCATGCTTGACGATGACGCAGGCCGCGGTGCGCTTGGCGTCGAACTCGCCGATGCATTCATAGGCGGCATCGGTGTCGTTGATGTTGTTGTAGGAGAGCTCCTTGCCCTGGAGCTGCCGCGCGGTCGAGACGCCCGGCCGCTTGTCGGGCGTTGCATAGAACGCCGCGATCTGGTGCGGATTCTCGCCATAGCGCAGTGACTGGATCAGCTTGCCGCCGAAGGCGCGGAAGTCGGGCGCGTCGATCTCGAGCTGGCGATTGAACCAGTTCGAGATCGCGGCATCGTAAGCCGCGGTGCGCGCGTAGGCTTTGGCGGCAAGGCGCCGGCGCAGCTTCAGCGTGGTCGCGCCCTTGTTGGCCGCGAGCTCGTCGAGCACGGCCTGATAGTCCTGCGCCTCGACCACGACGGCGACGTCATCATGGTTCTTCGCGGCGGCGCGGATCATCGCGGGGCCGCCGATGTCGATGTTCTCGATGCAATCCTCGAAGCCCGCGCCTTTGTCGACGGTCGCCTCGAACGGATAGAGATTGACGACGAGGAGATCGATCGGCGCGATGCCATGCGCCGCCATCGCGTCCGCGTGATCCTTGTTGTCGCGGATCGCGAGCAGGCCGCCATGCACCTTCGGATGCAGCGTCTTGACGCGGCCATCCATCATTTCGGGGAAGCCGGTCAGCTCGGAGACGTCCTTCACCTTCAGGCCGGCCGCGGCGATCGCCTTTGCGGTACCGCCGGTCGAGATCAGTTCGACATCGTGCGCGGCAAGCGCCTTTGCGAAGTCGATCAGGCCGGTCTTGTCGGAAACGGAGAGAAGGGCGCGGGTGACGCGGCGGGGATGGTCAGTCATGAGCAAGATCCTCTGTCTGAAGGAGTGTCTATGCCCAGGCGCGCGGCTGCTCAGTCTCGCGCTTCCCGATGGTGCTCCATCCAAGGTCGCCAGTCGCGCGAGCGAGGGCTCGATAGCAGTTTTCGGCCGCTTTCACAACGATCAGATGGCGCCGAATCGCATGCGTTTACAGCGGAAGTTCCGGCTCCCGCCGCGCATTTCTGCGGGCATTCGTGACCGCCGGCGAGGCGGTGGAGCGGACAAAACTCCAGCGGATCGAGGGCGCCTGCCGCGCATCCTGGCGGATCACGATCTGCGCGGTGCGGCGCGGGCCGTCATTGCCGGCCAGGGACACGCTGTCCTCCAGTTCCACCTTGTCGTCGAGCGCCTCGAAGGTCCAGACGTCGCGGTTCGGCAGCACCAGCATGACGCCGCGGGCATCGGACAGCCGGCTCGCCTTCACCGCCGGGTGCAGATGGAAGCGCAGCGCGAAATCGGCATCCGCACCCTTGAAGCGTCCGCCTTGCGGCGGCGACAACGTGTCCTCGCCGTCGATGCGCGCGCCGTCATTGGCGATCATCAGCACGCGGCGATGGATCGCGCCGAATTTTGTAAGATAACCGTCATGCGATGTCGTGAGCAGCGTGCCGTTCTGCACGATCTCGCGATAGCTCTCGACCTCGACGGGGCCACTGGTGATCGGAGCGCCGTGCAAGAGCCGCTTCATCGCCGACATCTCCACGAACTGGCATGACGAGGTGTCGTGATAGGTCAGCGTCGAATGCGCCGCCGTGCCGCGTGCGAACGGCCGCCAATTGTCGCGGCCCGTGGTCGGCATGCCGCAATTGGTGACAATGCGGCTGATGCCGGAGGACAGTTCGAATGACAGGCAGCCGGCATGGGCGTCGTGGCTGACGCTGGCTGCCGGCGGCGGGCCGGTGTCGATGATCAAGGTGGTTTGGCCGGCATCGAGGCGCTGGAAACCGGTATGCGGCATGTTCGACATGGGCGCGCCGTGGGTGTCGTCATAGGCAAGCAGCGTCGCGAGCAGATCCGAGGGTGTCGCGCTC
The DNA here is from genome assembly GCF_055811355.1 of Bradyrhizobium sp. WSM4873. Classification (NCBI taxonomy): domain Bacteria; kingdom Pseudomonadati; phylum Pseudomonadota; class Alphaproteobacteria; order Hyphomicrobiales; family Nitrobacteraceae; genus Bradyrhizobium; species Bradyrhizobium sp. WSM4873. The sequence continues at coordinate 54,315 of NZ_JBVVPS010000033.1, read as the reverse complement.
ATGCCGTTGAACAGCGCGAAATTGCCGTCGCCGTGGCGGAAGAAGCGCAGCATCGGCATCATGCGGTCGATCGCGTTGAGCAGCGCGGGCGGCGGCGCGATGTTGCGCGCGGCAAAGGTCTGGCGCAGCGGCAACAGGTCGATCAACAACTCGATCAGCGCGCCCGGGTTGCGCGAGACATGCCCGCCGTCGGGCAGGATCTGCCGCTGCAATTCATCCGAGAGCTTTTTCGAGGCGCTGCGGATGTGACTTGCCTGGTTGGCGAGGCACAGCGCCGCATAGCACAGCGCGATCAGCACCTGGAGCTTCGGCACTCCGTCGGGAATGTTGACCATGGTGTAGCGCAGCAAGCGGATTTCGCGCGCCAGCGCGCGCAGATAGCGGCGGTAGAATTTGTTGTCAGTATCGTTGAGCACCAGCGGTGCCTGCGACAGCAGGGAGATCACGCGCCGCGCCAGCACGTCGGCGCGTCGCGCGACGGGGCGGCGCTTGCTGGCAGGATTGGCGATCCAGTCCTCGATCAGCGAGCGCGCATTCGCGCGCGTCAGCGCGGTGTCGGCGGCGCGCAAATGGCGCAGCCAGCCGAAGCCGAGCAGCGCAACCTCCCAATCCTCCGACGGCGGCTCGAGATCGAAGATCGAGCGGCCGTGGCAATTGACGATCTTGCCGGCGAAGACGAAGCGGCCGGCATATATTTCGGCGGCGCGGGTCGCATCCGCGGTGCGCAGATCATGCGGCGCGATGATCAGCCGGTCGGCGCGGCCGGGCCAGACCCGCGACAGGGCGACGGAACCGCCGCTCGCGCGCGCGAGCATGTTCCGCGCGAAGCGGTTCATCACCAGCGTCGAGATACGTCTGCGTTGAGCGACCGACACGCCTTGCCTTGATGGGGGAGAGGATTCCGACGAATCCTTATTAATCCCAAAATCGGACGGCCGACACCACCTTGAACGACGCGAATCAGCGCCGTGGTTGCAAAATCCAGTGCAAAATCAGGATTTAACGAGCCGGGCCGCGAAAAATCCGTCGAGCCCGCCGAGCTTGGGATCGGCGTTCGGCAGATGGCTGGGCAGAGTGCGCAAATCGCCCTCGGCGGTGACGATCTCGCTGAGCCCCGACACCTCGGACGCATCGATCGGGACCCGGCGAAGCCCAGGCTCTGTGGCCAGCAGCGCGGCGACCGCATGCTCGCCCTCTTCGGGTTCCAGCGAGCAGGTACAGTAGACCAGCGTCCCGCCGGGCTTGAGCAGGGAGACCGATTTTTGCAGCAGCCGCCGCTGGAGCACGGTCATTGCGGCGATGTCGGATTCCTGCCGGAGCCAGGAGACATCGGGGTGGCGGCGAATCGTCCCGGTCGAGGTGCAGGGCGCATCGATCAGGATGCCGTCGAAGCCATCGGCCGGACCCGCCCATTCCGCAGCGTCGGCGACGACAGTCTCGGCCTGGAGCGACAACCGCGTCAGATTCTCGCGCAGCCGCGCCACCCGGGCGGGTGAGCGGTCGATCGCCGTGACGTGCGCGCCGGCCTGCGCCAGTTGCGCGGTCTTGCCGCCGGGAGCGGCGCAGAGATCGGCGATGGATTTGCCCTTGATGTCGCCGAACAGCCGGGCTGGCAGCGCGGCGGCGGCGTCCTGCACCCACCATTGTCCTTCGGCGAAGCCGGGAAGCATGGTCACCGCGCCGTGCAGCACCGTGCGCACCGATCCGGTCGGCAGCACTTCGCCATGAAGCCGGCTCGCCCATTGCGCGGCGTCCGACTTCACGGTCAGATCCAGCGAAGGATCGTGGCTGAGCGCGAGCGCCATGTCCCTTGCGACTGCTTCGCCGTAATGCGCGCTCCAGCGTGCGACCATCCAGGGCGGCAGATCCAGTGACTGCGCCGCAACCTCGTCCACCAGCGCCTTGCCCTCGCGGGCGCAGCGGCGCAGCACGGCGTTGACGAGGCCGGCATAGCGCGCGGCGCGCCGGTCGGATTGCACGAGGCGAACGGAGAGATCGACGGCTGCGTGATCGGGCACGTCCATCCAGAGGATCTGGGCGGCGCCGATCAACAGCGCACTCTGCGCGCGCGGCGCATCGGAGGGAATGCCCTTGTCGAGCAAGCGGGACAGCACATGGCCGAGTGTGCCGAGCCGGCGCAGCACGGTAGCGACCAGGCGGCGCATCAGCGCGCGGTCGCGGTCGGGGAGCGTCTTCAGTCCGGGATGGGCGCCACTGCCGTCGAGCTGCTCGTCAAGCGTGCGGTGCTTTTGCAGCACGCCGTCGACGATGTCGGCGGCAATCCGCCGCGCCGCGAGACCGGGCACTTCGGATGGAGGAGCGAAACGTTGAGAAGGCATGCGGCTTAAGGTTCTTAGCGAGCGGCAGTTCCGCCGATACGGGCGCATGCCTTGAGAAGGCGATCTCTGGCACGCGAATATGCCAAATGTAAGAATCGCTTCCGGGTTTTTTAGCCCTTTCGGAGCCATTTCAGGAATGCGTTATTGGGCGTCGCGCCGCGGGCCGTCCCGCGCTAGAAAGGCGACGATGAGTGACCAGCCTTCCGTTCCCGACCGCAAGCCGCTCACGCCGGCCGCCCAGCGTGCGCTGGCCGAGGCCGAAGCGCGCCGGCAGGCTGCGGCAGTCCGAGCCAAAAATGACGGCCAGGCGGCGCCAAAGGAGTTGCAGGGCCCAAAAGGACCCGAGCCGACCCGCTATGGCGATTGGGAGCGCAAGGGCATCGCTTCCGACTTCTGAAGCTTGTCTTTTGAGGCTCGCTTGCCGGACTGCCCGACTCAGCCCTAGCGTGCGCGGATGTCGCGTTTCAATCCAAGCCATCGTTATCGGCGTTCGTACAGCGGCTCACCGTTTGGCTGCCGCTTCTCAGGCCTGTTGCCGTGGATGTTCGTGGTCGGAATCGTGGTGGCCGTGGTGTTCACGTTCCGGCACGGGATGAATTGGCCCTTCCCTCGTGCGACTGACGGTCAATCGCGAGACGCCGAAATCATCTTACAGCAGGCAAGTCCTGACCTCCGTGAGCCGGTCGACGTCATCCGCACCATCGACGGCGACACCTTCCTTGCGCGCGTGCATCAACGCGATGGCCGCGACCTCGTCGCGCGCGTTCGCCTGCGCGGCATCGATGCACCCGAGATGAAAGCCTCCTGCCAGGAGGAACTGGACAAGGCCGAAGCCGCGGCCCGCGCATTGCGCGACCTGCTCGGCCAAGGTGGCGTGACGATCACCAATCTCGGATCTGACAAATACGGACGCGTTCTCGCCGACGTCGCGACCAAACGCACGGCCAATGTCTCGGCGGCGTTGCTCGCCGGCGGTTACGCGCGAAGCTACAATGGCGGCCATCGCGACGGCTGGTGCGCGCGGAGCTGGCGCTTCTGGTAACAAAAAAGCCGCGTCGAAGGACGCGGCTCTTGCCGTCTCGCCCTGATGCCGGCGATCAGCGCGTCACGACCACCGTCGTGCCGACCGAGACGCGGCTATAGAGATCCGTGATGTCGTCGTTGAGCATGCGGATGCAGCCATAGGAGACGAAGCCGCCGATCGAGCCCGGCACGTTGGTCCCGTGGATGGCATATTCACCACCAGACAGCGTCATCGCGGCGACGCCCATCGGATTGCGCGGCGAGCCGCCCGGGATAACGTCCGGGATGCTCGGCTTGTCGCGCTTCACTTCGGCAGGCGGCGACCATGCCGGATTGCGGTACTTGCCGTCGATGCGGGTGGTGCCGGCCCACTGCTTGCCGGACTTGCCGACGCCGACCGGGTAGCGCACGGCGTGGCCGTTATCGAGGACGAGATAGAGCCGACGCTCGTTGGTTTTGACCACGATGGTGCCCGGCGAATAGTCGGCCAGGTGCGTCCCCACCATTTCCGGCCGCGCCTGCGCCGCCGTCGACATCAAGACCCCAGCCCCGACGGTGGCGGCCAGCGCCACAGCAATCCTCATCGACATCGATTTTCCCCTTGCCCCGAACGGACCGTCCAAAATTACGCAAAACCGGCAATCGCTGGCTCGCCAAGTCCTTGTTACAAGTCCTTGTCAGGGCACATTCTTAACCGCGCCTGTTAACCGGATGGTTTCCACGCACGGCCGCCAAGGGCCAGCCAGCAGGGGGAACAAAGGAAATGTTCGAAACAAAGTAAATGACCTGAAAACAACACTCAGCGGGAAAGATGCCCGGGCGCCGGGGCGCGGCCTGACAAGTGCGTGAGGTATGAACGGCCGTTGTTCGGGGAGGCGCGAACGCGGGGATGGGTCTCGTGTCCCCAGCGCAGCGCGAAGCGGTGCGACGCAGGGCCGGGACCGAGACAGCTACAGAGCCTGCCGTTGCATGGGCCCCGGCTCAGCAGCGCACCGCTAAAGAGCGCTGCGCTGCGTCCGGGGCACGAGACTGCCCTACGCGGACTTCTTGTTCTGCCGGTTCTTGACGAGGTCGTCGACCACGCCGGGATCGGCCAGGGTCGAGGTGTCGCCCAGGCTGCCCGGCTCGTCCTCGGCGATCTTGCGCAGGATGCGGCGCATGATCTTGCCGGAGCGGGTCTTTGGCAGACCCGGTGCGAACTGAATCTGGTCGGGCGAAGCGATCGGGCCGATCTCCTTGCGCACCCAGGTGACGAGCTCCTTGCGCAGATCCTCGGTTGGCTCGATGCCGGCCATCAGGGTCACATAGGCGTAGATGCCCTGGCCCTTGATGTCGTGCGGGAAGCCGACCACGGCGGCCTCCGATACCTTCTCATGCGCCACCAGCGCGCTTTCGACTTCGGCGGTACCCATGCGGTGGCCGGAGACGTTGATGACGTCGTCGACGCGGCCGGTGATCCAGTAATAACCATCAGCATCGCGCCGGCAGCCGTCGCCGGTGAAGTACTTGCCCTTGTAGGTCGAGAAATAAGTCTGCTCGAAGCGGGCGTGATCGCCATAGACCGTGCGCATCTGGCCCGGCCATGATCGCGTCAGGCACAGATTGCCTGATGTCTCGCCGTCCAGCACGTTGCCGTCGGCGTCGACGATCTCAGGCACCACGCCGAAGAACGGCTGCGTCGCCGAGCCCGGCTTGAGCTTCGTGGCGCCGGGCAGCGGCGTGATCAAAATGCCGCCGGTCTCGGTCTGCCACCAGGTGTCGACGATCGGGCAGCGGTCGTCGCCGACGACGCGGTGATACCACTCCCAGGCTTCCGGATTGATCGGCTCGCCGACCGAGCCGAGCAGGCGCAGGCTGGCGCGCGAGGTCTTCTTCACGGGCGCGTCGCCGCTCTGCATCAGCGCGCGGATTGCCGTCGGCGCGGTGTAGAAGATGTTGACCTTGTGCTTGTCGATGATGTTCCAGAATCGCGAATTATCCGGGTAATTCGGCACGCCTTCGAACATCAGCGTGGTCGCGCCGTTGGCGAGCGGTCCGTAGAGAATGTAGCTGTGGCCGGTGACCCAGCCGACGTCGGCGGTGCACCAGTAGATGTCGCCGTCGTGATAATCGAAGACGTATTGATGCGTCATCGCGGCGAACACGAGATAGCCGGCGGAGGTGTGCAGCACGCCCTTGGGTTGGCCGGTCGAGCCCGAGGTGTAGAGGATGAACAGCGGATCCTCGGCGTGCATGTGCTCGACCGGGCACTCGGTCGTCACCATCTTGGCGGCGTCGTGGTACCAGAGGTCGCGCGAGGGATTCATGTCGACCGCGCCGCCGGTGCGCTTGACCACGACAACCCAGTCGACGCCGTCTGCCTTGGCGAGTGCCGCGTCGACATTGGCCTTCAGCGGCACCTTCTTGCCGCCGCGCAGGCCCTCATCCGCAGTGATGATCACCTTGGACTGGCAATCGTTGATGCGCTGGGCAAGGCTGTCGGGCGAGAAGCCGGCGAACACCACGGAGTGAATTGCGCCGATCCGCGCGCAGGCCAGCATCGCGTAGGCTGCCTCCGGAATCATCGGCAGGTAGATGGTGACGCGGTCGCCCTTCTTGACGTTCCGGGTGCGCAGGATGTTGGCCATCCGGCAGACCTCGTCGTGCAGCTCCTTGTAAGTGATGTGCCGGGATTGGGAGGGATCGTCGCCTTCCCAGATGATCGCGGTCTGGTTGGCACGGCCGTGGAGATGCCGGTCGATGCAATTATGGGCGACGTTGAGGATGCCGTCCTCGAACCATTTGATGGAGATGTTGCCGGGCGCAAACGAGACGTTCTCGATCTTCGTCGGAGCGTGCATCCAGTCGATGCGCTTGGCCTGCTCGGCCCAGAAGGCGTTCGGGTCCGAGATCGAGCGGGCGTACATGTCCTTGTACTTGGCCTGGTCGACCCAGGCGCGCTTCGCCCATTCCGCGGGGACGTCGTAGATCTTCTCGGACATGCTTCCCTCCACATACGGCACGCCGAGCACAGACCACTGGCGAGCCGACTTGATCGTTGAACCGATTATGCGTCGGGCTAACCGGACCCGACAAGGTGCACAAGCTGGACCTTCGGCGAGCAGCCTGCCATGCGGAGGATCAAGCCGCTTCGAGCGACTGTCGCAGTTTTGAAACAGGGGCCACGGGCGGCTTTCGGGTCTTTGCCCCAGATCCTCTGAATGGGCCCGCGCAGAGCGCCATGCACCCAGCAGAGGTATTTAGAAACCGCCTCTCACTGATTCGGGACTCGCAATGCGGTTCGGAACACCCTAAGTGGCTAACCCGAGTCCAACGAGACCCCTTGGAACAAAAATCAGAACAGCGGCATTGACCGATAACAGACAGGGCTAAGGCATAAGACTATGATGGATCAGCAGAATCTCGGGACTTTGCGGCCCGCTTCAGCCGATCCTGCAGCCGTTGCGCTGGCCAAAGCCCTCGGACAATGGCCGAAACCGGCCGATTCCGGCCGCCCCAGCCCGAAAAAAGCGTTCGACTCGGCGCCTGCGGCGACGGTCGAGGCCCTCGCCAAGGAACTGGGCCTGCGGCTCGGCGACCAGAACGAGCTGACCATTCGCCGCATCAGGCGCGGCAAGGGCTATTCCTTCGTGCGGCCCAACGGCGTCCACATCCGCGACGCCCGCACCATTCGGCGGTTGCATTCGATGGCGGTGCCGCCAGCCTATCGCGAGGTGCGCTACTCGGCCGATCCGAGCACGCATCTCCAGGCGGTGGGACGCGATGCCGCGGGCCGGCTGCAATATCGCTATCACGCCGATTGGGAGAAGGTCCGCGAGCAACGCAAGGCGCATCGCCTGGAGAAGCTCGTCGGCGCGCTGCCCAAGATCCGGCGCAAGGTCTCGGCGTTCCTGTCGGGCGACGAGCCGACCCGCGAATTCGCGCTCTCTGCCGTCATCGAACTGATTGCGCGTACCGCGATCCGCCCCGGCAACGAATCCTATGCCCGTCTCAACGGCACCCGCGGCGCCACCACGCTGTTGAAGTCCAACGTCTCGCTGGAAGACGACAGCTTCGTGCTGACCTTCAAGGCAAAGGGCGGCAAGGCCGTGCGCAAGGAGTGCGACGCGGCCAAGCTCGTGCGCGCCATCGGGATTTTGCAGGGCGTTCCCGGCAAGCGCATGTTCCAGTATCGCGATCCCTACGGCATCGTGCGCGCGGTCAGCACCACGCAGGTGAACGCGTTTCTGCGCGAGATCGCCGGTATCAAGATCTCGCTGAAGGATTTCCGCACGCTGATGGCCTCTGCCGTCGTCGTGGAATCGCTGTCGCGGATCACGCCTGCGACCAGCCAACGCGGCCGCAAGAAGCAGGTGCTGGAAGCGATCCGCGGCGCGGCCGATCAGCTCTCCAACACGCCGGCGATCTGCCGCAAGAGCTACGTTCACGATACCATCGTCACCGCGTTCGAGGACGGCATCCTGGAACGCTTCGCCGCGACCATGAAGGGCCAGCGCTCGCAGGCCAGGCGTGAGCAACTTTTGCAGCAGGTGGTGGCGACCGCGGCGGTCTGACCCGCTCCCGTCGTTACGCCTTGTTGGAAACGCCGTTGTCGGCACCGGGATCGCCGCCCGCGGCTGCGGTCGTGAGCCTTCCCAGATAGTGCGCCCATCCCGTCGCGTGTGCGGCAGCCTGTTCCTCGGTCGGCAGCCCGCTATGGGTCATGCGCAGCAATGTGCCGCCGTCGCGTTCGATCAGGTCGATCTCGATCAGGCTCGAGCCGGGCGGCACTTCCTGGCCGCCATCCCATCCGAACGTGTAGGCGAGACGATGCACCGGCACGACTTCGCGGAACGCGCCGCGGGCAACGCCGCCGCGGGGGCCGATGCCTTTAAGCAGATACAGCCCGCCGGGATGCGGCTCCGTGGTTGCGTCGGAACCCATCCAGCTCAAAATCTTCTCGGGGTCGGTCAGGTAAGCGAAAACGGTGGCGCGTGGGGCGGCGATCTGGCTCTCGCGTCGCACTATGAACGGTTCGGTCATTGGCGATCATCCCTGGGCTGACTGTGGGACATGGCGGCGCCCGAGCGGCCCGTCAAGGATTGCCCGTGACAAAGACGGCCTGGCTTCGTCATGATCGGGCCATGCACCTCTCGCCGACGCTCGCCTGGCTTGTCGATGCCGCCGCCGATAGCACCGGGGCTGACCGCCTGCTCGCGGACCTCGGCGCACATCTGGTCGCCGACGGCGTGCCGCTTGCGGCAGGCAGCCTGACGCTGGAGGTGCCGCATCCGCTGATCGCGAAGCGGACCTGGTTGTGGCGCGCGGAGAACGGCCGGGTGATCGAAGCGCTCGGCTTCGCACCAGGCGGCCTCGCGCCCGACCCGCCCAACGACGCCGGCCGCCGCTGGTTGCGCGACATCGCGGACGGCGAGGTGCACGAGGACGTGGTCGGACGGGCCGACGGGCCGTTGCTCGGCTGGATCGGGCCGCGTCCGTTCACCACGGACGAGACCGAGCATTTGCGCCAGGCCGCGCGCTTTGCCGCGACACCTCTTGCGGTGCTTGCCGCGCGTGCAACCTTGCGCGCGACGCTGGATGCTTATCTCGGCAAGCGTAGCGCGGAGCGGGTGCTGGCGGCACCCCTGCGGCGCGATCTCGGCGAGACCATACAGGCCGCGCTGCTCTATGCCGATCTGCGCAGTTTCACGCTGCTTTCGGAAACCACAGCGCCTGCCGAAGTCATCGCGGCGCTCGATGCCTGGTTCGATCGCATCGCCGGCGCGGTTCACGCCTTCGGCGGCGAGGTGCTGAAATTCATCGGCGACGGTGTGCTCGCGATATTTCCGGTGGTCGGGGCGTCACCGCGTCACGCGTGCGAGGCGGCTCTGCGTGCCGCGAGCGCAGCCGAAGCCGGGATGGCGTATCTCAACGCGGAGCGCCGTGCCCAAGCTCTGCCGTCGCTCGCATTCGGCGCGGCGCTGCATCTCGGCGAAATGCTGTGGGGCAACATCGGCGCCGCCAACCGGCTCGATTTCACGGCGATCGGTCCCGCCGTCAATCTCGCCAGCCGGCTCGAAGGGTTGTGCAAGCCGCTCGAAAAGCCCGTGCTGGTGTCGGGCGCGCTCGCCGCCGAGACGGACATGCCTCTGATCGCGCTCGGATCGCATTCGCTGCGCGGCATTGCCGCGCCATGCGAGGTTTTTGCGTTGCCGGAGAAACAAGCTCCGATATCGTAGCCCGGATGGAGCGGAGCGCAATCCGGGTCTTGTGCCACATGAAGACTTCCCGGATTACGCTGCGCTCCATCCGGGCTACGGCAGCACTACATCCCGCCCATCTTGCAGACGAGCTTCCATTCCTCGGCCGTCACCGGCTGCACCGAGAGCCGCGAATATTTCACCAAGGCCATGTCGGCGAGTTTCTTCTCGGCCTTGATCGCGGCCATCGTCACCGGACTCTTCAACGGCTTGTCGGCCTTGATGTCGACGCAGACGAATTTTTCCGTCTTGTCGGTCGGATCGGGATAGGCTTCCTTGATAATTTCCGCGATGCCGACGATCTCCTTGCCCTCGTTGGAATGATAGAAGAACGCCTTGTCGCCCTTCTTCATGGCGACGAGGTTCTGGCGCGCGGTGTAATTGCGCACGCCGGTCCAGGCTTCGCCCTTGGCGCCCTTCGCCACCTGCTGGTCCCAGGACCACACCGATGGTTCGGATTTCATCAGCCAGTATGCCATCTTCATTCCTCTGCCTTGAAAGGTCGCGCCATCAGCCCCGAGATCGCGGCATCGATCGTGCTTCTGCCGGTCAGGATCGATGCGACGGCTTCCGATACTGGCATTTCGATGTTTTGCGAAGCCGCGAGCTCGATCAGGACCGGCGCGGTGAATTCGCCTTCAGCAAGCTTGCCGGTGGGCGGCTGCTCGCTGCGGCCAAGCGCCAGGCCGAGCGCAAAATTGCGCGATTGTGGGCTCGAGCAGGTCAGGATCAGATCGCCGAGGCCAGACAGGCCCGTGAGTGTTTCGCTGCGTGCGCCGAGCGCGCGGCCGAGGCGTGTCAGCTCGGCAAAGGCGCGGGTGGTGAGTGCGGCCTGGGCGGAAGCGCCGAGCTTGCGCCCGACCGCGATGCCGACCGCGATCGCCAGCACGTTCTTGGCGGCGCCGCCGATCTCGACGCCGCGGACATCGGTGGAGTGATAGGGCCGGAAGGTCGTCGAGCCCAGCGCCTGCACCAGGCTGTTGGCCAGCGCTTCCTCCCTCGCCGCCAGCGTGACCGCGGTCGGCAGGCCACGCGCGACATCATCGGCAAAGCTCGGGCCCGACAGGATCGCCGGCTGCGCGTGAGGCGCGGCCTCGGCGATCACGTCGGTCATGAATTTATGGGTGCCGTGCTCGATGCCTTTGGCGCAGGCAATGATCGGCACCGGCTTTTCCAGGTGGGAGGCGAGCATGTTGACAGCACCGCGCAGATGCTGCGCGGGCACTGCGATCAGCAGCATGTCCGCCTGCGCGGCGAGGGCCAGATCGCTCGTCACGACGATCTCCGGCGCAAGCCGCACGCCCGCCAGCCGCGGATTGTCGCGGGTCGATGCGATCCGCGTCGCGTGCTCGGGATTGCGCGCCCACAGCGTCACGTTCCGTCCGGCCCGCGCCGCCACCATCGCCAGCGCCGTCCCCCAGGCGCCCGCGCCGATCACCGCGACGGAGTGGAATGCGGCCATCGCTAGAATCCGGCGCGCGTTTTGCCGTATCCGGCCGGTGCCGTCGCGTTCGCATCGAGCAGCCAGCGCGCGCGGGGCTCTGCTTCCATCGTGTCGGTCATGCCGAGTGCGAGACGTTCGGCGCCGGCCCAGGCGATCATTGCACCATTGTCGGTGCAGAGCGCCGGCGGCGGCATGATCAATTGTGTTCCGGCTTTCCTCGCAACCTCATCCAAGGCGCCGCGGATCGCCTGATTGGCGGCGACACCGCCGGCCGCCACCAGCGCACGCGGCGCATCGAACTGCTCGCGGAAAAGTTTCAGACCCACGCTCAACCGGTCGGCGGTGGAATCGAGCACGGCAGCCTGGAAGCTCGCGCAGAGATCGCTGACGTCCTGCGGTGTGATCTCGACCAACCGGCTCGCTTCGTTACGCACCGCCGTCTTCAATCCCGACAGCGAGAAGTTGGCGTCGGGGCGTCCCTGCAGCGGCCGCGGAAATGCAAATCGCGCGGCATCGCCGCTGGCTGCCGCGCGCTCGACCTGCGGCCCGCCCGGATAGGGCAGGCCCAGCATCTTCGCGACCTTGTCGAAGGCTTCGCCGATTGCATCGTCGACGGTGGTGCCGAGCCGCACATACTGTCCGACGCCGGTGACGGCAACGATCTGGGTATGGCCGCCCGAGGCGAGAAACAGGCAATAGGGAAATTCGAGTGCGTCGGTCAGGCGCGGTGTCAGCGCATGCGCTTCCAGATGGTTCACCGCGACCAGCGGCGTGTCGTGCACCATCGCGATCGCCTTCGCGGTGGTGAGCCCGACGATGACGCCGCCGATCAGCCCCGGGCCCGCGGCGGCCGCGACACCGTCGAGCTGGGCGAAGTCGATGCCGGCCTCAGTCATGGCGCGGTCGATGATGCTGTCGAGCCGGTCGACATGGGCGCGGGCTGCGATCTCCGGTACCACGCCGCCGAAACGGGCATGCTCCTCGACCTGCGACCACACGATATTGGACAGGATCTTGCCGCTGCCGTCAGGCGCACGCTCGATCACCGCCGCGGCGGTCTCGTCGCAGGTGGTTTCGATGCCCAGTACCAGCATTGGCGAATTGTTATCCAATTTGCGCCCTTCTCACCCCCCTTGCGCTGATCCGCAAAGCAGAGTTCTGGTACGTCCGGTAGCATTCCGGGGTCGGCCAACGCAATCGTCACGCGCGGCCGTCCCTCGTGAAAGCGCCACCGCCACGTGGCTCGGGAACACAAGCGATGTCCATTCTTGTCACACGGCCGCATCCCGACAATGAGGCGACGTCGGAAAATCTGCGTGCACGGGGGCATGTGGTGCTGCTCGCGCCGGTGCTCAAGTTCGAGCCGGTCGCCTTCCATGACGAGAGTGAAGCAAGCTACAGCGCCGTCATTGTCACGTCGGCGAATGCAATTCGTGGTGTCGCACCGCAATTGCAGGACCTTGGTCTCCTGGAACTGCCGCTGTTCGCGGTCGGCGTGCACACGGCCGCCGCCGCGCGCGATGCCGGCTTTGCCGAGGTGGTCGTCGCCGGAGGCGATGCCGCCGCCTTGCGCGACAAGCTGATGCAGAGCGCGCGCGACAAGCGGCTCAGCAAAAAGAGCACGCTGCTCTATCTCGCGGGCGCGGATCTGTCGCGCGACCTCGGCAGTGAGCTGGGCGCCGAAGGCTTTAACGTCATCACGCAGACGACCTATCGCATGGCTCCGGTCAAGCTGTTGCCGCGCGATGTCTGTGAGGGCTTTGCCGCCCATGGAATCGAGGCGGTGCTGCATTACTCCCGGCGCAGCGCGCGGGCTTTCCTGGAGGCCGCGCGGGACGAAGGTGTCGAAATCTCGGCTCTGGCGATCCCGCAATGCTGCCTGTCCGAGACGGTCGCAGGCGTGCTGCGCGAGGCTGGTGCCTCGCAGGTTCTGGTGGCCGCGACCCCAGACGAAAATGCCTTAATTGACACCTTGGAGCGTGCTTTGCGCACCCGTTTGGCGTAAGAGGTCGGGCCGAATCCGACGCAATCGGGTCCGTTTAGGGCATGTAAGTGTGAGGAACCGTCACGATGGCCGACGACAAGCCTGAAGACGCAGGATTGGCTCCCGAGTCCGGCCGTGCCAAGCGCACTCCGCCCACCATTGACCTCGAGGCGACCGAAGTCTCGACCCAGCCGCAGGAGGTGGTGGGCGAGCCTGTGGCCGCGACCGAACAGGCCGCCGATGAGCAAGCCAAATTTGAAGAGGCCAAATCTGAAGAGGCAAAGTCTGAAGAGGGCAAGTCCGAACAGGCCAATGCCGCGCCGCAGCCCGAACCTGCCGAGGAAGAGTCATCCGTTGCGTCCGCGTCCGTATCGCCGTCGATTTCACCCTGGGTTATTGCTCCGTTCTCCGGCGCTGTCGCAGCCGCCATTGTGATCGCGGTCGGCTGGATGCTGGGCTGGCCTGCGGTGCAGGCGCCGGCTGCTCCGCAAGTGACGGGCGCAACGGTCGAGGCGCTGAGCGGTCGCGTGGCCGCGGTCGAAACCAAGGCGGGCAAGCCTGCCGCCGATCCGGCCATAATGGCGCGGATCGATGCGCTGGAGAAATCCGCAACGAGCCTGCGCAGCGACATCGCCACTCTGCGCGCGCAGTCCGACAAGACTGCCAGCGCCCTGAACGACGCGAAACCGGCGCCGTCTGCTGCCGCGCCAGATATTGCCGCTCTCAACGGCCGCCTCGCGCAGCTCGAGCGTGCCAGCAAAACCGAACGTGCGGAACTCGCACAGCAAAGCGAGAAGATCGCCGAGGCTAAGGCGATGGACGACAAGCCGCTGCGCCATGTGGTGGCGGCGGCCTTGCTCGATGTCGCCGTTCGCCACGGCGACGCTTACGAATCGCAGCTCGCCGCGGCGCGGTCGCTGGCAGCAAAGCCGGATATGCTTAAGCCGCTCGACACCTTTGCGTCGTCAGGCATTCCGACACCGGTCGCGCTCAGTCGCGAACTCCTCAACATCGTGCCGAAATTGTCGCCGCCGGCGGAAGCCCCGGCCAGCGGCACGGGAATCGTCGAGCGCCTTCAGGCGGGGGCGTCAAAACTCGTCCGCATCGAGCGTACCGATGGGGTGGGGACTGATCGCGGCGCCATCGTCGCGCGGGTGACGGCGGCTGCGTTGCGCAACGATTTCGTCGAGGCACGGCGCGAGTTGAAGACGCTGCCCGAGGCCGATCGCGCACCGGCACAGGCCTGGCTCGACAAGGCCGATGCCCGTGACGCCGCGCTCGCAGCCTCACGCAAATTCGCCGACGCCGCCATGGCGGATCTCGTCAAGCCTGGTCAATAAAGGTTCGCGCAACAATCTGCGCGTATAGGGATCGTCATGCTTCGCATCGTCCTCTTCCTCGTCCTGATCGCGCTGGCGGCGGCCGGCGCGGCCTGGGTTGCCGATCAGCCCGGCGACCTCGTCCTGACCGCGGGCAGTTTCCGCGCCACAACGACGCTTCCCCGATTCGTGTTCTTGCTTGGCCTCTTTGCCGCGGCAGTCGTGCTGGTCTGGAGCCTGCTGACGATGGTCTGGCGCGCTCCTGGGCGTCTGCGCCGCCGTCGTCACGAAAAGCGTCATGCGCGGGGCCGCCACGCCATTACCCACGGGCTGCTTGCGATCGGCCATGGCGACACCGCGCTTGCCCGTCGTCACGCCGATACCGCGCGGCGGCTGGCCGCAAACGATCCGCTTGCGCTACTCTTGCATGCGCAGTCGGCGCAGCTCGAGGGCAATCGCGACGAGGCCCAGCGCGTCTTCCGTGCCATGGCCGAGCGCGAGGACACGCGCCTGCTCGGCCTGCGTGGCCTGTTCATCGAGGCGCAGCGCGCCGACGATGCGGTCGGCGCCGTGATGATCGCCGAGGAAGCGATCAAGCTGTCGCCGTCCTCGACCTGGGCCTCGCATGCGGTGCTCGGCTTCCGCTGCGCGCGCGGTGACTGGAGCGGCGCGCTCGCGATCCTCGATTCGAATCTGTCCGCGGGCCTGATCGACAAGCAGGCCTATCGCCGCCAGCGCGGCGTGCTGCTCGCCGCCCGCGCGCTGGAATTGGAAACGATGGACCGCGACGTCGCGCGCGAGAGCGTGATGCAGGCGGTCAAGCTCGCGCCGACCCTGGTCCCGGCCGCGGTGCTCGCCGCAAAATTCGAGAGCGAGGCGCATCAGGTACGCCGCGCCATGAAGCTGGTGGAAACCGCTTGGCTCGCCAATCCGCATCCTGATCTCGCGGATGCCTATGCGCATGTGAAGCTCGGCGATTCCGCGCGGCAGCGTTTGCAGCGGGTCGAGACGCTTGCGGCCAAGATTCCTGCCGACAAGGCTGGTTATGTCGAGGGCCAGCTGGCGATCGCGCGCGCCGCGATCGATGCGTCTGAGTTCGCCCGTGCGCGCGCGGTGCTGGCGCCTTACGTCAACGATCCAACCCAGCGCGTGGCGCTGCTGATGGCCGAGATCGAGCGCACGGAGCATGGTGACGGCGGCCGGGCCCGCGCCTGGACCTTGCGCGCGGTGCGCGCCCGCCATGATCCAGCCTGGACTGCGGACGGTTATGTCAGCGACCGCTGGCGTCCGGTCTCCCCGGTCACCGGCCGCCTCGACGCCTTCCAGTGGCAAGCACCGGTCGCCAGTCTTCCATCCGACAAGGGCGCCATGATCGAATCCTCGGCCTTCGAGGAGGCCATGCTGGCGGCCCCGCCACCGAAGCGGGTGACGGCGGCCCCGAGCGAGAGCTCCGTGGAACCGGCTGTCATCGCGCCGGATCCGGCGCCTGCCGCGCAGGACAATTCGCCGCCCCTTGAGACCCATGAAATCTCAAAGGAAGCCGTCAAGGAGACCGCCAAGGAAACCGCCAAGGAAACCGTCAACGAAGAGCCGGTCGTCACGCCCGCCGAGCCGGTCAAACCTGCCCCTGAGATCGCCGAATCATCGCCCGCGGTGGCGACGCCGGTTTTCAGGACCCGCGCCGACCTCGGCAAACCTGCACCAGCGCCTATTCCCGCCGTCATCCCGATCGTCCGCGCCCCGGATGATCCCGGGATCGACGACGAGGGTCCGAGCGATGAATTTACGGAACAAATCGGCACGCCCAGGGACCATGCAAAGGCCCAGGCCGGCGGCTGGCGCGGATTCTGGTCTCGCTGGGGTGGGTGAGCGGCATTTGGGAGCCGGCTCCACCTTGCCAATTCGGGCCATGCCCGATATCAGGAGCGCGCGTATCGGGACCGGCCTCGCGCGGGCCCCGGCAGAGTTCGCCGCAATAGCTCAGTTGGTAGAGCACGTCATTCGTAATGACGGGGTCGGGGGTTCGAATCCCTCTTGCGGCACCAGCGCTCACAGCTCATTTGATCTCCGCACGCCAGACGTTCTGACCGGCGCAGACGGTCATCATGCGCGCACTGCGCAGATGAGTCCGGTCGAGCGCAGCCATTGCATCAGCGTGGCATCAATATCGCACGGCAGCCTGAGTGATCGTAATCACATAACCGCGCGATCGGCTCTCCTAGTGTCCAGCTCACGCCAAACACGGGGAGATTTCATATGCGCAAGATCATTCTGGTGGCCGCCATGGTGCTGGTCTCTGCCTCTGCCTCTGCCCAGGCCGGAGGCCCGCGCAGCCTGTCGCTGTCCGCGGTGAGCGAGCCGGCTTCGGCTCAGCAAATGGCGCCGGCGCTTGCTGCCGCGCCGACGCAGGTGAGCGAAGCAGCGCCAGCCGCCGAAGCTCCGAAATATCTCGATCGCCCGCCGGCGGTTTCGCTTGCTGCGCCTGCGGCGGCCGCCGGACCCACGACCACCCCGACGGCTACGACGGCCTCAGCGCCCGCGACGACGACCCAACCCGCCGCGAAGACCACCGCCAAAGCGGATAAGCCGAAGCACAAGCGCTCCTGGACCGAAGGCCGCATCGTCAGCGAGCTGCATCGCCACGGCATCTACTGGTAAGGTGCCTGCTCTCAAAACGCACATGGCCGGGACAAGCCCGGCCATGACGCAAGAGTTTTGGATCGGACTGGACGCGTTACTGCGAAACCGTCTGCACCACGCTTCCAATCGGACGTGCGCTCGAGGTCGGCACTTTCAGATCCTTCAGCAATGCTTCGTCATATTCCGGCAGCGACTCGAGCGTTGTCTTGGCCTTCATCTGCACGACCTTGTAGCCGCCGGCCTTGAGCCGCGCGAGCAGCGCCGGCATCGCTTCGCCGGTATGCTTCTGGAAGTCGTGCATCAGGATGATGCCCTTGCCGAGCTTGTCCAGCCTGGTCATCACGGTCTCGATGATCTTCTCCGGCGTGGCGCCCTTCCTGAAGTCGAAGGAGTCGATGTCGGTCGAGAACATCGCGACGTTGCGGGTGCCGAAATAGCTCACGATCGCCGGATTGTGCTGCAGCTGTGGGAAGCGGAAGAACGGCGCCGGGTTGGTGCCGAGCGCGTATTTCACCGCGCTAATGCCCTTCTCGACCTCGTCCTTGGCCATCTGCTCGGTCATCTTCTTGCCGTTCAGATTGACGTGCGACCAGGTGTGAGTGCCGACGGTATGGCCCTGGGCCAGCACCTGGCGCAGGATTTCGGGATGATAGGTCGCATGCTTGCCGACCGAGAAGAACAGGCCCTTGGTGCATTCATCCGCGAGCGCCTTCAGCACGGCGGGCGTGTTGACCGGCCAGGGGCCGTCGTCGAAAGTCAGCACGACCTCCTTGTCGGTGAGGAAGTCGAACTGCTTGAAATGATCGAAGCCGAAGCCCGGACCGCCGGTGGTGTCGATCTCGACCACGCGGGAGACGCCGAGCGCGTTCGGATTGGCGCAGGTCGATTTCTGCTGAACCGGCATCGGCGCGGGTGCGGGCGCCGGGGCGGCTGGCGCCGGCTTGGCCGCAATCGCCGCCGTGGTCGCGACGTCGTCCTTGGCGGCGAGCTTCGCCTGTGCCGGCAATGGATCGGCGGCACGGGCGGCAATCGTCTTGGGAGCGGCCTGGTCGGCGCGCGAGGAATAATAAAACCAACCGCCGGCGGCAATCACGACCGCCGCAACTACACTGGCCAGCATCAGGCCCAACGCATTACGCATCGCCATTCTTTCCAATTACGCAACCAAACTGGCGGAATTTCCCGCTTGCCGAGCCATTAATGCGAAGGAACAGTTAACGTGACACCAACACGACAGCGGATATGAAGGAATTTCAGCGAGGTGCGCCAACGTGACCATAGTCACAGAGGGTGGCCTCCCGTGACCGTCATCACAGTGGAAACTGTTTTGCTGGAGCATGGTCAATCCCATCAACAACGGGCCCGCTTCCAGCGGTGCCAATGGGAGCTTCAAATGACCAACTCGCTGAACACCAAGTCCTTGAGTAGCAAGATCCGCGACACCAGCCTGGCTCTGGGCTTTGCCGCCATCCTCTCGATCGCCTCGACCGGCTCGAGTTTCGCCTTCTCGTCCGAAGCGCAGCAGCAGTGCACTGGCGACGCCTTCCGTCTGTGCTCGTCGGAAATCCCGAACATCCCGAAGATCACGGCGTGCATGATGAAGCATCGTTCGGATCTGAGCACTGGTTGCCGCGCTGTGATGGACAAGGAACTCGCCAAGGGCGGCGCGTCACGCAAGGTCGCTGACGCCCAGGACAGCCAGTAAAGAGACAGTCAATAAGAGCCAGTAACAGCACGATAGCGTCGTTGCGTCTGTAAGCTCCCCTCGCGATGTGCCCCGGCGTCAAGCCGGGGCCACGCGGCGGCGCAAGCCCGCCTGCCAACAAAGCCGTTGCGGCCTCGGGATCGTCGCTCTAGCTTCCCCCGCACATCTTCCGGGTAAGAGGCATTACGCGATGACCAGAATTCTTTTCATCATTCCATTGATTCTGTTTGCATCGGCTGCGTCCGCGCAGCAGCCCGGTCACGACGCCTGTGCGCGCGACGTCACGCGCTTCTGCCGCCCGGTGATGAACAATGGCGATCAGGCTGTGCTCGCCTGCCTCAAGCAGAACCGTACGCGGCTCACCAAAGGCTGCGACAAGGTGCTGACGGATCACGGGCAGTAAGGCGTCGCTACGCACTCTCAAATCCTACGTGCTGCTTCCCGCCGCGGTGGCGACGACGGGCAGCACCTCACTTGCTGCCTGGTCCGGCGTCTCCTCTTTCCAGCGCACCGAGCCGAACGGACGCTCCAGCATGCGGCGGATCCGCACCGGATCGGGGCCGATGTGGAAATCGATCGCCTCCTGATGCAGAGCGCGTTCGGACTGCGTTGAGCGGTTGCGCTGGCGCAGATAGTCGAGCCATGTCGGACAGTGGTAGCGCTCGGTCCACAATTCGGGATCGGCGATGTCGCGCGCGATCGACCAGCCATAGGCACCGTTGCGCTGGCGAGAGAGCTGCACGTCCTGCATCACGTTGTGAAAGGCGCGCGCGTTCTCTTGGGCGACGCGGTATTCGATCTCGACCACCAGCGGCCCGCTGCGTGCCGTGAGCGACAGTTTGACTTCCGGATCCGCCAGCAAATCGGCATCTTCGTTGCGGGCGCCGACGCGCGGCATCGTGAGCCAGATCCCGAGCACCGGCGAGATCAGCATCAGCCCGGCGGCCGTCAGCAGCGCGAGCTCGACGCCGGCATAGTCGGTGAGATGGCCCCAGCCCCAGGCGCCGATCGCGATGCCGCCGGAAATCGAGGCCTGGAACGCCGCCAGCGAGCGGCCGGCGACCCAGCGCGGCGCCGAGAGCTGCACGCCGATATTGAACAGCGCGACGGCGGCCATCCAGACCGCGCCGGCGAGCACCAGCGCAGCCGCGGTCAGCACCGGCTCGGTGCTCACGGCGAGCGCGGCCATCGCGAACGCCATCGAGATGGTGCAGGCGCGGATCGCGGCTTCGCCGCTCATGCGCTTGCGCAATTCGTGGATGTTGAGCGCTCCGACCACGGCGCCCATGCCGAAGGCGCCGAGCATGATGCCGTAGGTCTGCGCGCCGCCATGCAGCAGATCGCGCGCCACCAGCGGCATCAACGCCATGATGGCGCCGCCAATCAGGCCCATCACCAGCGTGCGCAACAGCACGATCTTGATCGGCGGCGAATTGGTGATGTAGCGGAAGCCCGACACCATGGCGCGGTTGAGCTTCTCCCGCGGCAGCCGCGAGGGCTCGGTGTTGCGCCGCCAGAGCAGCAGCACCACCAGCAACGGCAAATAGAGGATCGCGTTACACGCAAATGCCGCGACGGCGCCGAGCGCGGCGACGATGACGCCGCCGACGGCCGGGCCGAAGCTGCGCGCGATGTTGTAGCTGATGCCGTTGAGCGCAACGGCCGACGGCAGGGCATCGGGCGGCACCTGCTCGCTGACGGAGGATTGCCAGGCCGGACCGAACAGTGCGTTGCCACTGCCGACCACGAAGCAGAACGCGAGCAGCGTTTCCGGGGAAATGTAGTTGAACCAGGCCAGGACCGTGAGCGCGGTCGCGCCGGTCAGCGCGATCATGAGCGCGATCAGGGTGACGATACGGCGGTCATACATGTCCGCGATGGCGCCTGCCGGCATCGAGATCAGCATGATCGGCAGCATCAAAGCGGTCTGCACCAGCGCCACCTTGTCCGCCGACGCCGCCATCTGCGTCATCGCCCAGGCGGCGCCCACGCCCTGGATCAGCAGGCCAAGATTGGAGAGCAGGCTGGCGAGCCAGATGCGCCGGAACACGGTGTACCGCAGCGGCGCCATGATGCCGTCGGCCGCAATTTTCTGACGGTTCGTCTGCTCGGTCATATCCCCTTCCAAATGGGCTGGCAGAAGTTGTCTTGACGTTGTCTTGGAGTGGTCTTCGGACGATTCCGGCAAGTTCAGTGATGCCCGCGAAAGTCCTTCGCTGTCCAGTGGTTAGGCCGGTATAAGCGGTGCACAGAGATGGTTTTGCGGGGGAGGAACAGATGAAGCTGTCACGACGGATGATCTTGCAAGCGGCCGGCAGCTTGCCCTTCGCAGTTGCGAGCTTGCGGACGGGCGCGCTGGCCCAAACGGCATCCGCCCCGCGGAGCGAGGTGCCGCCGATCCTGTTCGTCCACGGCAATGGCGATTACGACGCGCTCTGGATGACCACCATGTGGCGGATGGAATCCAACGGCATTGCGCGCGATCGCATGCATGCGATCAATTTCACCGATCCCAATGCACGAAGCGACGACAAGGTCGAGCAGGCGGCCCGCTCCTCGACCGAGGACCAGCGCCGCGAGCTCGCCGCCGCCATCGTTGAATTGAAGCGTCGGACCGGCGCAGCCCGCGTGGCGCTGGTCGGCAGCTCGCGCGGCGGCTATGCGATCCGCAACGTCATCAAGAACGGCGGCGCCGGCGATGTCAGCCACGCCGTGCTGTGCGGCACGCCCAATCATGGTGTGTTCGCGACCGACGACCAGCCCAACAGCGAGTTCAACGGCCGCGGCGCGTTCCTGCGCAGCCTCAATGAGGGCGAGAGCGAGGTGACGCCGGATGTCGCCTTCCTGACCTTGCGCAGCGACGGCATGGACAAATACGCGCAAGCCGATGGCCGTTTCATCGGCAAGCCCGGTACGCCAACCGGCGTCAGCGTCGAAGGTCCGGAGTTGAAGGGGGCCAGCAACCTCGTGCTCGGCGCACTCGATCATCGCGAAGTGGCGTTTCACCCCCGAGCCTTCCGCGAGATCTATAAGGTCATCGCCGGCCGCGAGCCCGCGCGCATTGCGATCATGCCGGAGGAGAGCGTGAAGCTGAGTGGCCTTGTTACCGGCACACCCGGCGGCGTGTCGACCAACCGCCCGGTGACGGGCGCAACGGTCGAAATATTCCGCGTCGACCCTGATACCGGGGAGCGCAAAGGCAGCCCTGTGCACAGCTCGAAGACCGGCACCGACGGTCGCTGGGGACCGGCGCAGGTCGAGCCTTCCTGGTCTCTCGAATTCGCCCTCGCATCGCCGGATGCGCCGACGACCCACATCTACCGCTCGCCCTTCCCGCGCTCATCGGACGTGGTGCATCTGCGCGCCGCGCGTCCGCTTGGGCCCGCGGACAAGGACGCCGGCGCTGTCGTGATCATGTCGCGTCCGCGCGGCTATTTCGGCCTGCCGCGGGACGTGGTGCTGCTCGACGGCAAGGAGCCGGCGGACGTCAAATCGGGTGTGCCCACGGATTCGACAGCAACATTGCGCCTTCCGGCCGGCGAGGTCGGGCGTATCATCGTAGCCCAATTTGGCGAAGAACGAATTGTGGCACGCGCCTGGCCTGCCTCGGAGAACAGGATTGCGATTGCCGAGCTGACTTACTAGCTATTTGCCTGCGTTACCTCTGCGGGAGAGAGCCATGAACATCGCCAGCGTGCGTCGGCCCATCGTCCCTCCGACCCCGCCGCGTGCGCCCGACGACATGTCGTTCCTCGGCCGGCTTGCCGTGCTCAAGCGAAACATGATCGCGACCTGGGGGCAGCGCGCCTACGAGGAAGACGTGATCGAGGGCCGCTTCTTCTTCCGCAACAGTTTCATCCTGAACCGGCCGGATGCGATCCGGCATGTCCTGCTCAGCAATTACGAGAATTATTCGCGCACCCCGGCGGGCATCCGCATGCTCCGCCCCGTGCTCGGCGACGGTCTTCTCATTGCGGAGGGCCATTCGTGGACGTTTCAGCGCCGCACTCTCGCGCCGGCGTTCACGCCGCGGGCGACGGCAAATCTCGTTCCGCACATGACCGCGGTGCTCGACGAGACCATCGCGAAGCTCGACGGGCGAACGAGCGAGCCGGTCGATCTGCGCGAAATCATGCAGCGCATGACACTGGAGATCGCCGGACGCACCATGTTCTCGTTCGGCATGGACCGGCATGGTCCGACCTTGCGCAACTTCGTCATGGAATATGGAGCCCGACTCGGGCGGCCGTACTTGCTCGACATGGTGCTGCCGCTGTCCTGGCCGAGCCCGATGGATTTTGCCCGTGCCCGTTTCCGCAAGCGCTGGACTGAATTCGTCGCGATGCTGATCGCCGAGCGGCGCGAGATGGGCAAGAAGGACGGCGCGCCGCCGCGCGACCTGTTCGATCTCATGGACGAGGCGCGCGATCCTGAAACCGGCAAGGGCTTTTCGGACGAACAACTGGTCGACGAAGTCGCGACCATGATCCTCGCGGGTCACGAGACCACGGCGACCGCGCTGTTCTGGGCGCTCTATTTGCTCGCGCTCGATCCCGATACGCAGGAGGAGATCGCCTCCGAGACCCGTGGCGAACATCTCGACAGCATGGCCGACATCGATCGCCAGAAATTCACCCGCGCCGCGATCGAGGAGACCATGCGGCTTTATCCGCCGGCCTTCCTGATCGCCCGGGCCGCGCGCGAGAAGGACAACGCGGCCGGCGTCGCCATCGGCAAGGGCGACATCATCATGATCGCGCCATGGCTGCTGCACCGGCACGAGAAGCTGTGGGATCAGCCGAACGCGTTCATTCCAAAACGCTTCGTGTCGACCGACGCGCCCGATCGCTTCGCCTATTTGCCGTTCGGTGCGGGTCCGCGCGTCTGCATCGGCGCACCGTTCGCGCAAGCCGAATCCGTGCTGGCGTTGGCCCGGCTGATCGGTGCGTTCCGCGTCGAGCTTGCCGATACCAGCCCTGTCATTCCGCTCGGCGTCGTCACGACCCAGCCGGACCGTTCGCCGCTGTTCCGCATCACGCGTCGGTGACAGGCGTTCGCCTGGCCGACGGCGTGATCCACACCAGATAGAGTTGCGCCATGAGCGATATCCAGGCCCAGTTTTCCGTTCTGAAGCAGACCGCCGATGCGAAAGTGGTCGACGCGATCGCGCGCCTCATCGAGGATGGCGAAGATCACGAGCTCAACCGCGTCAATGTCCTCGACTTCGCGAAGCAGCATGGTCTCGATGAAGAGCACGCGATCTCGGCATTCCTGCATTCGGCGCGGCTCGGTCTGTTCGATCTGGGCTGGAATGTGCTGTGCCCGGGCTGCGGCGGCGTGTTGGGTGCGCACTCGACCCTGAAAGCGCTCAAGCCCGACGACTATCACTGCGCGCTGTGCGCCTGCGGCTACAAGGCCTCCGTCGATGATCAGGTCGAAGTCTCCTTCACCGTCAATTCACGTGTCCGGCGCATTGCGGCGCATGATCCCGATACGCTTCCGGTCTGGGAGTACTTCAAGCAGGTGTTCTGGAGTTCCGGCGTCGACTTCAACAAGGAATCGTTTGCGACGCTCGCCAACGAGGTGACGCTGGATACGATGGAGCTGCCGGCCGGCGAGAAGGCGACCATGTCGCTGCAACTGCCGAACGATTTCATCATCATCTTCGAACCGGTGACGCACGCGGCCCATTTCATCGACGTGCAGGGCGAGCCCACCAAGGACCGTCAGCAGCTCGCCATCATGTACAACAGGGTGCAGGCGCCGACGGGAACCACCACCATGCGGCCGGGCCCGCTGCGGCTGTCGCTGGAGAATCAGGCCGGCGTGCGCGTGCTGCCGTCGGTGTTCATCGCGGCCGAGGCGCTCCATCACCTCATCGGCAAGCGCAAGCCGTTCCTGACAGCCAAGCGGATGCTGTCGAACCAGACGTTTCGCGATGTCTTCAAGGCGGACAATCTCAGTCTCGACCAGCGGCTCCAGATCACCTCGCTGACCTTCCTGTTCACCGATCTGAAGGGATCGACCGCGCTCTATGAGCGCGTCGGCGATCTCGCCGCCTTCGACCTCGTGCGCGCGCATTTCCATGCGCTGCTCGAGATCATCTCCTCCGAGAAAGGCGCGGTGGTGAAGACCATCGGCGACGCCGTGATGGCGACCTTCGTCCGTCCCGAGCATGCGATCGCGGCGGGTTTGCGGATGCGCGCGGCGATGGACGAGCTCAACAAAAAGCGCGGCACCGCCGATCTCATCGTCAAGATCGGCATCCACGAAGGTCCGTGCCTCGCGGTGATGCTGAACGAGCGGCAGGATTATTTCGGCCAGACCGTCAACATCGCCGCCCGCGTGCAGAGCCTCTCGACCGCGCAGGAGATCCACATCACCGGCCCGGTGCTGGATGCACCGGCGGTCGCCGAAGTCCTCAAGCAGCGCGAAATCAGGCCGATCCAGAAGCAGGCCGCACTGCGCGGCATCGCCGACAAGATGGTGGTGTACGAGATACCGTGAGGGATGTGGGACGATGCTGCCACATTCTCCGTCATTGCGAGCGCAGCACTACGCCTCTCCGAGTCGTCCTGGCGAAAGCCAGGACCCATTACCCCAGGGAGTAGTTTGGCGAAGACTGCTTGTTCGGGACGGGTACCGCGGACAATCGATAGATTCCGCGGTATGGGTCCTGGCTTTCGCCAGGACGACATCAGTGGAGATTGCCGAAACGTAATGCAACGCGCGGAACTGACGCACGTTGCGCCGGTTGAGTTTCCTGCTCATATAATGCTGGTAGCAGTCGCGCTCCGCGGCTTCATCGATTTCGGTAGGACCTTATGCTCGACGGCCTGCGCCAATTCATCGCCGACATTGTTGCTCCCCATGCCCAGGACCGCGCATTCGGTGACAGTGATTACCGGCTGGCGGCGACCGCGCTGCTGGTTCACGTGATTTCGCTGGACGGCCAGCCGACGGCTGCCGAGCAGCGCAAGTTGCACAGCCTGATCGAAAGCCACTTCGGGCTCGATCGTGGCACCGCGGATCGTCTGATCGCGGATGCGACGGAGGTCGAGGGCGAGGCGGTCGATCTCTATCACTTCACCAGCATCATGATGCGCTCGCTCGACGAAGAAGGCCGCAAGCGGGTCGTCCAGATGATGTGGGAGCTGGTCTACGCCGACGGCCAGGTCACGGAGTTCGAGGATAATGTGGTCTGGCGCGCGTCCGACCTGCTGGGGATTTCGCAGCGGGACCGGATCGACCTGAAGCACGCAGTCGCAGATCGTGCCGGCGGCCAGGTCAAGGACAGCGCAGTCGGTGGGTGATCCGTGTCAACACCGCCAATTGGCGGTTGTGCAGACCACATGACGAAACTTTAATGTAGCCTCGGGCTGCCCGGGTTCCGGATTTCCCCTGTTAATCCGTGGTTTTCCTGCTTCCCCCGTTTCCCGCTCAAGTGGCTATGCGGCGGACGCCGCTTGCCTGTCGCGCACGGCCTATGCTCTCGTTCCAGCATTGCGGGGCCAAAAAACTTACATCAAGAGACTTCGATCGTGACTGAGCGGGTAACGTTGATCACCGGTGCCTCGGCGGGCATCGGCACGGAGCTGGCGCGTGTGTTCGCCGCGAACGGACACCGTCTTGCGCTGACGGCGCGGCGCGCGGACCGGCTCGAGGCGCTCGCGAACGAGCTCGCCGCTAAGGGCGGCAAGAAGCCGATTGTGATCGCCTGCGATCTCCAGGAGGCGGATGCCGGCGAGAAGATCGCCGCTGCGCTCGCTGCCGAAGGCGTCGAGCTCGACAATCTCGTCAACAATGCCGGCTTCGGCGTATTCGGCGACGCAATCGAGCGCGACCGCGTCGAGCAGGTCGGCATCGTCGATGTGAATGTCCGGGCTCTGACGGATCTGTCGCTGCGCTTTGCCGATCAGCTCATCAGGAACAAGGGCGGTCTTCTCAACGTCGGATCGGTCGCCGGCTTTCTGCCCGGCCCCGGCATGGCCGTCTATTACGCGTCCAAGGCCTATGTCATTTCCCTGACCGAGGCCTTGCGGGCGGAGCTTGCACCGCATGGCGTTCGCGTCACCGTCCTTTGCCCGGGCCCGGTGCCCACCGAATTCCAGGCGCGCGCCCGCGTTGGGTCCGGACATGATACGGCCCTTCTCAATGTTCCTGCCGCCGATGTCGCACGGCAGGCCTATCGCGGCCTGATGGCCAACAAGCGGGCAGTGCTCCCCGGTCTGTGCATCAAGATGGTGCCATTCGCGCTGCGCTTCTTCCCGCGCGGCTTCATCCTGTACGCCACCAGCCGGTTTCAGAGGCAACGACACTAAAGGGAGCGCGCTTGGTCGGTCGTGGCCCGGAGCTTGCTTTCTATCGGGCGTGTGTGTGCGCAAACTCACACGAAATTAACGATCGCTTAGTTATGCTGGCGGTCTGAACCGATAGCACTCGCAGAGACCATGTCGTTCCGGACGGACAGATTTGGTGGCGCAGAAGTGGTGCCCTTCCCCAGAAGGACGCCGAACGTCGCCGCCTCCGAAACCCGGCTGCCGGTTCTGATCATCCTGCATCAGGAATCCTCGACGCCCGGCCGCGTCGGCAATGCGCTGCGCGCGCTCGGCCATCGCCTCGACATCCGCCGTCCCCGCTTCGGCGATCCGCTGCCCGAGACCCTCGACCAGCATGCCGGCGCGGTGGTCTTCGGCGGTCCCATGAGCGCCAACGATCCCGACGACTACATCCGCCGCGAGATCGACTGGATCGAAATCCCGCTCCGCGAACAGCGGCCGTTCCTCGGCATCTGCCTCGGCGCGCAGATGCTGGCGAAGCAGTTGGGGGCCCGCGTCGCGCCGCATGCGGATGCGCTGACCCAGATCGGCTACTACCCGATCCGCCCGACACCCGCGGGACACCGGCTCTGCCCGAATTGGCCGGCGCGGGTCTATCATTGGCATCGCGAAGGCTTCGAGTTGCCGGTCGGCGCTGAACTGCTTGCCGAAGGCGATGATTTTCCGGTGCAGGCATTCCGCACCGGCAACGCTTTCGGCGTGCAGTTCCATCCTGACGTGACCTACGCGATGATGCATTGCTGGACCACGCGCGGCTATGACGGCCTCAGCGCGCCCGGCGCGCGGCAGCGGCATCACCATTTCGCGGACCGTGCCGTCTACGATGCCGCCGAACGCGCCTGGCTCGATCATTTCATCGACGGCTGGCTGACGCGGCGGCCGGTTCTGGCGCAAGCAGCCGAGTGATCGCGCCTTAGCGCAAGCTCTTCTCATCCGTTTGTATGCTAGGCTCATTGTCAACGAGCGCGCGCGAACGCGTGCCGGCAAACAAAGGGAGAGCGCCATGGCCTACGAACACATTCTCTATGAGGTCAGCGACAAGGTCGCGACCATCACGCTCAACCGTCCCGATCGCATGAATGCGTGGACGCCCATCATGGAGCGCGACGTGCGCCATGCGATGGAAGCATCGAGCGCCGATGACAATGTCCGCGTCATCGTGATCACCGGCGCCGGCCGCGCCTTCTGCGCCGGTGCCGACATGGATGCATTGAAGGGGCTCGACCCCGATGATGTCAGGCGCGCGTCGAACCTGCCGCCGTTCGACATGAATCGGCGGCCCGATTGGCAGACCCGCTACGGCTTCTATCCGTCGATCGGAAAGCCTGTCATCGCCATGCTCAATGGCGCGACCGCCGGCATCGGCCTCGTCCACGCGCTCTATTGCGACCTGCGCTTTGCCGCCGACAACACCGTGTTCACCACCGCCTTCGCCCGGCGTGGTCTGATCGCCGAGCACGGCATCAGCTGGATGCTGCCGCGAATCGTCGGCCACGCCAACGCGATGGATCTGTTGCTCTCGGCGCGCCGCGTTTCGAGTGACGAGGCGCTGCGGATCGGGCTGGTGAATCGGCTCTGCTCGCCCGAGAAGCTGCGCGAGGAGACTTACGCCTATGCGCGCGACCTCGCCGATTTCGTCTCGCCGAGCGCGATGGCCGTGATCAAGCGGCAGCTCTACGAGGTGCCGTTCCAGACGCTGGCGGAGGCGACGATCGCAGCCAACCGGGACATGATGGTGGCGCTGAACGGCAGCGATTTCAGGGAGGGGGTCGCGAGCTTCATGGAGAAGCGGCCGCCGAGGTTTACGGGGAAGTAGGGGGGATTTCGGATGGAGCCCGCCGTCGCCCTTCGGGCTATGGCGGGGCAGCCTTCGCTCACTTCGCCGCGAGAGACCTTCCGGGCTTGCCTAGCCGTAGCTCGCGAAGCGAGCGAAGGCTGGTGGAGCCAGGCGGGATCGAACCGCCGACCTCGTCATTGCGAACGACGCGCTCTCCCAGCTGAGCTATGGCCCCTTTTGTAGGCCGCTCTGGTCAATGCGGCCGACAACCGGGCGCCATTTAAGTCCCCGCCAAGGTCAAGTCAAGGACGGCTGTAACCCGGTTTTAGCCATCCCGGCACCGACTTCCCTTGTTTGGACCGGGGGGAACCGATATCTAGCAAAAGACGTCAATCCCGACCGAAGCCAGAGTTTTCAAAAGCCATGCGTGCCGTTCTCGACATCGTCATCATCGTGCTCGACCTCTACGTCTGGCTGCTGATCGCGTCCGCGATCCTGTCCTGGCTGATCGCCTTCAACGTCGTGAACACCCGCAACCAGTTCGTTTCGGCGGTGGCGGAGTTCCTGTACCGAATCACGGAGCCGGTCCTGGCACCGATTCGCAATTTCCTGCCCAGCCTCGGCGGCCTCGATATCTCGCCGATTATCCTGATCCTGCTCATCATGTTCATCGAGCGGGTGATCCTGTACTACATCTACCCGAACGTGATCTAAGTCGACTGGAGCGCCCTGGGTTGCCAAAGAACCTTGTCATCAAGGAACCTTGGCGTTACGGGGCCGCAGGAATCAGCATCGCGCTACGGGTAACGCCGCGCGGCGGCCGCGACGATATCGACGGGATCGAGCAGCTCTCCGATGGCCGCAGCGTGCTCAAGGTGCGCGTCCGCGCCATCGCCGATGGCGGCGAGGCCAACAAGGCCGTTCTGGTGCTGCTGGCGAAATCGCTTGGCGTGCCCAAGGCCAGCGTCAAACTCCTGTCGGGAGCGACCTCGCGGCTGAAGCAGATCGCGGTCGACGGCGATCCGGCGCGGCTCGGCGAAGCCCTGCGCCAGCTCGCGTCAGCCAAATCGACAGACTGAGGGAACTGACATGACCGCCAAGATCATCGACGGAAAAGTCATCGCCGCGGAACTTCGCGCCCGCGTCGCCGACGAGGTCGCACGCGTCAAGCGCGAGCACAATCTGGTGCCGGGCCTTGCGGTGGTCCTGGTCGGAAGCGATCCGGCGAGCGAGGTGTATGTCCGTTCGAAACACACCCAGACCCAGGCCGCCGGCATGGCCTCGTTCGAGCACAAGCTGCCGGCGGACGTCTCGCAGGCAGATCTCCTGGCGCTGGTCGCAAAACTCAACCGCGATCCTGCCGTGCACGGTATTCTGGTGCAACTTCCGCTGCCCAAGGGCCTCGACACCGAAGCCGTGGTCAATGCCATCGATCCCGCCAAGGATGTCGACGGGCTGCATCCGAACAATGCCGGCCGCCTCGCCGGCGGTTTCGAGGCGCTGTCGCCCTGCACGCCGCTCGGCTGCATCATTTTGACCAAGAGCGTGCATGCCTCGCTCGAAGGCATGAACGCCATCGTCATCGGCCGCTCCAACCTCGTCGGCCGCCCGCTGGTGCAGCTATTGCTGAACGAGAACGCCACGGTGACCATCGCGCATTCGCGCTCGCGCGACCTGCCCGGGCTCGTGAAGTGCGCCGACCTCGTCTACGCCGCGGTCGGAAAGCCCGAGATGGTGCGCGGCGACTGGCTGAAGCCGGGGGCGACCGTGATCGACGTCGGCATCAACCGGATTCCGAAGGACGACGGCAAGACGCGTCTCGTCGGCGATGTTGCCTATCAGGAAGCGCTCGCAGTGGCTGGCGCCATCACGCCGGTGCCGGGCGGCGTCGGCCAGATGACGGTCGCCTGCCTGCTCGTGAACACGTTGCGCGCGGCTTGCGCGATTGCCGGGCTGCCGAAGCCGGCGGTGTAACGCCACTCTCGTGTCCCGGACGCGGCGCGGCATGAAATGACGCGACGCTGAGCCGGGGCACGAAAACTCACCCGTTCTTCTTTTTCTCGCGATCGATGCCTTCGAGGATCAGCTTGTGCGCATCCTCAGGGCCGCCCCAGCGCAGGATCTTCACCCACTTGCCGGGTTCAAGATCCTTGTAATGTTCGAAGAAGTGCTGGATCTGCTGGAGCGTGATGTCCGGCAAGTCGGAATACGACTTCACCTTGTCGTAGCGCTGCGTCAGCTTCGACGACGGCACCGCCAAAATCTTCTCATCGCCGCCGGCTTCGTCTTCCATGAACAGCACGCCGACCGGGCGCACGCTCATGACCGCGCCGGGGATGATGGCGCGCGTGTTGATGATGAGAACGTCGCAGGGATCGCCGTCATCGGACAGTGTGTGCGGGATGAAGCCGTAGTTCCCGGGGTAACGCATCGGCGTGTAGAGG
Organism: Bradyrhizobium sp. WSM4873; assembly: GCF_055811355.1. Classification (NCBI taxonomy): domain Bacteria; kingdom Pseudomonadati; phylum Pseudomonadota; class Alphaproteobacteria; order Hyphomicrobiales; family Nitrobacteraceae; genus Bradyrhizobium; species Bradyrhizobium sp. WSM4873. Next base: position 23,062 of record NZ_JBVVPS010000033.1, on the reverse strand, counting down.
AAGCGGTCGACCACCAGCGTGCCGGCTTCCTTGTCCATCTCGTATTTAATCGGTTCGCCGCCCACGGGGACTTCGATGATGACGTTGACGTCGTGGGGGACATTTTTCCCGATCGAGACCGCATCGATACGCATTCAAGGCTCCGTTGTTGCCGAGGTTAAATCGCACCCGGCAGCGATTTTGGCGCTGTCATACGCGGGCTTGGCCCGCTGATCCATCGCGTTTTTGTGAAATAATGAATCCAGCGATCACCGGCTCAAGGCAACGGTATCGACGGAAGGAAAACGCTGCCGGCGGGACTTCAGCAGCTCAATTGGTCCAAGCGAAGGCAACCTTGTCGAGCGACTTCGGCCCGAAACGCTCCGAGGAGCGTGCCACCATGCGGCCGCCCAGGGCGCGGTAGAACTCGGTGGCCGGATCGTTGTCCGAGAGCGCCCACACCACCATGCTCTTCAGGCCGCTCTGCATCAGGTCGCGGCGGGCCGCGGTGAAGAGGCGGCGGCCAAAGCCCAGGCCCTGGAATTCAGGACGCAGATAGAGCTCGTAGACCTCGCCGTCGAAATGCAGGCTGCGGGCGCGGTTGCGGCCATAATTGGCGTAGCCTGCGATCTTGTCGCCGAACACCAGCACGCTGACGCGGCTGCCCTTGCGGATCGCGCTGTCCCACCATTGCGGACCGCGGCGGTTGATCAGCTTTTCCAGTTCGGCGCCGGGAATGATGCCCTGATAGGCGGAGCGCCAGGCTTCGTCATGGGTGGACGCCACCGCAGTTGCATCTGCGGCTTTGGCCGGCCGGACCTCGATCAGGGTTGTGCTCATGGACGTGATCAAACCAAGTCGCCGCGCCGGCGGCAAGACCTATCCTTAATTATCGGTTAACCTGTGGACTTTCTGCATCAGTATTTGCACCGTGTTGTACCGAAAAAAGACAAGACGCCGATTCGAATGGCACCGGGGTGCTCTGCGCCGGTGCAAAACTGCTTTGCGGCAACGAATGAACGGCAATGGCAACGCAGAAAGTCTGCCGATATTGATTCGTTCCTACTAGTCTGACTGTCGCTGTTCTCGCCTCCGGCAATTCATGCGACTTCTCAACGTCCTCGTGCTTCTGGCTCTGTTGGACTTGCTGACTGCGCCACCCGTGTGCGCTCAGGTCATTTTTGGTGCGTCCGGAGCGGAGGGCGATCAGTTTCGGCGGCAGCAATGGCGCGTGCCGTCGCCGGATACCGACATCGCCGCTCATGCCCTGCTGTTTCGCCCGCCGGGTGCCGGCCCGTTCCGGCTTGCGGTGATCGCGCATGCTTCAACGCAAAATGGTTTGCGGCGCGCGCAAACGCCACAGCCGGAATACCGCGCACTCGCTGCGTTCCTCGTCGCGCGCGGGTTCGCCGTGTTGGTGCCGGAACGGCTCGGCCATGGCGTAACAGGCGGCCGCTATGTCGAGGACCAGGGTGGCTGTGACGAGGCGGACTATGCGCGCTCGGGCCGCGCAACGGCCGACGAAATCGCGCTAGCATTGGACTATGTGCGAAAGCAGGATTTTATCCGCAAGGACGCCGCGATCGTGATCGGCCATTCCGCCGGCGGTTGGGGTGCGCTGGCGCTCGCCAATGCCGATCCGAAGACGATCTCCACCATCATCGCCTTTGCGCCGGGGCGCGGCGGCCATGCCAATGACGAGCCGAACCGGATCTGCGCGCCGCATACGCTTCTCGCGGCGGCGGCTGAGTTCGGCAAGGCCGCGCGCATCCCCGTCACATGGATCGTTTCCGCCAATGACAGCTACTTTGCGCCGAAATTTTCGCTCGCGTTGGTCGACGCGTTTCGGCGCAGCGGCGGCAAGGTCGAGTTCCGTGCGCTGCCGGCCGTGGGCAGCGAGGGTCATTGGATGATCGAAGCCGAAGCCGGTGTCAAAGCTGCCAGTGCCGAACTCGATCGCGCGCTGAAGCCGGCGGCTGGCAAAAAGCCATGACGCTGACTTTCCTGATATTGGACAATCGCTGATGCCCAAATGGCCCGACGATGACGTCATCCTGTTCGACGGCGTCTGCATCTTCTGCTCGCGCTGGGTCCGCTTCGTCGCGCAACGTGATACAGCGAAGCGATTTCGCTTCACGCCGATCCAGTCGGACTATGGCGCCCGGCTCGCACGCACGTTCGGCATCGATCCCGATGATCCCGACACCAATGCCGTGGTTCATGGTGGCGAGGTGTTCATGAAGTCGGACGCTGCGCTGACGGTACTGTCGCAGCTTCCCGGCTGGAGCTGGGTGAGCGCGTTGTTCGCCGTGCCGAAAGCGTTGCGCGACCCGGTGTACAGCCTCATCGCACGCAACCGCTATCGCATCTTTGGCAAGTACGATGCGTGCTTCGTGCCTGATGCTGATTTGCGGGCGCGGGTGATCGAGTGATCCGTCACGCGAGCGGAGCGTGTGGTTACGGTTTGCCCGAAACCCCCAGCACTTCCTGCGCCGCCCGCTCCCCTGAGTCCCTCGCCCCGTGCGCGGTCGAGAAAAAGTTCGGCGACGTCGCCTCTCCCGCAAAGAACAGCCGCCCATCGACCGGTGCCGCCAGCACGGCGCGGTCACCGGCGTGGCCGGGCAGCGCGTGCGAATATGAGCCCCGCGCGAAGGGGTCGTGCGCCCAGCGCGACTGGTAGAGCGGCCTCAGCTTTCGCCTGATGTCGTTGCCGAGCAGGCCCGCGATCTCGTCGATGCTTTGCGCGGCAATCGCGCCGTCGCCGGCATCTTCCAGTTCGCGCGCAAAGCTGCCGCCGAAAAAGCCTTCGATGCAGGGCTGGCCGAACGGGCGGATATGATAGGTGCCCATGTCGGTGCGCATCGTGGCGCCACGCAAATTACCTTCTTTCGGGAAGGCTTCGGCATCGTCGAGCGCTAGCGTGATCTTGTCGTCGACGCCGAGCGGCAGGCCGGCCGCGGCATCGACCTTGGCGAGGAGAGGGGGCGAGAAGCGGATCGCCTCATTGGCGATCAGGTTGGTCGGCACGGTGACGATCACCTTGTCCGCACTCAGCGCGCCCTGCGATGTCTCGATGCGGATGCGCTGGTCGGAATGATCGATCAACGTGACGTTACAGTTCAGCGCCACCGGGCATGGCGCGCCATAGGCCGTGATCAGAGCGCCGTAGCCGCGGCGGACGCGCCAGTTGAGGTCACTGTCCTCATAGGCGTCCCAGTCCAGCGTCGACATGTCCTTCAGTTCGCAGCCGTTGATATAGGTCGAGATCGCGTCGATCATGGGATTCCAGCGATTGCCGGGCTCCAGGCTCAAGCTCGCGGGGACATCCTTGCCCTTCTGGGCAGTCGTCCACAGCCGCTGATAGAAGGCGTCCATCGCGTGCATGAAATCGTCGCGCTCGGCTTTCGGAAACGCGTTGCCATAGGCGCGCTCGCGCCAGGGCGGGAGGTCCTTGTTGACCTCGAAGCCGAGCTGCTTTGCAATCGCGACGAAGGAGTTATTGTCCGCCGAATGCAGCCAGCCGCAGCCGACGTCGAAGGTGACGTCGGGCGAGGCCTGCACCGTCCAGGCCCGCCCGCCGAGCCGGTCGCGCGCCTCGATCACGACCACGGAGAGGCCGGAGCCTGCCAGTGCATGCGCCGCGCCGAGGCCGGCGGCGCCCGCACCGATGATCGCGACGTCAACGGAGGAGGGGAGGGACATAGCGGTCAATTTCATCGTCATGCCCGGGCTTGTCCCGGGCATCCACGTAATTGACACCAGTATCGAAGACGTGGATGGCCGGGACAAGCCCGGCCATGACGCATTCGTCGTGTGTCCGAGTGGCCTTAAGCCACCGCTTCCTTGGACTTTTCCGCGCGCTTGCGCTCGTTCGGGTCGAGGTGCCGCTTGCGCAGCCGGATCGACTTCGGCGTGATCTCCACCAGCTCGTCGTCCTCGATATAGGCCAGCGCCTTTTCCAGCGTCATGCGGATCGGCGGGGTCAGGCGCACGGCTTCGTCCTTGGAGGTCGTGCGGATGTTGGTGAGCTGCTTGCCCTTGAGCACGTTGATCTCGAGGTCGTTGTCGCGGGTATGCTCGCCGACGATCATGCCCTTGTAGACCTTCCAGCCCGGCTCGATCATCATCGGGCCGCGATCTTCCAGCTTGAACATCGCGTAAGCCACCGCTTCGCCTTGGTCGTTGGAGATCAGCACGCCGTTGCGGCGGCCCTGGATCTCGCCCTTGTACGGCGCGTAGCCGTGGAACAGGCGGTTCATGATCGCGGTGCCGCGGGTGTCGGTGAGCAGTTCGCCCTGGTAGCCGATCAGGCCGCGGGTCGGCGCGTAGAACACCAGCCGCAGGCGGTTGCCGCCGGACGGCTTCATCTCGATCAGCTCGGACTTGCGCTCGCTCATCTTCTGCACGACGACGCCGGAATGCTCCTCGTCGACGTCGATGACGACTTCCTCGATCGGCTCCAGCGTGGCGCCGGTGGCCTCGTCTTTCTGAAATACGACGCGCGGACGCGACACCGAGAGCTCGAAGCCCTCGCGGCGCATGGTCTCGATCAGGATCGCGAGCTGCAATTCGCCGCGGCCCGAAACTTCCATCGCGTCCTTGTCGGAGGCTTCGACGACCCGCAGCGCGACGTTTCCTTCCGACTCGCGCAGCAGGCGGTCGCGGATCATGCGGCTGGTCACCTTGTCGCCTTCGGTGCCGGCGAGCGGCGAGTTGTTGACGATGAAAGACATCGACACTGTCGGCGGGTCGATCGGCTGCGCCACCAGTGGGGTGTCGACCGACGGATCGCAGAAGGTATCGGCGACGGTGCCCTTGGTCAGGCCGGCGATCGCGACGATGTCGCCTGCCTCGGCCTCGTCGAGAGGAGTGCGCTCGATGCCGCGGAAGGCGAGGATCTTGGTGATGCGGCCGGTCTCGATGGTCTTGCCGTCGGCGCCCAGCACCTTCACGGCCTGGTTCGGCTTGATCGAACCGGAAGAGATGCGGCCGGTGATGATGCGGCCGAGATAGGGGTTGGCTTCCAGAATGGTGCCGATCATGCGGAACGGGCCTTCCTCGACGGTCGGCGGCGCGACATGGCGCACGATCAGGTCGAACAGCGGCTGCATGCCGGCTTCCTGCGATCCATCCGGGCTGTCGGCCATCCAGCCTTGCTTGGCCGACCCGTAGAGGATCGGGAAGTCGAGCTGCTCCTCGCTGGCGTCGAGCGCCGCGAACAGATCGAACACCTCGTTGATGACTTCGGTCGCCCGCGCGTCGGGACGGTCGACCTTGTTGATCACGACGATCGGCTTCAAACCGACCTTGAGCGCCTTGGAGACCACGAATTTGGTCTGCGGCAGCGGGCCTTCGGCGGCGTCGACCAGCACCAGCGCGCCGTCCACCATGTTGAGGATGCGCTCGACCTCACCGCCGAAATCGGCGTGGCCTGGGGTGTCGACGATGTTGATGCGAGTGTCCTTCCACTGCACCGAGGCCGCCTTGGCCAGAATGGTGATGCCGCGCTCGCGCTCCAGATCGTTGGAGTCCATGGCGCGTTCGGTCACCTTCTGGTTCTCGCGATAGGTGCCGGATTGCTGGAGGAGGCGGTCGACCAGGGTCGTCTTGCCGTGGTCGACGTGGGCGATGATGGCGATGTTGCGAAGGTTCATGAGTGAGCTTCTTTGCGGTCGGACAATGGGTTAAGCGCGATCTCGCCGGTCAGACCGGGACCTCTTCTCGAAACAACGCTTGAAGACTGGAAACGGGGCGCTTTCCGCCCAAAAGGGAAAGCCCGGCATATCGACCGGGCACCCTACGCGTTGCGGCGCAATATAGGCAAAAACGGCCAAAAAACAATGTGTTCTTTGGCCATTGGTTGATTGAATTTTGTCCGGGAATTCCCGGGGGTTAGGCGAAAAGCCGGGCTCAGCCGCGCCGGCCCTTGATGGCGGCCCAGATCAGGGCGACCCCGCCCAGCCCCACGACCAGGCCCAGGAAGACCAGAGGCGCGACGTCGGAATCGATCCGGCCCCTGTCGGATATGGAGATTCCGCCGAACAGGATTGCGCAGGCACCGGGCAGCAGCAGGAGGATCCCGAAGATCGCCATGAGCGCGGTCAGGCAGCCGCTGCGCTTGGTCGGCGGGGCGGGAGGCGGTCCCGGAGGGGCTGGCGGCGGCGTGTCGCTGATGCTCATGCCTGCAGGGCTCCTTCGGTTGACTGCGCCGCCAGTTCGGCGCGGATGCCGTCGATCTTTCCGTTCCGGTAGAACAGATTGTAGGTGTCGAACGGAATGATCGCGCCGCTCTCGGTGACGAAATGGATGCAGCTGCGCTTGACGTTGCCGACGCAGAAATTGAAGCGGTCGAGAAACTGCACGATGGTGACGCGGAATACGTTCTCGTAAGTGATGCCTTGCGGGACCTCGAAGCTCGGCAGGCAGCACAACAATTCGCAGACGCGCTCGCTGGTGTTCAGCGGTCCCGAGGACAGCGAAAACAGATCGATGAATTTCTCCCTCAGCGCCGGATGCTTCTCCGGGCTTATCGTATTGGGCAACAAGGCGACGAGTTGCTCCTGCGGGATCAGTGAGGTCAGCGGCAGCACTTTCTCGCCGTTGCGCAGGCCGTAACCGATCGAGATGCTTTCGGGGTTGCAGGGCAGCGGGATCATGTCCTTGTCGCCGAACACGCCGGTTTCGACCACGCGCTTGCGGATCTCCGACAGCATGATGCGGTCGGTGTTCTTGTCGAAATTCTCGTTGCGGCCGGCATCCTGCACCGGCTGCAGCGTGACGCCGCGCACGCATTTGCACGTGAGCGCATGGCGAACGATGTCGCCGATCTCGGCATCGTTGACGCCGCGCTTGATGGTCGCCACCAGCGTGGTCGACACGCCGTAATGCTCGAGATTCTCCAGCGCCTGCTGACGGATCTTGCGCAAATCGGCGCCGCGCAGATTGATCAGCGCGTCGCGTTCGAGCGAGTCGAACTGGAGATAGACCTCGAGCCCGCGCTTGTTCTCGGCGAGCCGCGCCACGAAATCCTTTTCGCGGGCGATACGCAGGCCGTTGGTGTTGATCATGACATGGCGGATCGGGCGGGCGCGCACCGCATCGAGGATCGCGAAGAAATCCGGATGCAGCGTCGGCTCGCCGCCGGAGATCTGCACCAAATCAGGCTCGCCTTCGCTCGCGACCAGCGCGTCGAGCATTCGCTCGACCTTGGCCAGCGGCGTGAAGCTGGTCCGCGCCGGTGAGGAATCGGCAAAGCACACCGGGCAGGTCAGATTGCAATGCTCGGTGATCTCGATCAGGGCCAGGCAGGAATGCTGCTCGTGGTCGGGGCACAGGCCGCAATCGTAGGGACAGCCGAATTCGGTATGCCGTTGAAAGGCGAGCGGCCGGTCGCCGGGCTTGATGAAATCCTTGCACAGGCGCCAATAGGCTGCGTCCGTCGACACCAGCGTGGACTGGACGCCATGCTCCTTGCAGCGCTTCTCGTACCAGACCTCGTTGTCGAGGATCTGGATCTTGGCCGGCACCAGCTTCAGGCAGGTCTCGCAGAGAGATTGAGTCTGGCCCCAGAAGATATAAGGGCGCGACTTACGCAACGGCGCGTTCATGCATGGGTCTCGCTTTGGGCGCCCTCGCCAGCATGACGACAGCGTAGAGCAGGATGGACAGCGACAGCAGGTGAAACAGCGTGAAGGGGCCGATCAGCGTGCCGTAGGGCTTGAGGAATTCCCACAGGAAGCGCTGTGCGCCATAGTAGACAAGGACGAGGTAGAAACCATTGGTGATCACAAACGCGCTCCGGTTCAAGACCGCCAGCACGTAGAGCAACGCGAATACCCCCATCGCGGCGCTTTCGTAGAGCTGCACGGGATGGCGCGGGACGCCGTCGCCGAAATCATGACCCCAGGGCCATGCCGTCGGGGTGCCGTAGGTGAAATCGTCGAGGCCCGCGAAATAGCAGCCGAGCCGGCCGATCGCGATGCCGATCGCCAGTGGCAGCGCAAAACGGACGCCGGTTCGGACCGTGATCCCTGCGGACCATTTGTAGAGCTCGATCGCCACGATGCCGCCGGCGAGCGCACCTTCCACAGAGCGCGCAATGCCGCTCTGGCCCGACAGCCACAAATTGGCGGAGCCGAACAGATAGGCGCCGAGCCCCGCACCGAACACCAAAGCGGCGAGGTAGGACCGCTCGAAGGATTGCGCCGGAAACCGCAAGCCCTGTCGCGACAGCCAGTACAGCGCCGCGGCCGCAGCCAGCCACGCCCCGACATCGAAGAGAGTGTGAAGGAAAGCCCCGCTCATGCGGGGGACATTAGCCCAGGTTCCCGCTTGGCGGGATAGTGCGGCCGCTTCTTATCCCCGAAGAGGAGCGAGGCAGGCGGCTAGCCCGCTTGCCGCTCTTCGGTCGGATAGACCCCGCGCAGCACCTCTTCGAAGTGCAACTTCACAGCCTCGTTGCACAGGCAGGCGCGCAGGCGCAGGCCTTCGCGGTTGCGGACGAGGATCGATCCGCGCCGCGTGTCGAGCACGCCTTCCGCCTTAAACGACTGGAGCACGCGGCTGGCATAGCTGCGGCCGACGCCGAGCAGTGTCGCGAGCTGCTCGTGCGTCAGAGGCACGCTGCTCTCGTCGCCGGTCCGTTCCATCGCCGCCAGCATCCATTTGGCGGTGCGCTGCTCGATCGAGTGAATGGCGTTGCAGGCGGTGGACTGGAAGATCTGCGCCAGCATGCAGTCGGCGTAGCGGGCGAAGACATGGCGCAACGAGGACGAGCGCTGCTTGGCGGCCTCCAGCTTGCTGACGTGAATGCGCGCAAAGGGCCCACCGAATTTCACGCAGATCCGGGTGTAGGCCGGCAGATAACCCTCGCTGACGATGCCGCCCACCGCGCCTTCGCGGCCAACCAGGATGGTCTCGACGTCACGGCCGTCCTCATTGGGAACGAGGAAGGTTGCAAGCGATGGTCCGCAGGGGAAGTGGACGACCTGGACGTCGTCGCCGGGGTTATAGAGCAATTCATTCGCCGCGGCGCTTTCGAGCATGACATGCGGCGCAAGCAGGGCGAAGTCGGCCGGGCTCAAGCGCCGCAGCAGATTGTTGGTCGGCCGGCTATCGATCTCGGTGGCCTTGCTGGTCCGCGCGTCCATCTTAAACTCCCATCCGCCTCCACATTAGCGAGTTCCGACGAGGCCCTGTGTGCACAAGTGGACAGACCTGACAACTGTGATGTGGTGGTTTCGTTCCGGGAACCCTCCGCGCTGGGTAAAGGCGTCGTGACCGGTATCCCAGTCAGAGACACCTCATGCTCCACGTTACGATGATGGCACCCGCCGTTTCCGATGGTTCAAATTGTCCCGCCGATGTCCTCATCGTCGAGGACGATCCGATCATCGCAATCGACTTCGAGGATCGCCTGCTCGGATTTGGCGTGAAGAGCGTGCGCACGGCAGGTTCAGTGGCGCAGGCGCTGGCCGCGATCGCGGCGCGTGCCCCCGAATTCGCCTTGCTCGACGTCGGATTGAGTCGCGAGAACAGCTTTGCGGTCGCCGAACGGCTCGCGGCCCTGAAAATTCCGTTCGTCTTCGTCACTGGTTACGGCGCTGACGCGCGCATCCCGCCGGTATTCGCCGGCCAGCCGCGACTGCAGAAGCCGTGTTCGAGCGACGCGCTGGAGGCGGCGCTCCAGGTCCGCGCGGCGGACTAGCGATACGGTCAGGCCTGCTTCGGATCGAGCGTGGTCGACCACAGCGCGACGTCGGCGCGGTCGCGCAAGGTCACCGTCATCTGGCCGGAAGCGCCATCGATCTTGACGTGACCGAAGAACTGCATGCCGGCCGATGGCGGCAGGTTCTGGCTGTCTTTCCCGGGCGCCTTGACGAAACGCACCTCCGGCCCAAACGTATTGTCGAGCGCGTTCGGACCGAATGTGCCCGCGTGAAGCGGGCCTGACACGAACTCCCAGAACGGCTCGAAATCCTGGAATTGCGCCTTGTTCGGATCGTAATAGTGCGCGGCGGCGTAATGCACGTCCGCCGTCAGCCATACGGTGTTGCTGATCGGCGCCATCTTGATGAAACGCAGGATGTCGGCGATCTCGAACTCGCGGCCGCGCACCGGGCCGTCGCCCTGCGCAATGGCTTCCGATCCACCCTTTGCCGTATCTGATACGACGAGGCTGAGCGGCATATCGGAGGCGATCACCTTCCAGGTCGCGCGAGAATTCAACAGGCCGTGCTTGAGCCAGGCGGTTTGGTCGGGGCCGAGGAAATAGCTGGCCGGGCCGTAAGCGGTTTCGAGGTTGGCGCCGTTCGGGCCGCGATAGCTGCGCTCGTCGAGCACGAACACATCGAGGTGGGGACCATAGGAGATCTGGCGATAGACGCGGCCGGGCTCGACGATGCTCTCGCGCATCGGATACATCTCGTGGAAGGCACGGCCTGCGCGGGCCGCAAGCAGTGCGATGTCGCGCTCCTTATAGGTCGCCGGCAGCTCCTTCGAAAGCGACCAGTTGTTGGTCACCTCATGGTCGTCCCACTGCACGAAGATCGGCACTTCGGCATTGAAGGCGCGAAGATTGTCGTCAGTGAAATTGTATTTGTGCGCGGCGCGGTACTCGTCCAGCGTCTCGGCGACCTTGGCTTTCTCGGGGATCGTGACGTTCTTCCAGATCTTGCCGTCGGCGAGCTTAACCTCGGACTGGATAGGGCCGTCGGCATAGATGGTGTCGCCGGAATGCAGGAAGAAATCCGGACGGTGCTTGCGCATCGCCGAGAAGGTGAACATGCCGCCGTCATCGGGGTTGATGCCCCAGCCTTGTCCTGCGACATCGCCGCCCCAGACGAAGCTGACGTCGCGGCGGTCGGCGGGCGCGGTGCGGAAGCGGCCGGTCACCGGCTCGCCCTCCACCGCGGTGTGCGACAGATCGCGGAAGCGGACGCGATAAAAGATGTCCTGTCCGCTAGGCAGGTTTTCGATCAGCATCTTTGCGGTGAAGTCGCTCTCGGGCAGCGCCGCGATCGGCGGCAGTGCGCGGGCATCCCTGAACGACTCCGTCGTCGCCACCTCGACCAGCATCTGTGCGGGCCGGTCGGTGCGCGCCCAGACCACGCCGCCGTCGACGGTGACGTCGCCCGACTGCACGCCGTGGGTCACCGCCGGCCGGTCGGCCGCGCGGGAGAGATGCGGCATTGCGACCGCGCCGAGCGCGCCCGCACTGGTGGTCAGGAAACGGCGGCGGGAGAATTTGATGTTCATGGGATGGTCTCGATATCGCGTGAGGCGGTCGTCCAGGGCGGTCGCATGGTGAAGCCCGACGCTATATGGAGACAATGTGACGAAGCGATTACGCGCGCACGCGCTTACGCGTTGCCGGCGGCCCGGAATTGCGCGCCGGTACGCTGCAGGTTCTGCGGCAGGCTGAATAGCACCGCTTTGCGGTCGGCAACCGCCGCATGGAACTGGTCGAGCGCGATGTTGAAGGCGGTGAGCGCACCTTCCTCGATCGCGCCGTGGTCGTAGCAGCGCAACGTGTCGCGCAGGATCTCGTCGGCCTCGGTCTGCATCTGATCGAGATCTTCGGTCGTCTCGCTCTTTCGTGCGGCGGTGATCATGTCGAGCAGCCGCTCGCGCAGATGGCTGTTGTTGTCGCGCTCGTCCTTCTTCAGATAGCCCGCAAACCAGGCGCCGATCGAGCCCATGGCCGAGAGCGCCATCAGGGTCCACCAGATGTAATCGCTGTACCTGTCGAGGAACGTCTTTTCTTCGCCGTCGACGAAAGCGGCGGCGCCGGGATGCACGGGAATCACCGCATCCTTGTCGGTGTCGGGCGTTTCGATCTTCGCCGCCAGCGGGAATTCCGTCACCAATTGCTGGCGGACGGAGAATAGTTGGCGCGTGAACGCCGCGATGGTGGTTTCGGACACAGCCTTGCGCGCCACGATGTGGTGCGAGAAGCTGATGGTCTTGACCTCGTCGTCGGGACGATCGGGCGAGCCGCCGTAAGTGCCCGCGGGAATCTCGGCCGCTTCATAGACGGGATGATTTTGCGCAATCGCATCGGCGGAATCGATCGCGAGGAAAGTCGGGGTGCCGAACTCCTTGGCGGAAGTGGCGATCGCGTCCGAAGTGATCTTGCTGTTGACGGGACCGGCCGCGAGATAGGCATCGACCTTCTGAGACTTGATCGCCTCGGCAACTTCATTGGCCGGGAATTGCACGATCTCGACCTTGGCGGGATCGACGCCGTATTGCTGCAGGATTACCTTGAGCAAATTGACGTTGGCCTGGGTGCGGCCAACCACGCCGACCCGATGCCCGGCGAGCTGCGCGATCTTGGTGATCTTCGCACCCTTCTTCTTACCCTTGACGGGTATGGACCACAACACCACGACATTCTTGCGCAGGGTCGCAACGGCTTGCGCGTTTTTCGGCACGTCGAGATCGCCGCGGACGATGGCAAGATCGGCTTTGCCTTCCGCCACCAGATTGGCGCTGGCGGTGGCGCCGTCGGTCTGGATCGGACGCAGTCGCACAGAGCTCTTGTGCTGTGCGAAGGCCTGGGTCAGTGCCTGCACGACCTTGACGTCGTCGCTGTTGGCGGGGCCGACCGCGATCTTCAGCGTCACCGGCCGCATGGCAAAGTAGTAGCCGCCGGCGAGCGCGCCAACGATCGCGAGCACCAGCGCGAGAGTCACGAGCGCCGTCTTCCGCGCCGACGATCGCGGCGAGGGCGGGGTGGGCGCTTCGGCCAGGTCCAATCCCCCGGTCATCGATCTCCCGAACAGTCGCTTGAGGCTCAGTTTCATCTTGGCCGGCGATTTACGCCCGCAAGTGTAGCAAATTTCTTGTCCGGCAGGGTTACATCTCCGTCATGGTTAGCGGATGGGGTCTAATCCCGTATGAACCCGGGGCGTCGGTGCGGTGTTAGGGTAAAGTTCCCCTAAAAGGATGGAGGCGACGATGGCAGAACGGCTCTCGGCGGAGGCGCGCAGGCAGGCGCTGGGCGGACTACCTGATTGGACCGAGGTTCAGGGACGCGACGCGATCGGGAAAACCTTTGTCTTCAGGGATTTCAACGAGGCGTTCGGATTCATGACGCGCGCGGCGCTGGTCGCCGAGAAGATGGACCACCACCCCGAATGGCGCAATGTCTACAAGACGGTGGAGGTGCTGCTGTCGACCCATGACGCCGGCGGCCTCACCGCGCTCGACATCGAGCTCGCCAAGGCGATGAACGCCATCGCCAAGCTGACACCAGGCTGACGTCTTGCGGGGACCGGCCGAGTTCCCATCTTGTGATCAGCCGGGGATGCGGCGATCTGCCACCCCTGACGCGACCCTTGGCTGGAACGGGGAGTTTGTCGAACATGGCTGCCGAACACAGTGTCGGTTTCGAGCCGGCCGACCGGCTCGCGGAAGATCGTGAGAGCGTGCGCCGCCGCTTCTGGCGCAAGCTGAAGCGTGTCGCCGCGCGACTGCCGTTCGCGGAGGATCTGCTCGCCGCCTATTACTGCGCCTTCGACCGGCAGACGCCGCGCCATGTCCAGGCCTCGCTGCTCGGCGCGATTGCCTATTTCATCCTGCCGTTCGACTTCGTTCCCGACGTGATGCCGATCCTCGGCTTCACCGATGACGCCGCCGTGCTCGCCACCGCGATCCGCATGGTCGCGAGCCATATCACGAACGAGCATCGCGAAGCGGCCCGCGCCGCGTTGAAGCGTGGGGTGGTCGAGGGCGACGCGGAAGCCGCGCAGTAGCTGTCGCCGCATCCTTCACTGTCATTCCCCGCGAAGGCGGGGAATCCAGTACGCCGCGGCTCATCGATTCAACAACACTCGTGACGGAGTCCTGGATCGCCCGGTCAAGCCGGGCAATGACAGTTGAGTATGTGGTGACGATGTCGCAACACTCTACGCGCCGACACCCTCACGGATGCAGGATCACCTTGCCCATGGCCTGACGTCCCGCGAGCACCTTCAGCGCGTCGGCGGTCTGTGCCAGCGGGAAGACACGGTCGACATGCGAGGAGATTTTTCCTTCCGCTGTCCACTTCACAAGCTTCTCGAGATTGGCGCGGTTCTTTTCCGGGTTAAGTCGGGTCCAGGCGCCCCAGAACACGCCGCGGATGTCGCAGCCCTTCAGCAGCGCGAGGTTCAGCGGCATCTTTGGAATGTCGCCGGCAGCAAAGCCGATCACGAGGAATCGGCCTTCCCAGGCAATCGAGCGCAGGGCCTGCTCGGCATAGGTGCCGCCCACGGGATCGAAGATGATGTCGACACCCTTGCCGCCGGTGAGCTTTCGCAAGCCTTCCTTCAAATCTTCCTTGCCGTAATTGAGCGTGAGTTCTGCGCCGTGCGCCTTCGCGAATTCGAGCTTCTCGTCCGACGAGGCGCAGGCGATCACCTTCAGGCCCATCAGCTTGCCCAGCTCGCACGCGGCAAGTCCGGTGCCGCCGGCGGCGCCGAGCACCGCGAGCGTTTCGCCCGGCTTCGGGCTCGCGCGATCTTCCAGCGCATGCAGCGCCGTGCCGTAGATGATGATGATGCCGGCCGCGCGGTCATAATCGAGATTGTCGGGGATTTTCACGATCGATGCGGCCGGCAGCGCGATCTTTTCGCGCGCCCCGTTGTGGCCGCAGGAGGCGACGACGCGATCGCCGACCTTCAGATCGGTTACGCCGGGACCGATGCTCTCGATCACGCCCGCAACTTCGGCGGCCGGCGAGAACGGGAACGGCGGCTTGATCTGGTACTTGCCCTGAATCATCAGGATGTCGAAGAAGTTCAGCGCCGCAGCCTTGATCGCGATCACGGCTTCGCCGGGACCGGCCACCGGATCCGGCACGTCGGCCAGAACGAGATCGTCGGGCTGGCAATATTGCGAGCAGAGGATGGCTTTCATGGCGGCACCTTCTTGAGAGCACTTGGCGTTTCGAGGCAGAATTATAGTTTGGCTGTTTCTGCCGGATTTAGCGCGGTCCCACAATCCGGTTTCTTTGTCTGAAATTGCATTCGGTCCTATCCTCGTCATTGCGAGCGAAGCGAAGCAATCCAGAATCCGTGCCGCGGAAATAGCCTGGATTGCTTCGCTTCGCTCGCAGTGACGGAAGAAGAAAAGGGAGGAATCAAACGATGTTTGAAACAGGCCTGCTCAAGCACAAGCGCATCCTCGTCACCGGCGGCGGTTCGGGTCTCGGTGCTGCGATGGCGCACCGCTTCCTCGCGCTCGGCGCCGAGCTCGTGATCTGCGGCCGCAAGCTCGACCGGCTCGAGGCGGCGGCGAGCGAGATGCGCGAAGAGACAGGCGGCAAGGTCACGACGATCGCCTGCGATATCCGCGACGGCGCCGCCGTCGAGAGCATGATGGACGCCATCTGGCGCGAGGCGCCGCTCGATATTCTCGTCAACAACGCGGCTGCGACTTTCATCGCGCAGAGTGAGCATCTCTCATTCCGCGCCGCGGATGCGATCTTTGCGCCGACACTGCATGGCGCGATGTATTGCACGCTCGCCGCCGGCAAGCGCTGGATCGACGGTAAGCATGGCGGCGTCGTGCTCTCGATCCTCTCGACCTCGACCATCACCGGCCGCGCCTTCACCGTGCCGTCGGCGATGGCGAAGTCGGCCGTGCTGGCGATGACCAAGAGTCTTGCCGTCGAGTGGGGGCCGAAGGGCATCCGCACCGTCGCGATCGCGCCGGGACCGTTCCCGACCGCGGGCGCCTCGGGCCAGCTCCGCCCCGAGGGTCGCGACGAAGGGTGGGCCGCGCGCAACCCGATGGGACGCGCCGGCGAGCATAGCGAGCTTGCCGACCTCGCCAGCTTCCTGGTCTCCGACCGTGCCGGCTACATCAACGGCGAGATGGTGGTGATCGACGGTGGCGCGCATTTGCGCAGCTCCGGCGCCGAGGATTTGTTGCGCTGGACCGATGCGCAATGGTCGGAGCAGCGCGCGGCGCGATCCAGGGCCTAGTCGCCGCGAGCTTCGCTAACTGCCTTCCCAAATTGGACTTTCCCGGCTATCCCTGCCTCGGGGACAATGCGCGACCGGGCCATCTTCCAGTCACAATATTGAGGGAACCACTCCAGCATGTGGCGGGTGCTGATTTTAGCTTTGATGACGGGCGTGGCGGCCTGTGGAATCACCGATTCCGCGCGGGCGCAGACGGCGCAGCCTGCGCCCAAAACTGCACCGAAAGAGGCCGCGCCGAAATCGGCTGCGCCGGCGACCAATACGACTGGAAAGACGGCTGCAAAGCCCGAGAGCAAGCCGGCGGCCCCGCACGCGGCGGTTGCGGGCGGCGCCGAGCCGACCCTGATCGGTCAGTTCGGCACCTGGGGCGCTTATTCGGCCGCGCCCAACGGCAAAAAGGTCTGCTTCGCGCTGGCCAAGCCGTCGTCGTCGAAGACCAACCCGCCGAATCGGCCGCGCGATCCTGCCTATGCCTTTGTCTCCACCCGCCCGGCGGAGAAGGTCAACAACGAAGTCTCGGTCATGATCGGCTACGCGCTGAAGCCGGGCTCTGAATCCTCGGTCGAGGTCGGCGGCGCCGCTTTCGCCATGTACTCGCAGGGCGATGGTCTCTGGATCAAGAACGCGGCCGAGGAAGAGCGGATGGTCGAGGCCATGCGCAAATCCGCCGATCTCGTGGTCAAGGGCATCTCGTCCAAGGGGACCGAGACGACCGACACCTTCTCGCTGAAGGGCCTTGCCCAGGCGCTCGACAGGATCGCCCAGGATTGCAGGCGTTAAGCCTGCGGTCGATAAGGTCGCAATCGGCGGTTCCGGTTGCTATATAGGGGCGGTTCCAAAGGTACAGACGTCATGGCCGGGCTAGAGCGCGAAGCGCGTATCCCGGCCATCCACGCGCTGGCTACGGACAGAAAAGAACGCGGATGCCCGGGACAAGCCCGGGCATGACGAGACAGCAGCAGCAATCTCAGGCACCGATGACCGAGCCGCACAACGCAACGCTGGTGGAGAAGACTCCGCTCGAAACCTATGTGCCGCCGGCCAAGCCGTCGCTGATCGGCTTGTCGCGCACCGAGTTGGCCGATCGCCTCGGGGAGATCGGCGTCGCTCCGGCTCAGCGCAAGATGCGCGTACAGCAGCTGTGGCACTGGATGTATTTCCGGGGCGCCCAGAATTTCGAAGAGATGACCTCGGTCTCGAAGGGCATTCGCGCCGACCTCGCCCAGCATTTCACGGTCGACCGGCCCGAAGTCGTGGCCGAGCAGATCTCCAACGACGGAACCCGCAAATGGCTGCTGCGGCTGCCGAGCGGCGACAATGTCGAGCGGGCGCACGAAGTCGAGTGCGTCTACATCCCGGAAACCGATCGCGGCACGCTGTGCGTCTCCTCGCAGGTCGGCTGCACCTTGAACTGCTCGTTCTGTCACACCGGCACGCAGCGCCTGGTGCGCAATCTCACCGCCGGCGAGATCGTCGGACAGGTGATGGTCGCGCGGGATCGTCTGAACGACTGGGCCGATCGAGAAGACGGTACGCGCCGCGTCACCAACATCGTGATGATGGGCATGGGCGAGCCGCTCTACAATTTCGACGCGGTGCGCGATGCGCTGCTCATCGTCGGCGACAACGAAGGCATCGGCATCTCCCGCCGCCGCATCACGCTGTCGACCTCGGGTGTGGTCCCGAATATCGTGCGCGCGGGCGAGGAGATCGGCGTCATGCTCGCGATCTCGCTGCATGCGGTGCGCGACGAGCTGCGCAACGAGCTGGTCCCGCTCAACCGCAAATATCCGATCAAGGAATTGCTGCAGGCCTGCCGCGACTATCCGGGCGCCTCGAACGCGCGTCGCATCACCTTCGAATATGTGATGCTCAAGGGCGTCAACGATTCGCTGGACGATGCCAAGCTGCTGGTGAAGATGCTCAAGGGCATTCACGCCAAGATCAATTTGATCCCGTTCAACCCCTGGCCCGGCACCGCCTATGAATGCTCGGACTGGGACCAGATCGAAAAATTCTCCGAGTACGTCTTCAACGCGGGTTACTCCTCGCCGGTGCGCACTCCGCGCGGCCGCGACATCCTGGCGGCCTGCGGCCAGCTCAAGTCGGAGACCGAAAAACTCTCCGCCAGGGAACGCCAGACGCTGCGGGCCATGGCGATGACGGACTAGCTTGACAGGCGCACTGTGTTGCTTGCCCGTCATTGCGAGGAGCGCAGCGACGAAGCAATCCAGACTGCCTCCGCAGACGCATCTCTGGATTGCTTCGCTCGCAATGACGGTAACGTTGGCTTCCTCTGCATGTCCCTGATCGGCCGCCTCGTCGTCATCTTCATCGGCTTTCTCGCCGCCTGCTTCGTCGGCGGCATGATCGTCGTCGTCGCGCTGTTGTTTCCGGAGTTCGCCGATCTCGGCGCCGGTCCCGTCGACCAGGGCACGATCGATATCCTGCTCGGGTTCGGCTTCATCTTCGTTTCCGGTTTTGCGCTGGTGCCGGCGGCGGTGATCGTCGCGATCACCGAGGCGCTCTACATCCGCAGCGCGCTCGCCTATGCCGTGGGCGGCGGGGTCGTGGGGCTCGCCTGCTATCTCGGGCTGGTCCCGTTTCATTCCGACACGCTGCAATTCGAAGGCATCGTGCGGCGGCATCTGGAGATCATGACCGGCGCGGGTATCGTCGCCGGTGTCGTCTACTGGCTGATCGCCGGCCGCAATGCCGGCGCCTGGCGCAATCCGCCGCTGCCGCGCAAGCCGCCTCCGCCACTGCCGTCGAATTCGCGGCCGGATGCACGGTGACTTTCTGACTTGCCACGGGGTTTTCATCCCCTTCCCACTCGGCTAAACCGCGCGCCATGAACCGGACCGGACTCTTCATCGCCCTGGCGCTGTGGCTCGTGATCGGCGTCGTTTTCGGCCTCTATCCCGAGCTCGATCTCAAGCTCGCCGCGCTGTTCTTCGACCCTGATACCAAATCGTTTCCGCTCAAGCTGAACGATTGGGCAGGCTTCGCGCGCGATGCCGCGATGTGGGTTGCCTGGGCGTTCGTGCTGCCTGCGCTGACAGCGCTCGTGGTCAAGATGGTCAGGCCCGACCGCCCGCTGATGGTATCCGGGCGCGCGATCGTCTTCCTGCTGGTCACGATCATCATGTCGGCCGGCATCCTCACCAATCTCGCCTTCAAGTCCTATTGGGGCCGGCCGCGCCCGGTGGTGGTGACGCAGTTTGCCGGCGACCAGCAATTCGTGCCGTGGTGGGATCCGCGCGGCGGCTGCGCGCGCAACTGCTCGTTCTTCTCGGGCGAGGGCGCGACCGCGTTCTGGACGCTGGCGCCCGCCGCACTGGCACCGCCGCCGTGGCGGCCGCTCGCTTATGCCGGAGCCGTGGTGTTCGGCCTCGTGACCAGCGGCCTGCGGATGGCCTTTGGCGGCCACTTCTTCACCGATGTCTCGATCGCCGGCCTCGTCACCTTCGTCGTGATCTGGTTTGCCTACGCGCTGATTTACCGCTGGCCGCGGACCCGGTTTTCGGACGAGGCGGTCGATGCCGCCCTGACCCGGTTGAACATGCCCGCCTACCGGCTGCGCCAGCGCCTGTTCGGCCGCAAGACGGACCCCGAGCCGTCAGTTTGAGCCATTAAAGGGGTGCCGAGCCCCGCGAAATTTGATAATCGCGCGGTCAACCCGTGAAACGACACCCGCCCTTCGAGACCGATTGGAAGCCCCATGACCACGATCCTGAAAAGCCTGCCCAAGGGTGAGAAAGTCGGCATCGCTTTTTCGGGCGGCCTCGACACGTCAGCGGCGCTGCTCTGGATGAAGCAGAAGGGCGCGCGCTGCTACGCCTATACCGCCAATCTCGGCCAGCCTGACGAGGCTGACTACAACGAGATCCCGCGCAAGGCGATGGAGTTCGGCGCGGAGAAAGCGCTGCTGGTCGATTGCCGCACGCAGCTCGTCCATGAAGGCATCGCCGCGATCCAGTCCGGCGCCTTCCACATCTCGACCGGCGGCATCACCTATTTCAACACCACGCCATTGGGGCGCGCGGTCACCGGCACGATGCTGGTTGCGGCGATGAAGGAGGACGGCGTCAACATCTGGGGCGACGGCTCGACCTTCAAGGGCAACGACATCGAGCGCTTCTATCGCTACGGCCTGCTGACCAATCCGGGCCTGCGCATCTACAAGCCCTGGCTCGACCAGCAGTTCATCGACGAGCTTGGCGGCCGCGCCGAGATGTCGGCGTTCATGACGGCGCAGGGCTTTGCCTACAAGATGAGCGCCGAGAAGGCATATTCGACCGACAGCAATCTGCTCGGCGCCACGCATGAAGCCAAGGATCTCGAGAGCCTCGACAGCGGCATCAAGATCGTCAACCCGATCATGGGCGTGCCGTTCTGGCGTGACGACTGCAGCGTCAAGGCCGAGAAGGTCGTGGTGCGTTTCGAGGAAGGTGAGCCGGTGGCGCTGAACGGCCAGACCTTCGGCGATCCCGTCGCGCTGTTCCTCGAAGCCAACGCGATCGGCGGACGGCACGGCCTCGGCATGAGCGATCAGATCGAGAACCGCATCATCGAGGCCAAGAGCCGCGGCATCTATGAAGCGCCCGGCATGGCGCTGCTGCACATCGCCTATGAGCGCCTCGTCACCGGCATCCACAACGAGGACACCATCGAACAATACCGCATCAGCGGCATGCGTCTCGGTCGCCTGCTCTATCAGGGCCGCTGGTTCGATTCGCAGGCCCTGATGCTGCGCGAGACCGCGCAGCGCTGGGTCGCGCGCGCGGTCACCGGCGAGGTCACGCTCGAGCTGCGCCGCGGCAACGACTACTCGATCCTCAACACCGAAAGCCCGAACCTGACCTATGCGCCGGAGCGGCTCAGCATGGAGAAGGTCGAGGACGCGGCGTTCACACCGGCCGATCGCATCGGTCAGCTCACCATGCGCAACCTCGACATCAACGATACCCGCGCCAAGCTGAAGCTCTACAGCGACACGGGCCTGTTGTCGGGCAGCGAAGGCTCGCAGATCTTCCGGCTGGAGAGCGACAAGGGCTGAGGCATCTGCTCGTGTCCCGGACGCGATGCAGCGCGAAGCGGTGCGTCGCAGAGCCGGGACCGACGCCGATCCAACTGCATCGATAGTATGGGCCCCGGCTCAGCAGCGCATCACTACGTGCTGCGCTGCGTCCGGGGCACGCGACTGGAAAAACAAAAATGGCCGGGATTGCTCCCGGCCATTTTGCATTTGTGCTTCGCCTCAGCGCGGCGGCGCGGTGCCGGGCGGGGGCGGCGGCAGCGAGGCCTGGCCGCCATTGAGCAGCGGCGTGATGTTGCGGACGGTGACGCGCCGGTTGATCGCGCTCGGCCCTTGCGTCTGCTCCTTCAGGTACTGCTCGCCATAGCCCTGCGACGTCAGGTTCTCAGACGGCACACCGAATTGCTGGGTCAGCAATTCGGCGGCGGACTGCGCACGACGATCCGACAATGACAAATTGTCGACGTCGTTGCCGACCGCGTCAGTGTGTCCCTCGATCAGGAACACCGCGCGCGGGTTGGCCTGGATCGCCTGATTAAGACCGTCGGCGATCACTTGCAGCTTGGCCGCCTGATCCGGTGGGATCGTCCACGACCCCGTCTCGAAACTGATCGAGTTGACGTCGATGCTCGGCATCTGCATGCGAACATTGGGGCTGTAGCGGATTTCGTCGAGCGTATAACGCCGATCGATCCGCTGCACCGGTGGTGCCCGCATGGTCTGGTAGATCACGTCCGGCGACGCCTCCTGGGCATCGACGATATAGCGGTCGTAGGGAATGTTCACGACCGGCGGCGGCGCGTCGACATAGAAGCCGCCGACCGACTGCGGATCGCGGTAACTGTTGTCGATGATGATAAGCTCGCGGCCGCGAGGATCCCTGCGAATTCGCCGCAGCAGCCGACCGTCCGGACCGACAACAGTAATGATCTCGCTGCCATCGGGACGGATCACCACGGTGCGGGTATCGGCGCCGACAGTCTCGGTGCGGATGTCGCGGGCGCCGTAGCGGAAGCGATAGAGATCGTTGCCGCGGACGTATGTCTGCCCACCGGGATCGCGGATGATGATGCGGTCCGGCTCGGTGTAGACGGTGCGGCCGCCTTCGACGGATTCGCGCCGCTGATTGTGGAGGTCTGCGATGGTGGCTCCGATCACGGCACCGGCCACCACGCCAGCACCGATCGCGAGCGGCGTGAGGTCACGCTGCGGCGGACGCGGTGCTGGCGGCAGCGGTGCTGCGACCCTCGGCGCGGTTCGGAAGGCTGGCGCAACCGTTGGCGGCGCGTATTCCGCCCTGTTGGGCGGAGGCGTTGCGGCCGCGGAGCCCGGGACGGTGCTCGGCGCCGCGGCGCCGGCGGGGGGGGCTGGCGGTCGAGGCGGGGCGCCTGCCTGCGGCTGGGTCGGCGGAGCTCCGGCAGCGGGCGCGCCAGCAGGAGGCGTTCCTCCCTGCTGACCGGGGGTTGGCGCCGCGGTTGGAGCCGGGGTCGCGCCAGGAGCGGGCGTGGGTCCCGCACCGGGACGTCCGGGCGGGGGCGTCGGAGCGCCACCGGGGGTCGGCGTGGCCGTCGGCGCGGGTGTGGCGCCCGGAGCAGGTGTTGCTGATCCTGCAGCCGGGGGCGCGCCAGGACGTCCGCCGGGGGGCGGCGCACCGGGGCGGCCAGTCGGCGGCGTGCCCGGCGTGCTGCCCGGAGCCGGCGTTGCGGTCGGCGCAGGTGTTGCTGTCGGAGCAGGCGTGGCGGTTGGGGCAGCAGGCGTCGCCGGGCGCGCTGCGGGAGCAGCAGGTGCCGGGGGAGTTGCTGTCGGCGCAGGCGCAGGCCGTCCCGAAGGACCGGCCGCAGCCGGAGGTGTCGGTGCGTGCTGCTGCGGAGCGGCGGTGGGCGGTGTGGGAGCCGGACGAGCCGCGGGCGGCGTCGCAGGCGGAGGCGTCGGCGCATGCTGCTGCGGAGCCGCGGCGGGCGGCGGTGCCGGGGGCGTGGGAGCCGGGCGTGCCGCGGGCGGTGCAGGAGGCGGCGCATGCTGTTGCGGAGCCGCAGCCGGTGGCGGCGAAGGCGGCTTCGGGGCGGCAGGGGGC
>NZ_JBVVPS010000032.1:24946-76908 GCF_055811355.1 Bradyrhizobium sp. WSM4873 | reverse complement strand
CCCTGCAATCTCAAATGCCGCCGCAACCGGAAAACTGACTCCTGCTCAATCGCTTAGAGCCTTGTTCACGGACGACTTGCGAGCGTAGATCAGCGCGGTGTCCTGCCTCTCGCGCACCCGACAGCTTGACGGCATCGCTCCACGTCGCGACGTAGTAGCGTGGTAGGTCGACGGGGCGCCCGGTAAGTGCGTGTTCCAGCCGTTCGTGATCACGGAGTCCAAGCCATCGTGATCGCCCATTCCAGAGCATCGTGATCACCGTTTCCACCCGATCGTGATCGCTATTTCAGCGATTGCGATCGGGGGTAACCAGGAGGCGCGCACCGCTGACAGTCTGCAACCCAGCTACCTTGGTCTTTTGCCTAACTCCGACTGCTTCAGCTATGCGAACGCTACAAGCAATGGGCCGGCCCCCTCAAGCCCATCCTGTCCCCAGGTCCATGTCGCCGGCGAGAAGCTGTTCGTCGACTATTCCGGCCAGACCATGGAGCTGGGTTGACGGAGTACGATACACGCCAGTCCTGCTCCGGCTCCGCGGACGAAACCGTCAATGCAGGAGCGATCGGTTGGGCTTTCAGTCAGGGGCTGCGCCGACGGAGCAACGAACCCGGAAACTCTCACGCAAATAACCGCACACGTTCTTAATGTGGGTCAGTGGTGTGAGGTCCGCGATAGGATCTCCCGAAATCAGGCTCATAAGTGCCGCGGTTTTCGCCCATGGCACAAGTACGGGTCTGATTAGGTTGTGGGCGCGTCCGCTCCGCGGACGGGGCTCTATGAGCCAGCTTGCCGAGCCATGCTGTCTCGGCCCTTCGGATCACGATGCCTCGCGCAAGCCATAAAGTGCTCCTCGCCGGGGGCACTCGGAAAACGGGCTCGCCTGTGGCGAGCGTTATAACGGCCCCGTTCCCGCGTGCCGCTCAAACACCGGTGTTGTCGCTGCACTCGTCCCGCATGCCCCTTCGGGCCGCTATGCTCGCGGCCGGGCTGACATTTCTCTCGAGGCGAGCTAGGTGAACACTGAAGCTAATCCCGAAGGCGCTGCGGCTCGCCATAAAAGGGACGTAGAAAAATCTGCGCTTGTTCACGCTATCGCCCTCCAGCGCCCCAACGAAATCAAGAAGTTGGTATTCTGTTGCGATATCGTCAAACCAGAGTTTTCGGGCATCGTCTATCACGCCAACTATTTGCGCTTCATGGAGCGCGGGCGGACCAATCATTTGCGGCTGATGGGCGCCGAGCAGCAGGCATTGTTCGAGCAGGCCGAGGCGGAAGACGCAGGCTTTGCCTTCGTGGTGCGTTCGATGCATCTCGATTTCCTCAAGCCTGCCCGGATGGATGACGTGCTCGATGTCGTGACCTGGCCGGTCGCCGTGAAGGGTGCGTCCATCGTGCTGGCGCAGGAGGTGCGGCGCGGGGAAAACGTGCTGGTGAAAGCCGAGGTGCGCGTCGCCTTCATCAGCGGCGGCCGCGCCCAGCCGATCCCGAAGTCGATCCGCGCCTTGATGAAGGCTGATCTGATTTCGTGATCGGGCGATAGCGGACGGCCTCTCGACTCCCCCGCGCGCGGCGATAGATTGCACTCCCGCCAACCGATGAGGCCATCATGTCGCGCCCGCCGCTTCCGCCCTTTACCCGTGAGACCGCAGCGCAGAAGGCCCGCATGGCCGAGGATGCCTGGAATTCGCGCGACCCGGTGCGCGTCTCGCTCGCCTACACAGAGGACAGCCGCTGGCGCAATCGCTCCGAGGTTTTTCAGGGGCGCGAAGCCATCGTCGCGTTCCTCACCCGCAAATGGGAGAAGGAGCACGACTACCGCCTGATCAAGGATCTCTGGGCGTTCGACGAAAACCGCATCGCCGTGCGCTTCCAGTACGAATGGCACGATGCGAGCGGCCAGTGGTATCGCTCCTACGGCAACGAGCAGTGGGAGTTCGACGAGCACGGCCTGATGCGGCGGCGCGAGGCGTCGATCAACGACATGGTGATTACGGAGAAGGACAGGCGATTTCACTGGCCGGCGCCGGGGCCGAGGCCCGCGGATGTGGTGGGGTTAGGAGAGAGCCCGTTCTGAGATTTCAACCCTCATGGTGAGGAGCCGCGAAGCGGCGTCCGAACCATGCAGGCCCCCGTTGCTGCAGCGGTGCCTCGATCCTTCGAGACGCGCGCAATTGGCACGCTCCTCAGGACGAGGAGATGGACCTGCGCGCCAGAAATCGCGTAATCGCGCTACCGAGCTTGGCGTGATCCATCGGCTCCGCCAGTGATTCCCTCGCCGTGGCAACGACAGCGTCCGGCGCCTTGCCGTCGCGCAGTTCGCAGCACACCTGCGCAAACTCCACGTCGAACTCCGGATGCGGCTGCACAGTCAGCGTCGCGCCGTTGGCGTAGAGCAGGCCGGCATGCGGGGTGAAATCGGAGGAGAGGATCGTCAGCGCATCGTTTGGCGGCTCGATGACCTGGTCCTGATGCGAGCAGGCGATGGCGACCGCTTCGCCGTCGACGACACCGTTGTCCGGCAGCACCTGATAGACGTGCCGGCCGATGCCCCAGCCCTTCTCCGACTTGCGCACGGTGCCGCCGAGCGCCTGCGCGATCAGCTGATGGCCGAAGCAGACGCCGACCATCGGTGTCCTGTTGGCGTAGGCCGTGCGCACGAAATCTTCCAGCGGCGCGATCCACTCGAGCCCGTCATAGACGCCGGCGGCCGCGCCGGTGATCAGCACCGCCTCCAAATTGCGCGGGTCGGGAAGCGCATCGCCGTTCGGGATGCTGACGATGTCAACCGTGGCTGTCGGATCCCCGGCGCGGACCATGCGCTCGAACATGTCGGGGAACGAACCGTAGCGCTCGCGATATTTTTGTGGGACCTGCCCGGTCTCGATGATGGTGATGCGTGCCATATGCCCTCTGGTCAAGGTCAAGCCTGGTCGCTTCCTGCCCCATGTTGCTGGTGTGGCGCTGTGCGCTCCAGCAACGCACTCTCTTTCCGGACCTCGTTGAGAAACGCCTTGGCCAGGCGCGACAGCGGCTCGGCTTCCGACCATAACATATAGGCCACCGCGTGCGTCGTCGGTGCAAACGGCCGCACGACGAGGCCGGTCCCGCCGTTTTGCCGCGGCGAGAAGGGATCGACCACCGCGGCGCCGACGCCGGCGGCGGCGAGCACGCAGGCCGTGTTGCAGTAGCGCACCTCGACGGTCGGCTGGAACGGTGCGCCGGCCCGGACAAAACTGTCACGCACGGCCTCGCCCAGTCGCGTCCCACGCTCGAGCCCGATGAACGGCAGACCGGATAGGTCCGCGGCCGAGATCACCGGCAGGTCGGCGAGCGGGTGCTGCGGCGGCAGCACGCACACCATCTCGCCGGTGTGCACCACCTCATGGGCGATGCCTGGATGATGTGTCAGCCCGAGCGCAAAGCCGAGCTCGGCGACGCGGTTGAGCACGCCTTCGATGATGCCCTCATAGCGCCGCACGTCGAAGAACACCCGCGTTTCCGGACGGCGGCGCAGGAAGCCTGACAGCGCCGAGGGGATGATGCTGTAAGCGAGCGGCGGCGTCGCGACCAGCGCGAGATGCCCGGAGCGGTTCTCGCGCAGATCGCGCACGCGGTTCTCGAGCTTGGCGTGCAGCGCGAAGATCGCCTCGCTCTCCTTGTAGAGCGCCATCGCTTCCGTGGTCGGAAACAGTCGGTTGTTGACGCGTTCGAACAGCGCAAAACCCGCCTGCGCCTCCATCGTCTTCAGCGCGTTGCTGACTGCGGGCTGCGACAGCGCCAGTTCGTCGGCGGCCGCAACCGTGGTGCGGTGGCGGATGACGGCGCGGAGAATCTCGAGCTGGCGCAGGTTCATATCACTGCCGGTTATACTCTGGGCCAAAACATCATAGCAGAACGAATTGATTTTGCAGCCCCGCTTCCGCGTAATGGCAGCGGATTTGCACGTCGCATCAAAGGGTTCAGTCGCCCATTGAGGCAGCACTGCGCACAGATTGGAGGCAATCTTGGTTCGTGTCCTTCGCGCCGCCGCCGCACAGATGGGGCCGACGCAAAAAGCCGATACGCGCGAGCATACGCTGTCGCGGATGCTTGCGCTGCTGGAGGAGGCGGCCGGCCGCGGCGCCAGCCTCGTGGTGTTTCCCGAGCTTGCCTTCACCACATTCTTTCCGCGCTGGCTGCTCGAAGGTGACGAACTCGACCATTATTTCGAACGCGGCATGCCGAACCCGAACGTCGCCGCCTTGTTCGACCGCGCGCGTGCGCTGCGCGTCGGCTTCTATGTCGGCTATGCCGAGTTGACGCCGGATGGACGCCGCTACAATTGCGCCATCCTGGTCGATCGCGACGGCGAGCTGCTTGGCCGCTATCGCAAGGTGCACCTGCCGGGCTCGGTCGAGCCGCGACAAGGTGCGCGCTACCAGCAGCTCGAGAAGCGCTATTTCGAATACGGCGATCTCGGCTTTCCGGCCTTTCGCTCCGGATCGGCCTGGGCCCACGCCATCATGGGCATGATGATCTGCAACGATCGCCGCTGGCCGGAATCCTGGCGCGTGCTTGGCCTGCAGGGCGTCGAGCTCGTCTGCATCGGCTACAATTCGGCGGCTTATGATCCCAATGGCGGCAGCACGGAAGACGCCTCCTTGCGCACCTTCCACTCTACGCTGGTCACGCAGGCCAACGCCTACATGAACGCGACCTGGGCGATCTCGGTGGCGAAGGCCGGCGAGGAGGACGGCTCCGGGCTGATCGGCGGCTCCTGCATCGTCGATCCCAATGGCCGCATCGTCGCGCAGGCCGCAACGTTGACTGACGAGGTGATCGTCGCCGACATCGATCTCGACCTCTGCCGCCAGGGCAAGGACAAGATGTTTAACTTCGCCGCGCACCGGCGGCCGGAGCAATACAGGGTGATCACGGAACGCGCTGGCGTCATCGAGCCCGCGGTTCTCGACGCGGACTGACAGGACGTTCCAACAACGTTGGCAAAGGAGCTGACATGACACGCCTCTCGTATTTCCTCGGCATCGCAGCGCTGGCGGCCGTGACGTCCGCGCAAGCGGCGGAGCTTCCGGCGGAGATCAAGCAAGCGGGCGCGTTGAAGCTCACGGTGAATTCCACTTACGCGCCGATGGAATACCGCGATCCCGCGACCAATGAGCTCGTCGGGCTCGACGTCGATCTGGCGAACGAGCTCGCGAAGCGTCTCGGCGTGAAGATCGTCTGGAGCGAGACGCCGTTCGCCGAATTGATCCCGTCGCTCCAGACCAAGCGCGCCGATTTCATCATCTCCGGCATCTCCGATCGCGCCTCGCGGCGCGAGACCGCCGATTTCGTCGATTATCTCGGGACCGGCCCGCAGTTCTTCGTGATGGCGGAGAACGAAGCCAAGGCTGCGACCGATCTCTGCGGCAAGAAGGTCGGGACTACCCGCAGCACCAGCTTCCCGGTCGAAATCGAGAAGTGGAGCAAGCAGAATTGCGAGCTGGCCGGCAAGCCGGCGATCCAGTACGTGCCGGGCGAGAACTCGATCGACGTTCGCAACCAGCTCAAGCAGGGCCGCATCGATGCCGCCGTACAGGGCAGCGAGACGCTGCCTTATGCGCAGACGCAGGAAGCCGGAAAATACCGCGTGATCGGCGAACCCTTCGCCAAAGGCTATCAGGGCATCATGTTCCGCAAGGACGATGCGGCGCTTCGTGAAGTGGTGACCGAGAAGCTCACCGCGATGATCGCCGACGGTTCCTACAAGGCTGTCCTCGACAAATGGGGTCTCGGCGCCAACGCAGTCGAGAAGCCCATGCTGAACGCGGCGCCGCAATGAAGCCGGTACCGGCACTCGCGGAGGGTTTTCCCGATCTGTCGGGGATGCGGATCGCGCGCGAGCCGCACTGGTTTCGCTGGCTCAGCGCCGCGCTGATCGTTGCTGTGCTCGCACTGATCGTGCGTGCGTTTGCGGCCGGCCAGATCGAATGGTCCTATGTCAGCCGCTTCCTGACCGCAAAGGTCATTCTCGAGGGCATCGTCAACACCATGGTGATGGCGGTGCTGGCGATGGCGCTTGGCATCTTCCTCGGCGTGGTCGTCGCGATCATGCGGCTGTCGCCCAACCCGGTGCTGAAGACCGTTGCCGCCGGCTACACCTGGTTGTTCCGCGGCACGCCGTTGATCCTGCAACTGCTGCTGTGGTTCAATCTCGCGCTGGTGTTTCCGACTATCGGTATTCCCGGCCTGTGGAGCGCGCGCGCCGTCGACGTCATGACGCCCTTCCTTGCCGCGCTGCTCGGGCTCGGCATCAACCAGGGCGCCTATACGTCGGAAGTGATGCGCGCCGGCATGCTGTCGGTCGATATCGGGCAATATGAGGCGGCGCAGGCGATCGGCATGGGACGCTTGCGTGCGCTGCGCCGGATCGTTCTACCGCAGGCGATGCGGGTGGTGATCCCGCCGCTCGGCAACGAGTTCATCGGCATGGTGAAGGCGACCTCGCTCGCCAGCGTCATCCAGTATCCGGAGCTGCTGCACAACGCCGAAAACATCTACTACGCCAATTCGCGCGTGATCGAGCTCCTGATCGTCGCCGGGCTCTGGTACCTGCTCGTCGTCTCGGTGCTGACGCCGCTCCAGATGCTGCTCGAACGCCGTTTTGCGCGCGGCACATTGCGGCTCGCGCGATGACAAAACCCCTCGTCGCGATCCGCTCCGTCAGCAAGAGTTTTGGCGAGTTTCAGGCTCTCAAAAATGTCTCGCTCGACATCCGGCCCGGCGAGGTGATGTGCCTGATCGGCGCCTCCGGCTCCGGCAAGACCACGCTGCTCCGCTGCATCAACCAGCTCGCCGCGATCGACAGCGGCGGCATCTGGCTCGACGGCGAGCTCTTGGGCGTGCGCGAGCAGGGCGGCCGGCTGCATCGGCTCAGCGAGCGCGAAATCGGGCGGCAGCGGTTGAAGACCGGCATGGTGTTCCAGCGCTTCAATTTGTTTCCGCACAAGACCGCGCTCGAAAACATCACCGAAGGTCCGCTCCAGGTTCAGGGCCGAAAATCCGACGAGGTGCGTGCGGAGGCGATCGAACTGCTGCGGCGCGTCGGATTGTCGGCCAAAGCGGACTGGTATCCCGCCCAACTCTCCGGCGGCCAGCAGCAGCGCGTCGCGATTGCCCGCGCGCTTGCCATGAAGCCGATGCTGATGCTGTTCGATGAGCCGACCAGCGCGCTCGATCCCGAGCTCGTCGGCGAGGTCTTGGCAGTCATGAAGGAGCTGGCGCGGAGCGGCATGACCATGATGGTCGTGACACACGAACTCGGCTTCGCGCGCGAGGTCGCCGACCGCGTCGTCTACATGGACCAGGGCGCGATCATCGAGCAGGGCAGCGCCTCGGACGTCTTAGGCACGCCGCGCGAGGAGCGCACCAAGGCATTTCTTTCGGCAGTGATCTGAATGGGGGCGTATCGATGAAGAGACTTCTGGTTACGGCGGCACTCGTTGGCGCCATGAGCGCTCCGGTCATGGCGGTCGAGCTGCCGGCGGAGA
This sequence comes from Bradyrhizobium sp. WSM4873, assembly GCF_055811355.1. NCBI lineage: Bacteria > Pseudomonadati > Pseudomonadota > Alphaproteobacteria > Hyphomicrobiales > Nitrobacteraceae > Bradyrhizobium > Bradyrhizobium sp. WSM4873. The sequence goes on along the minus strand of NZ_JBVVPS010000032.1, from coordinate 69,379 downwards.
TCGCCAAGCGCGGCAGCATCAAGGTCGCGCTGGTGCCGAACTATCCGCCGATGGAGTTCCGCGATCCCGCCACCAACGCGTTGTCCGGCTTCGACATCGATCTCGGCGAGGCCATCGGCCGCAAGCTCGGCGTCAAGATCGAATGGCAGGAGACCAGCTTTGCCGAGTTCATGCCGTCGATCTCGACCGGGCGGGTGGACGCCATCCTGTCCGGCTTCACGGACTATGCCAGCCGGCACGAGATCGCGTCCTTCGTCGATTATCTGCGCAGCGGTCCGCAGTTCTTCGTGCAGCAGTCGCGTAAGGCGGAGTTCAAGGACGCGGCCGCGCTCTGTGGCAAGAAGGTCGGCGCCAGCCGCCGCACCATGTTCCCGGCGCAGATCGCGGCCTGGAGCGAGAAGAATTGCGGCACCAATCCGATCCAGTTCGTCGGCACCGACGGCTCGGCCGATGCCCGCACCCAGCTCAGGCAGGGCCGCATCGATGCCGCCGCCCAGGGCAACGAGACGCTGCCCTACATCATGGATCTCGAGCCCGGCACCTATGCGACCGTGGGCGAGCCCATCGCGCAGCAATTCACCGGCATCGCTCTGCCGGTCAAGGAAAAGGCGCTGCAGCAAGCGATGCTGGAGGCGGTCGATGCGCTGATCGCGGACGGCACCTATCGCACGCTGCTCGCTAAGTGGAAACTGACCGACAACGCACTCGAAAAGGCGACCCTCAATGCTGGACAGTAAGGCACTCCAGAGCATCCCGCTCACCCCAGCCAACACCGCGGATCCTGCGCCGGAATACCCTTGGCCGAAGCCGTACAACTCGGCGATGTTCCTGTCGTTCGACGTGGACGCGGAGAGCGCCTGGACCAGCAAGGACGCGATGCATGCGCAGCGGCTCATCACCATGAGCTATGGCGGCTATGAGGCGCGCGTCGGCACGCCGAAGCTCCTGGAGCTGCTCGACCAGCTGGATCTCAAGGCGACCTTCTTCGTCACGGGATGGTCGGTCGACGCGCATCCGGCGATGGCCGAGGCCATTCTCAAGGCCGGTCACGAGATCGGCCACCACGGTTATCACCATCTCCTTCCCGATCCCGGCGATCCCTGGATCGAGGAGGAGCTTGAGCGCGGCTTCGAGACGCTCAAGCGCCGGCTTGGCGTCAAGCCGACCGGCTATCGCGCGCCCTACGGCGAGTTCACCGAGGAGCTGCGGGTGGCGTTGGTGCGACACGGCATCGTCTACACCTCCTCGTTTCGCGACGACGTGCGTCCCTATCGCCATCGTCTCGCAGACGGCAAGCCGGGCACGATCGAGCTGCCGGTGACCGCAAGCTATGACGACTGGATGCACGGCCTGTCCGCGCGCTTCAGTCCGCGCTCGATTTTCCCCAAGGAGCATGTGCTTTCGATCTGGAAGGACGAGCTTGACGAAGTCCGCGACTGGGGCGCGATGGTGACGACCGTGCTGCATCCGCAATGCAGCGGTCGACCGATGCGGCTGCGCCTCCTGCGTGAGTTCCTGACCTACGCAAGGTCGTGCCCGGATGTCTGGATCACGACCGGTGAGAAGATCGCGGCCAACTTCCTGCGCCACGAGGCCGGAAAAAGCTGAGCCACGCCATGACCCGCATCCTCGTCATCAACCCCAACTCCTCCGCATCGGTGACGGCGGCGATCGATGACGCCGTCGCGCCGCTGCGCATCGTCGGCGGACCCGCAATCGAGGTCGTCGGCGTTGCCGAGGGGCCGCCGGGCATCAGCTCGCAGCGCGACGCCGACAGCGTCGTCATGCCGCTGGTCAATCGCGTCACGCGCGACGATGCGGATGCCTTCGTGCTCGCCTGCTTCAGTGATCCCGGCCTGCATGCGGTGCGCGAGGCCGCCGGCGGGCGCCCGGTGATGGGCATCGCCGAGTGCGGCATCTTTCGCGCGCTGATGCTGGGCGAACGTTTTGGAATCATCGCGCTGTCGCCGTCGAGCATTCGCCGCCAACAGCGGATGGCGCGGGTGATGGGCGTCGATAGTCGTTATGCCGGAAGCTGGTCGGTCGGCGCGAGCGCCGCGGAGACGGCAGGCGCGGACATCCGGGGACGGTTGATCGAAGCAGGCCGCGCGCTGGTCTCGCAATGCCGCGCCGATGTCGTGGTGATGGGCTGCGCCGGGATGGCCTCGCATCGCGCGGCGATTGCGGAGGCGATCGGCGTGCCCGTGGTCGAGCCGGCGCAGCAGGCGGTGGCCGCTGCGATCGGTGCGGTGTTGTTGAACGCGTAAGATCCTTCAGGAGCCTCGTGCAATGCCCCTCTCCCGTCGTTCGCTCCTCAAGGCCGCAGCCGCTGTGCCGGCGCTGTCATTTCCGGGCATCCTGCGCGCCGAATCCCAGACGACGCTGCGCTTCATTCCGGTGATCGACCTCGCTTTCGTCGACCCCATCTATTCCACGGCACAGGTGTCGCGAAACCACGGCTTCATGGTCTACGACACGCTCTACGGCATGAGCTCCTCCCTGCAGGTCTCGCCGCAGATGCTGTCGGGCCATGTCGTCTCCGGCGACGGGCTGCAATGGGACCTCAGCTTGCGCGATGGCCTGTTCTGGCACGACGGCGAGCGCGTGCTTGCGCGGGACTGCGTCGCGAGCATCCGCCGCTGGGCCGCGCGCGACGGCTTTGGCGGTGAGCTGATGGAGGCGACGGACGAACTGTCGGCCACTGACGACCGCACCATCCGCTTCCGCCTCAAGCGTCCGTTCCCGCTGCTGCCGCAGGCGCTGGGCAAGGCCGCGATCAACGCGTGCTTCATGATGCCGGAGCGGCTGGCGAGCCAGGATCCATTCAAGCCGCTGACCGAAGTGATCGGTAGCGGCCCGTTCCGTTATCTCGCCGACGAGCGCGTGCAGGGTGCGCGCAACGCCTATGCCAAATTCGAGCGCTATCAGCCGCGTAGCGACGGCAAGCCGGATTGGACCGCGGGTCCCAAGATCGTGCACTACGATCGGGTGATCTGGACCACCACGCCCGATGCGGGCACCGGCGTCGCCGCGCTGCAGACCGGCGAGCAGGACTGGCAGGAGACCACGCCGCACGACCTGCTGCCGATCATCAAGGCGGCCGGCGACATCGAGACGCGCATCCTCGATCCCCGGGGTTATGCCTGCATGCTGCGTCTCAATCATCTCCAGCCGCCGTTCGACAATCCCGCCGTTCGCCGCGCGCTCCTGGGCGCGATCGATCAATCCGCCTTCATGACCGCGGTGGCCGGTACCGATCCGAACTTTCAGGTCTCCCCCATCGGCTATTTCGCGCCGAATACCCCGATGGCGAGCGATGTCGGCCTCGACGTGTTCCGCGGCCCGCGTGACTACGCCAAGGTGAAGGCCGATCTCAAGGCCGCCGGCTATAATGGCGAGAAGATCGTGGTGCTCGTGCCCACCAACTCGTTGGCGCAGAAGCCGCTTGGAGAGATCGCCGTCGATTCCTTGCGCAAGGCCGGCATGAACGTCGAATATGCCGGGCTCGATTTCGCGGTGGTGTTGCAGCGCCAGATCAAGAAAGATCCAATCGGTCAGGGCGGCTGGAGCGCGGCGGTCGGCAACTGGCAGGGCATCGACTGGCTCAATCCGGCCGGCAACACCAACATCCGCGGCGAAGGCAAGGTCGCCGGCTGGTATGCGAGCGAGAAGATGGCCGGCCTGCGCAGCCAGTGGCTGGCGGCCTCCGAGCTCGCGGAGCAGCAGCGCATCTGCCGTGAGATCCAGGCGGTGGCTTTCCAGGAAATCCCCTATATTCCGATCGGCCTGTACAAGCAGCCGACCGCCTATCGCAAAGCCGTCACCGGCATTCTCGACGGCACCGCCGTCTTCTGGAACGTACGCCCCGCATGAGCACCTCAGCAATTTTCGGCAGCTATGTGCTGTCTCGCAAGGACGGCGCGCAGGATGTGTTGCGCGACCATTGGGTTCTGGTCGAAGGCAAGAAGATCGCCGCGATTGCGCGCGATAAGCCGCGCGCGGACGAGGTGCATGACCGTCCCGGCCGATTCGTGCTGCCGGGCCTGCTGAACCTGCACAATCACTGCTTCTCGGAAGCGGTGGCGCGCAGTCACACCGAGGACGGCAATGGCCGCCGCAACAACCAGAGCATCGTCTACACGGTGCTGCTGCCGCTGACCAAGCGCGGCGCCGAAATACTGTCGACGGAGGAGCGCCTGGCTGTCGCGAGGCTCGGCATACTCCAGCTCCTCAAGGGCGGCGCCACCACGGTGATGGAGCCGTTCCGCAACTCGATCCCCGAGATGTTCGACGCGGCGGAAGAGATGGGTATCCGCTTCCACGGCGCGCCCTATCTGTTCTCGACGTCCGACGCCAAGGCGGGTCCGGACGGCGTGGTTCGCTATTCCGGCGATGACGGCACCGCCGACATGGCGACGTGGGATGCGCTCTATCAGCGCTGGAACAACCGGGGCGACGGCCGCATCAGTCTCGCGATGAGCCCGCATGCGACCGACACCTGCGGTCCCGATCTGCTGAAGGCCTGCGCGACGCGAGCGCGCGAGCTCGGCGTCCCCATCACGACCCACATGGCGCAGAGCCGTGCCGAGGTCGAGACCATCGGCAAGCGCTATGGTGGCCGCACGCCGGCGCAATATCTGGACTGGCTCGGCCTGCTTGCGCCCGATCTGATGGCGGCGCATTGCATGTTCAGCAGCGACGACGATCTCAAGCTGATGGCCGCGCGCGGCATGACGGTTCTCAACTGCCCGCGCGTGTTCGCGCGCGCCGGCGTCACCGCCGCGTTTAGCCGGTTCGCGGAGCACGGCGTGCGCACCGTGGTCGGTACCGACGGCTACAATATGGACCTGCTCGGCGAGCTCAACGCGGCGTCACTGATCTCCAAGATCACCTCGGCGCGCGCCGATGTCGCGAACGCGCCCGAGTTGATCGAGGCGAACACGGCGATCGCCGCCGATGTCATCAAGCGGCCCGATCTCGGCCGGATCGAGCCGGGCGCGACCGCCGACCTCACGATCGTCGATCTTACCCATCCGCATCTTCAGCCGTTGTTCGATCCGCGCCGCGCACTGATCGCACTCGCCAATCGCGCCAATATCGCTCAGGTCATGGTCGACGGCCGCATGCTGGTCGATGCCGGGCATTATCTCGGCGCTGACGAGGCGGCGATCACGGCGGCGGGGACCGCTGCGATCGGCAAGATCTGGGACCTGCCGGAAGCGCAGGCGGCGTTCAACGGCTGAGGGTTGGCTCGTCGAATTCGGCGAGCGCCTTGCGCATGGTCTCGACCAGATCCAGCGCCACCGGCGAGGGGCTGCGCTGCGCCGGAAAGACGGCCGAGAATTCGAAGTCGATGCGCGGCAGGAAGCGGCGCACGACGACGCCGCGCGTGGAAAATTCCTGCGCAGTGAAGGGATCGCAGATCGCAACGCCAAGTCCCGACGACACCATGCCGCACATGATTTCAGATAGCGTGGTCTCGACCCTGAGCACGCGGCGGACGTCGTGGCGATGGAAGACCTGGTCGACGAGGTGGCGACTCGACGAGCCCGCCGACAGCGAGATGAAAGTCTCGCTCTCGAAATCGCGGGGCTCCAGCACTTCCTTTTCCGCGAGGCGGTGACCGGTGGGCAGTACAGCCACACGCGCGGGCGCCGGCAGCTTCTGGCTCGGCAAGCCCGAATGCGCGATCGGCACCTCGGCAAAGCCGACGTCGCATTGGTTGTTCAGCACCCAATCGACCACGATCGGTGAGATCACGCCGAAGAAAGCGAGGTTGAGGTTCGGCCGCTCCTTCAGGAAGTGCCCGGTGAGCCGCGGCAAATAGCCATTCGACAGTGCTGGCAGTGCCGCAATCCGCAGCGAGCCGGTGCGGCGGCCGCGAATTTCTTCGGCTGCCGCGGTGATGCGTTCGAGGCCGACAAAGGAGCGCTCGACTTCGGTGTAGAGTGCCATGGCCGCAGCGGTCGGCACGAGGCCGGTGCCGCGCCGCTCGAACAGCTCCATCTTCAACAGCGCCTGGAGGTCGCGCAGCAAGCGGCTGACCGCCGGCTGCGTCACTTTCATCAGCGCCGCCGCCTCAGTCACGCTGCCGGTCAGCATCGTCGCCCGGAAGGCCTCCACCTGCCGCGAATTGATCCGCGCCATCCCGAACTCCATCCATAACATTTAGGCATGCAGAGGCTGCCATTATTCATTGGACGATGGAAGCCGGAGTTTGCGATCTTTTTCATCAGAGCTGGAGACGGCCCGCTTTTTCGGCAGATTGGAGGGGTTCGACCTCCGGATCGCGCCAAAACCCGCCGAGCAGGGACCGGAGCCCTGGTCCGAGAGGGTCTGCGCGGAAGGAAATGCGGAAGGTTCAGCCAGCGAGACTCGTCGACGCGTCACCTCATCCCGGTATGGAGATCGGACCACATGAAGACTTTTCGCCTTCTGACAGCGGTCAGCATCGCGGCACTCATCGCCGCCCCGTCGGTCGCCACGGCCCAGCAAAAGACGCTCTATGTCGCCGGCTATGGCGGCTCGTTCGAGAAGACCATTCGTGACGAGGTGATCCCGGCCTTCGAGAAGGAGAACGGCGTCAAGGTCGAGTACGTCGCCGGCAACTCCACCGACACGCTGGCAAAGCTGCAGGCGCAGAAGGGCAACCAGCAGATCGACGTCGCCATCGTCGACGACGGCCCGATGTACCAAGCGATCCAGCTCGGCTTCTGCGGCAAGCTCGAGGGCTTGCCGACCGATCTCTACGACACCGCGCGCTTCAAGGACGATCGTGCGGTCGCGATCGGCATCGTCGCCACCGGCCTGATGTACAACACCAAGGTGTTTGCCGAAAAAGGGTGGGCGCCGCCGACATCGTGGAACGATCTCAAGGACACGAAATACGCCAAGCAGCTCGTGATCCCGCCGATCAACAACACCTATGGCCTCGAAGCCCTGGTGATGCTGTCGAAGATGAATGGCGGTGGCGAGACCAACGTCGATTCCGGATTCAAGATCTTCAAGGAGCAGATCAATCCGAACGTGCTCGCCTATGAGCCGTCGCCGGGCAAGATGACCGAGCTGTTCCAGTCCGGCCAGGCCGTGATCGCCGTGTGGGGCACGGGCCGCGTGCAGAGTTTTGCCAATACCGGTTTCCCCGTCGACTTCGTCTACCCGAAGGAGGGCGCCGCGACGTTGCTGACGACCGCCTGTCCGATCGCCAAGCCGAACGCCTCGCCGCTTGCGTCCAGCTTCGTCAAGATGCTGCTCGAACCCAAGATCCAGCTCGTGATGCTGAAGGATTACGGCTACGGCCCGGTGCTGAAATCGCTGGTGATCCCGCCCGAGCTCGGCAAGATGGCGCCGATCGGCGAGCGTGCCGCAAAGCTGTATAATCCGGACTGGACCGTCATCAACGAGAAGCGCGAGGAATGGACCAAGCGCTGGAATCGCGAGGTCGAGCGCTGATCGGTCATCCCGGAGACAGTGCGATGGCCTATCTCGAGCTCGAAGGGGTCGCCAAGCAATTCGGAGCGCAGACTGTCGTCGACGACTTCAGTCTCGCGGTGGGGAAGGGGGAGTTCATCTCCTTTCTCGGCCCCTCCGGCTGCGGCAAGACAACGACCCTGCAGATGATCGCGGGCTTCCTCGATCCCAGCCGCGGCGCGATCCGGCTGGAGGACAAGGATCTGACCGCGATCCATCCGGCCAAACGCGGGCTCGGGATCGTGTTCCAGAGCTACGCGCTGTTTCCGCACATGACCGCGGCCGAGAATGTCGCCTTCGGCCTCGAGATGCGCAATGTCCCGCGCGGCGAACGGACCGAGCGGGTCCGCGCCGCGCTCGCGATGGTCGGACTTGCCGGCTACGAGGATCGTCATCCGCGCCGCATGTCCGGCGGCCAGCAGCAGCGCGTGGCACTGGCGCGCGCGCTGGTGATCAAGCCGAGCGTATTGCTGCTCGACGAGCCGCTATCGAATCTCGACGCCAAGCTGCGTGAGGAAATGCAGATCGAGCTGCGCCAGATCCAGCGCACCATCGGCACCACCACGATCCTCGTCACCCACGACCAGAACGAGGCGATGTCGCTGTCCGACCGCATCGTGGTGATGAGCCAGGGCCGGATCGAGCAGATCGGCACGCCGCAGGAGACCTACGAGCGGCCGGCATCGGCCTTCGTCTCGCAGTTTTTGGGCAAGACCAACGACTTTGCCGCGACGATCGATCGGACGAGTGCGCCTGCGCGATTGATCGCCGGGTCGTGGAGCGCGCCTGCGCCTGCCGCGCTCAGCGGTCCCGTCACTATCAGCATTCGCCCCGAGCGGATCGACTTTGGCGACGCAGGCCTCAGCGCAAAGATCGTCACGCGCATCTTCCAGGGCAATCACTGGCTGTTCCAGTGCGAGAGCGAGTGTGGCCCGGCGACTGTGATCCGCCAGAATGACGGCCGATCGCAGCCGGTCGAAGGCGAGGCCGTTCACCTCACCTGGCGGCCGGAAGACATGGGCGTGAGGGGCGTCGCATGAGCGCCTCTGCCGAGGAACGAAACGCACGCACCCCCTGGGCGCTGACTGCGCCCGCTTTGATGCTGTTCTTTGGCGTGCTCCTGATTCCACTCGCGATGACCGTGATGCTGTCGTTCCACGATTGGGGCCAGTACAAGGGCATCGAGCCGGTCTTCATCCTCAAGAACTGGCACGAGATCGTAACCGATCCCTACTACGCCGAGATGTTCTGGCGGACGTTTCGCATCGCGATCCTGACCACGCTGCTCACGGCCGTGCTCGGTGCGCCCGAAGCCTACATCCTCAACCGCATGGATGGACGCTGGAAGAGCATCTTCCTGCTGGTCATCCTGGGGCCGCTGTTGATTTCCGTAGTCGCGCGCACGCTCGGCTGGGCGCTGCTGTTCGGCGGCAACAACGGCCTCGTCAACAAGCTGTTGATGTCGGCCGGGCTGATCCGCGCGCCCATCCCCTTCATGTTCACCGAAACCGGCATGGTGGTCGCACTTGCGCATGTGATGATGCCATTCATGGTGCTGTCGGTGTGGGCGGCGCTGCAGCGTCTCGATCCGCAGATCGAGAATGCCGCGATGTCGCTCGGCGCCGGCCCCGTGACCATCATCCGTCGCATCATCATGCCGCAGATCATGCCGGGCGTGCTGTCGGGGGCGATCATCGTGTTTTCGCTCTCGGCCAGCGCGTTCGCGACGCCCGCGATCATCGGCGGCCGTCGGCTCAAGGTCGCGGCGACGCTGGCTTATGACGAGTTCCTCAACACGCTGAACTGGCCGCTGGGTGCCGCAGTCGCCACGCTGCTGCTGGCCGCGCTGGTCTTGATCGTCGTCGGCAGCAACGCGCTGATCGAGCGTCGCTACGCGGAGGTGTTCCGATGAGCCGGAACGGACCGCTGGCGCTGATCTTTCACACCGTCTTCGTCATCGTCATGGTGGCGCCGATCCTCGTCGTTTGCCTCGTTGCGTTCACGCCAGAAGGCTTCCTGTCGCTGCCGACAAACGGCTTTTCGTTGCGCTGGTTCAGGGCGATCGCCAACTATCCTGAATTCGTCCATGCTTTCTGGGTCAGTCTTGGCCTTGGCGCACTGTCCTCCTTCGTGGCGCTGCTGTTCGCGGTGCCTGCCGCGCTCGCGATCGCGCGCTATCGGTTCCGCGGCCGTAATGCGCTCGCGGCCCTCTTTCTCTCGCCGCTGATGATCCCGCATGTCGTGCTCGGCATCGCCTTCCTGCGCTTCTTCACCTCGGCTGGCCTCGGCGGCAGCTTCGCCGCGCTGATCATCGCGCATGTCATCATCGTGTTTCCGTTCGCGCTGCGGCTGACGCTGGCGGCGGCGACCGGTATGGACCTTTCGGTCGAGATGGCGGCGGTCTCTCTCGGTGCCGGCGGCTGGACGCTGTTCCGCCGCGTGACGCTGCCGCTGATCTTGCCCGGCGTCATCAGCGGCTGGGCGCTCGCCTTCATCCAGTCCTTCGACGATCTCACCATGACCGTCTTCCTCGCGGCACCCGGCACCGAAACACTGCCGGTGCGCATGTTCCTCTATATCCAGGACAACATCGATCCGCTGGTGACGTCGGTCTCGGCCTGCGTGATCGCGATCACCATGACCGCCCTCATTCTGCTCGACCGCTTCTACGGGCTCGACCGCGTGCTCGCCGGCAAGGGCGATACAGGGCGATAGGAGAATCCATGCGAACAGATTACGACGTCGCCGTCGTCGGCGGCGGATTGCTCGGCTCCGCCATCGCCTGGGGCCTCGGCCGGCTCGGCAAGCGCGTCGCCGTGCTCGACGAAGGCGACATCACCAAGCGAGCCTCGCGGGCGAACTTTGCACTGGTCTGGGTCCAGAGCAAAGGGCTTGGCATGCCCGCCTATACGGTCTGGACCGTGCAGGCGTCGCAGGCGTGGGGCCGGCTCGCGTCCGAGCTGAAACAGCAGACCGGCCTGAATGTGTCGCTTCAACAAAATGGCGGCTTTCATCTGACGCTCGGCGACGACGAATTCGGCCAGCGCGCCGAGCTGGTCAAGCGCATGCACAATCAGACCGGCGCCGCCGACTACAAGATGGAGATGCTGCCGGCGTCCGAGGTGAAGAAGGCGCTGCCGCTGATCGGACCTGAAGTTTCCGGCGGCAGTTATTGTCCGCTCGACGGTCACGTCAATTCGCTGCGCACGTTTCGTGCGTTCCACACCGGCTTTAGGGCATTCGGCATCGATTATCTTCCGGAGCGTCCGGTCTCGGCGATCAGCCAGAGCGGCGGTGAATTTCGCCTGACGACGCCGCAGGGCGAGCTCCGTGCCGCCAAGATCGTGCTCGCCGCCGGCAATGCCAACCAGACGCTGGCGCCGATGGTCGGCCTTTACGCCCCGATGGGCCCGACCCGTGGCCAGATCGTGGTGACCGAGCGCACCATGCCGTTTCTGCCGCATCCGCTGACCACGATCCGCCAGACCGACGAGGGCACGGTGATGATCGGCGACAGCAAGGAAGACGAGCTCGACGATCGCACGATGAAGCATTCGATCAGCGCCGTGATGACCGATCGTGCCCAGCGCATGTTTCCGCATCTCGCGCGGCTCAACGTGGTCAGGAGCTGGGCCGGCATCCGCGTCATGCCGCAGGACGGCTTTCCGATCTACGACCAGTCGGAAACGCATCCCGGCGCCTTCGTCGCCTGCTGCCATTCCGGCGTGACGCTCGCCTCCAACCACGCTTTCGAGATCGCGCGGATGGTTGCGCAGGGCGCGCTCGAGCCGGAGCTGGTCGGTGCGTTCTCTGCCAGCCGTTTTGGCGCTGCCGGTGCCGCGAACAACAGCGGCTACTAGGGATATTGAAGGAACCCAGATGTTCAAACGATCCGAACAGGACAAACGGCCGTCGGTGCAAATCTTCGTCGATGGCGTTGTCGTGGCGGCGCGGCAGGGCGACACAGTCTCCGCGGCGCTGCTGGCCTCGAGCTGCGATGCACGCCGTTCGACCGCGGTGAGCGGCGCGCCGCGTTTGCCCTATTGCATGATGGGCGTGTGCTTCGATTGCCTCGTCACCATCGATGGCGTCGGCAACCGACAGGGCTGCCTGGTGCCGGTCGCTGAGGGCATGCAGATCGAGATTCAGAAGGGCAAGCGGGAGATCGGAAAATGACTGTGGCTCCCAAGCGCGAAGAATACGACGTCGTGGTGATCGGGGCCGGGCCTGCCGGCCTTGCCGCTGCTGCGACGTCCGCCGAAGCGGGCCTGTCGACGCTGCTGCTCGACGAGAATGTCGGGCCCGGCGGACAGGTGTTCCGCGCCATCTCCTCGACGCCGGTGACCGAGCGCAATCAGCTCGGCGCCGACTATTGGGCGGGCGCCGATCTCGTGCAGGCGCTGCGCGCGAGCGACGCCGAGGTGATTCACCGCGCCACGGTCTGGAGCCTCGACCGCAATCTCGACATCGCGGTCTCGATCGGCGGCGCCTCAGCGTTCGTCAAGGCGAAGCGCGTGATCCTCGCGACCGGCGCGCTGGAACGGCCGTTCCCGATTCCGGGCTGGACACTACCGGGCGTGATGACCGCGGGCGCCGCGCAGACGATGTTGAAATCATCGGCCCTGGTGCCTGACGGACACACGGTGATCGCGGGGCAGGGGCCGTTGCTCTGGCTGCTCGCCGCGCAGATCTTGCGTCTCGGCGGCCGCATCGATCGCATTCTCGACACCACCGAGCGCGGCAATTATTTCGCGGCTCTCCCCTACGCCTTTGCCTTCGTGACCTCGCCCTATTTCGCCAAGGGCCTGTCGATGATGCGCGAGGTGAAGGCGAAGGTGCAGGTCGTCTCCGGTGTCACCGAGCTTGCGGCCTCTGGCGACGGCCAACTCGCGAATGTCAGCTATGTCGCGGGTGGCAAGCGCGAGACCATCCCCGCGGAACTGCTATTGCTCCATCAAGGCGTCGTGCCCAACGTCAATCTGGCGATGGCGGCCGGAATCGAGCATCGCTGGGATGATCTGCAATTGTGCTGGTCTCCGGTGCTCGATGCCAGCGGCAATTCGTCGGTCGCCGGCATTGCGATTGCCGGCGACGGCGCCGGCATCGGCGGCGCGAACGCAGCCGTGGTGCGCGGCCGCATCGCGGCACGCGCGGCACTGGAGGCGTTGGCGCCTGCGGCTGCCACAAAACTTGCGCCGATGGCGAGCCTCCGCGCCGATCTCGCCAAGTCCGAGCGTGGCCGCGTTTTCCTCGACACGCTGTTCCGTCCGGCGCCTCAGTTTCGCATTCCCGCGGGCGACACCATCGTCTGTCGCTGCGAGGAGGTCACCGCAAAGGATATTCTCGACGCCGTCGCGATCGGCGCGACCGGGCCGAACCAGCTCAAGGCCTATCGCCGCACCGGCATGGGTCCGTGCCAGGGCCGGCTCTGCGGCCTCACCGTCACCGAGCTGATGGCGCAGGCGCGGGACAAGAGCCCGCAGGAGATCGGCTATTACCGGCTGCGCGCGCCGGTCAAGCCGATCACGCTCGCCGAGCTTGCCGCGGTTCCGAAGAGCGAAGACGACATCAAGGCGGTGGTGCGCGGATGACGAAAAACGTGGATGCGATCGTCGTCGGCGGCGGCATCCACGGGTGCTCGACTGCGCTGCATCTGTGTCTGGCCGGCTTGAAGCCAGTGCTGATCGAGAAGGACTATGCCGGCCGCCACGCCTCCGGCGTCAACGCAGGCGGCGTGCGCCAACTCGCGCGGCACATCCCCGAAATCCCGCTGTCGATCCGCTCGATGGGAATCTGGGAGAAGATCACCGATCTCCTCGACGACGATTGCAGCTTTGAGAGCTATGGCCAGGTCCTCGTCGCAGAGAACGAGGAGGAACTCGCGGTCTGCCGCGCACGTGTGGCCGAGCTCAACGCGCTCGGCTTCACCCACGAGGAGCTGATCGATGCGGCCGAGCTGCGGCGCCTCGTGCCTGCCGTCGCTGAGACCTGTCCCGGCGGCGTGGTCTCGCGCCGCGACGGTGCGGCCAATCCCGCGCAGGCAACGACGGCGTTCCGGCGCAAGGCCGGCCAGCTCGGTGCGATCGTTCGCGAGGGCATTGCGGCCACGAACATCCGGCACACCGACGGCCTCTGGCGTGTCGATGTCGGCGCCGAGAGCTTTGCCGCGCCGGTGCTCGTCAATGCCGCCGGCGCCTGGGCCGGAACCATCGCAGCGGCGCTCGGTGAGCCCGTTCCGGTCGAGAGCGTGGCGCCGATGCTGATGATCACCTCGCGCGTGCCGCATTTCATCGACCCCGTCGTGATCCTGCGCGGACGCAAACTGTCCTTCAAGCAATTCAAGAACGGCACGGTGCTGATCGGCGGCGGCCATCTGGCGACGCCCTATCAGGATCGCAACGAGACGGTGCTGGACTGGAAAAGCCTCGCAACCAGCGCGCGCACCGTGTTCGAGTTGTTCCCGGTCATGCGCAGCGCGACGATCGTCCGCGCCTGGGCCGGCATCGAGGCCAAGACGAAGGACGATCTGCCCGTGTTCGGGCCGAGCAGCCGCCACAAGGGCCTCTATCACCAGTTCGGCTTCTCGCTGCACGGTTTCCAGCTCGGCCCCGGCGCCGGCGCCGTCATGGCGGAGCTGATCGTCAACGGCGGCACCCAGACCCGCATCGGCGATCTCGGCATCGACCGTTTCCATCCTTCCACGCTCTAGCATCAAGAGGACATCATGAGCATTACCCGCAGCATCCGCACGCCCATCATGCACCGCGCCGTCGAAGCCAACGGCTTTGTCTTCATCGGCGGTACCATCGCCGACGACACCTCGGTGTCGATGGGCGAGCAGACCCGCAACATCCTCGGCAAGATCGCCGGCTATCTGAAGGAGGCGGGCACCGACAAGTCGCGCGTCGTGAGCACCTCGATCTTCGTCACGGACCTTTCCAAGAAGAAGGAGATGGACGCGGTCTGGACCGAGTTCTTCGGCGACAATCTGCCGACCCGCGCCACCGTCGGCGTCGCCGATCTCGGCGGCAGCGCGCTGATCGAGGTCGTGGTCACCGCCCTCAAGGGCTAACGGCGTCTGCCGATGGCGACTGAAGCCGGGCGTCCAGCCGCCGGAATGAGGATGCCAATCCGGGCCGTCGACGGCGCGCCGGTCGCGGCGTCGACCTTTGCAGTGATTTTCAAAAACCCGACGCCCTGCCCCCAGCGCGTCGGGTGGAAAACATGAGTATCAATCCGTGATCCCAACGCAATTGTTGTGACTCGCGACGCGCCAATTTACCACTCCGGGAAACTACCGCGTTGGAACCGGACTCCGCCAAACCCGCGCGCGGCCTAGGAGGCGGCGCTGCCGCCCGGTTCAAGCGCCTCACCCATCTCCAGCGGATGGGCCATGGTCTCGTGCAGCGCATCACGGTCGAGCTCGCCTTCGGAGATGCTGATGACGACGCAGGCGACGCCGTTACCGATCAGATTGGTCAGCGCGCGGCACTCGCTCATGAACTTGTCGATGCCGACCAGGATCGCGATCGACTGGATCGGGATGTCGGGCACGATCGAGAGCGTAGCCGCGAGCGTGATGAAGCCTGCCCCGGTCACGCCCGAGGCGCCCTTTGAGGTGATCATGGCGATGCCCAAAATGCCGAGCTCCTGCCAGATGGTCAGATGGGTATTGGTCGCCTGCGCCAGGAATAGCGTCGCCAGCGTCATGTAGATGTTGGTGCCGTCGAGGTTGAAGCTGTAACCGGTTGGAATGACGAGGCCGACCACCGAGCGCGAAGCGCCGAGATGCTCCATCTTCTGGATCATCTGCGGCAGCACCGTTTCGGACGACGAGGTGCCGAGCACGATCAGCAGCTCGTCCTTGATGTAGGCGATGAAACGCAGGATCGAGAAGCCGGCGAGCCGCGCGATTGCGCCGAGCACGACTACAACGAACAGGATGCTGGTGAGATAGAACGTGCCGATCAGGGCTGCGAGGTTGAGCAGCGAACCGAGGCCGTAAGCCCCGACGGTGAAGGCCATTGCGCCGAACGCCCCGATCGGCGCGACGCGCACGATGATGCGAATGATGCCGAAGAACATCTTTGCGGCCTTGTCGATCGCCTCCGCAATGGGCTCGCCGGCCTTGCCGAGAAAGGCAATGGCGAAGCCCGACAGGATCGAGATCAGCAGCACCTGCAACAGATCGCCGCGTGCGATGGCGCCAAGATAGCTGTCGGGGATGATCGCCATCAGATGGGCGACGATGCCTTCTTCCTTGGCCTTGGTGACGTAGGTCGCCACCGATTTCGGGTCGATCGTGGCGGGATCGATGTTGAAGCCGTGTCCGGGCTGGAGCACCTCGCCGACCAGCAGGCCAACCGCGAGCGCCACTGTCGAGACCGTCTCGAAATAGATCAGCGACTTCAGCCCGACCCGGCCGACGCGCTTGAGGTCACCCATCGAGGAGATGCCGTGCACCACCGTGCAGAAGATCACCGGCGCGATCATCATCTTGATCAGCGCGATGAAGCCGTCACCGAGCGGCTTCAGGGCCTTGCCGAGATCGGGATAGAAATAGCCGACGAGCACCCCGAGCGCGATCGCGATCAGCACCTGGATGTAGAGGATCTTGTACCAGGGCTGGTGCCGCCGGTGGATGGCTGGCTGGATCGCAATCTGTGTCATAGAATACGCCCCGGAACGTATTGATCTTGTTTGATTTGCATCATGTGATGGCCGCCGCAGAAGCGACAATCACATTTTTGTCTGTTCGCACGAAGATCGGTCGCTGCACCGCAACTGGGGGGAACATGCCGATTGCAAGGGGCTCCGACGAGCGAGCGCAAGGCTATTTCCCGCATTGGACTCTGAAGTCCTCCGGCGTGATCATGCCCGAGGAGCGGCTGCCGCTTGGCCAGACCGTGGTCTCCGGTCTCCAGCATTGCGTCGCAATGTCAGGCTCGACGATCATCGCGCCGCTGCTGATGGGGTTCGATCCCAATGTTGCGGTGCTGTTTTCCGGCATCGGCACGCTGATCTTCTTCGTCGTCGTCGCGGGGCGCGTGCCGAGCTATCTCGGCTCGAGCTTCGCGTTCATCGCGGTCGTCATCGCCGCCACCGGCTATGCCGGGCACGGGCCGAACCCGAACCTGTCGGTTGCGCTTGGCGGGATCGTCGGAGCGGGCGTCCTCTACGGCATGATCGCGCTGATCGTGATGTGGTCGGGGGTTGGCTGGGTCGAGAGGCTGTTGCCGCCGGTCGTCACCGGCGCGGTGGTCGCCGCGATCGGCCTCAACCTTGCACCGGTGGCGGTGAAGGCCGTGAGCGCCAATGCGTTCGACACAGGAATCGGGCTCGCGACCGTTCTGATCATCGGCGTGGTTGCCGTTGGCGCACCTGGCTTGTGGCGCCGCCTGCCGATCATTCTCGGCGCGATCGGCGGATATCTTTTGTACCTGCTGTTCGCGAACGGCCTCGGCTTCGGCAAGCCGATCGACTTCACGCAAGTTTCAGCTGCGCCGTGGATCGGCCTGCCGAACTTCACCACGCCGACCTTCCAGACCGATGCGATCTTCTTGATCGCGCCCGTTGCGATCATCCTCGTCGCCGAGAACCTCGGTCACATCAAGGCGGTCGGCGCCATGACGGGCCGGAGCCTCGATGACTATCTCGGCCGCGCCTTGCTCGCCGACAGCCTCGCGACCATCGTGGCGGCCTGCGGCGGCGGCACCGGCGTCACCACCTACGCGGAGAACATCGGCGTCATGGCGGCGACGAAGGTCTATTCGACGTTGCTGTTTGCCTTCGCGGCCCTGGTGTCGATCGTGCTCGGCTTCTCGCCGAAATTCGGCGCGCTGGTCCTGTCGATCCCGGGTCCCGTCATCGGTGGGCTCTCGATCGTGCTGTTCGGATTGATCGCCGCGATGGCCGGCCGGATCTGGGTCGAGAACAAGGTCGACTTCTCAAGTCCGGCAAACCTGATCACCGTCGCCGTGGCGCTGACCGCAGGCGCCGGCGACCTCACACTCAAATTCGGCGCCTTCACGATCGGCGGGATCGGCACCGCAACCTTTGGCGCCATCATCCTGTACCAGATCCTGACTTCGCGACTGGCTCGCCGCCAAGGGTGAATCCCAGTGTTGCGCGGGGGGATGGAACAAAACGCCGGTTCCCTCCATGTTGATGTGTCCCCCGGAGAAGAACGATGCCACATACTGACCGCTCGACCACCTTTTCCTCGCGCCTCGTCGGCCAATACGCGTTGGTGACCGGCGCCTCCCAAGGCATCGGGCGCGCCGTCGCAATCAGGCTCGCGCAGGAAGGTGCGTCCGTCGCCATCAACTATGTCGATCATCCCGAAAAGGCGGAGGAGGTGCTCGCCCTGGCGCGTACGGCATCGAGCGATCGCGGCCATGGCAAGCTCGATCACACCATCGTCAAGGCCGACGTCAGCAGCGAGCAGGACGTCGCTGCAATGTTCGAGACGATCCTGGCGCGCTGGAAGCGCCTCGACTGCCTGGTCAACAATGCGGGCTTCCAGCGGGAATCGCCGAGCGAGGCGCTCGACATCGACACCTATCGCCGCATCATCGACGTCAATCTCAACGGCGCCGTGCTCTGCGCGCAGAAGGCGCTTGCCCATTTCGTCGCGCGCGGCGGAGGCGGCAGCATCATCAATTGCTCCAGCGTGCACCAGATCATCCCGAAACCGGGCTACCTCGCTTATTCCATCAGCAAGGGCGGCATGGCCAATCTGACGCGTACGCTGGCGCTGGAATTTGCCGGCCGTGGCATTCGCGTCAATGCGGTCGGCCCCGGTGCGATCGACACGCCGATCAACGCGGCGTGGACCGGCGATCCGGAAAAGCGCGGCGTGGTCACCAGCCACATTCCGCTCGGCCGCGTCGGCACGCCGGAAGAAATCGCCGCCGTGTTCGCCTTCCTCGCCTCGGATGAGGCCAGTTACATCACCGGGCAAACCGTCTATGCCTGCGGAGGCCTGACGCTGTTTCCCGAGTTTCGCGAGAACTGGGCGAGCTAGCGGGCTTCCTTGCCATCTGGCAAAACCGAGCGCAGCAGACTACATCTGCGCCATGGAAAAAGCTCCGCTCGAAGACTTCGTCCACCGGCACGAAAATCTGTTCGTGCTGACCGGCGCCGGCTGTAGCACCAATTCGGGCATTCCCGATTATCGCGACAGACATGGTAACTGGAAGCGGACCCAGCCGGTGAACTTCCAGGCTTTCATGTCGGAAGAGCATACGCGTCGGCGCTATTGGGCGCGCAGCCTGATCGGCTGGCGGCGGTTCGGCCAGGCCAGGCCGAACGATGCGCATCACGCGCTTGCCCGGCTCGAGGCTAGCGGGCGTTGCGAGATGCTGCTGACCCAGAACGTCGACCGGCTGCATCAATCCGCCGGCCACCGCCAGGTGATCGACCTGCACGGCCGGCTGGACCTCGTCCGCTGCATGGGCTGCGGAGCGAAGACGCCGCGCAACGAATTCCAGGACAGGCTCGGCCGCGCCAATGCAGCATGGCTCACGCTCGATGCCGCGGATGCGCCGGACGGCGACGCCGATCTCGAGCACGCCGACTTTTCGTCGTTCAAGGTGCCGCCTTGCGAAGCCTGCGGCGGCATCCTCAAGCCTGATGTGGTGTTCTTCGGCGAGAACGTCCCGCGCGACGTGGTCGCAACCGCGCAGGATCATCTGGCGCAGGCCGACGCCATGCTCATCGTCGGCTCGTCACTGATGGTCTATTCCGGCTTCCGCTTCGTGCAGGCTGCCGCGCAACGGCAAATCCCGATCGCTGCGGTCAATCTGGGACGCACCCGCGCCGATGATCTCCTCGCGCTGAAGGTCGAGGAGCGCTGCGAAGCGGCGCTTGCATTCCTGCTCTGATCGCGCGGGCTGCGAACACGCCTTGCCTATTGCATGGGTGCCAAGCAGAATAGCTGGATGCAGCATGTTTCTGTCGTCCATGGCATGGAAATTGCTGCGCTTTTGTCCTCAGTCTTGACGATCAGCACGGAGAATTTGGAATGCTTGAGGGAGCCGAGGTGCGGCTTGCCGTCGATATCGGTGGTACGTTCACCGACATCGTGCTGGACGTGGGGCAGGATCGCAAGACGCGCAAATTGCTGACGACGCCGCAGCGTCCCGAACAGGCGGTGCTCGATGGCATGCGGCTCATTCTCGCTGATGCGCGCGCCCACATCAGCGACATCGACGTCTTCATTCACGGCACGACGCTCGCGACCAATGCCATCATCGAGCGTCGCGGCGCCAGGACGGCGCTGATCGCGACCGACGGCTTTCGCGACGTGCTCGATATCGGAACCGAGAGCCGCTACGACCAGTATGACCTCAGCATCGACAAGCCGAAGCCGCTGGCACCGCGATCCCTGCGCTTCACCGTGCCCGAGCGTATCGACGCCCACGGTGCCGTCCGCCTCTCGCTGGACGAAGCGGCGGTGCGAGCGCTCGCGCCAAGATTGCGCGCGCTGAATGTCGAGAGCGTCGCGATCGCTTTCCTGCACTCCTACGCCAATCCCGAGCACGAGCGCCGCGCGGCCGCGATCATCAGCGAGGAGATGCCCGGTATTTCCGTGACCGTATCTTCCGCGGTGTGCCCGGAGATCCGCGAATATGAGCGGACATCGACGGCGGTGGCCAACGCCTATGTGCAACCGCTGATCGACGGTTATCTCGCCCGCATGTCCGACGCCTTGCAGGTCGAGCAGTACCGCGGCGCGATCTATCTCGTCACCTCCGGCGGCGGTGTCACCTCGATCGAGACGGCGCGGCGCTTTCCGGTGCGTCTCGTCGAATCCGGTCCTGCCGGCGGCGCCATTTTCGCGGCGCAGATCGCGGCGCGTCTCGGCGAGAGCAAGGTGCTGTCCTTCGACATGGGCGGCACAACGGCAAAGATCTGCCTGATTGAAAAATACCAGCCCGAGACCTCGCGCGTGTTCGAGGTCGATCGCGCAGCGCGCTTCCTGAAAGGTTCGGGTCTGCCGGTGCGGATTCCCGTGATCGAGATGGTCGAGATCGGCGCCGGCGGCGGCTCGATCGCCCATGTCGATGCGATGAAGCGCGTCACGGTCGGCCCCGAGAGTGCCTCGTCGGAGCCCGGGCCCGCCTGCTACGGCCGTGGCGGCCTGCGCCCGGCCGTGACGGATGCCGACGTTGCGCTCGGCATGATCGATCCCGACGATTTCGCGGGTGGAACGATCAAGCTCGACCCTGAGCTCTCGAAGCAGGCGCTGCTGCGCAGTGTCGGCGAGCCGCTGGGTCTGTCGGCCGAGACTGCAGCCTATGCCGTGCACGAGGTGGTCTGCGAGAACATGGCGAGTGCGGCGCGCGTGCATGCGGTCGAGCGCGGCGAGATTGTCGGTCAGCATACGCTGATCGCCTTCGGCGGCGCGGCACCGCTGCATGCAGCGCGCGTCGCCGAGAAGATCGGTGTCTCCCGCGTGATCGTCCCTTCCAATGCCGGGGTGGGCTCGGCTGTGGGCTTCCTTGCGGCTCCGATCGCCTACGAGCTGGTGCGCAGCCGTCATGTCAGGCTCGACGATTTCGACACCGAAGGTGTTTCCGACCTGCTCCAGGAAATGGTGACCGAAGCGCGCGCACTGGTCGAGACGGGTGCGGCCGGTGCGCCGGTGCGCGAGCGCCGCGCCGCCTTCATGCGCTATGTCGGCCAGGGCCATGAGATCTCGATCGAGTTGCCGAACCGCCGGCTGGCGACGGCCGATCTGGCCGGCCTGCGCCAGAAGTTCGAGGCGGATTATGCGGCGATGTTCGAGCGGTCGATCCCGGGTGCGGCGATCGAGGTGTTGAGCTGGTCGGTGCTGGCGACGACCGAGGCGCGCAATCCGGCTACGGTCGCGGCCGTTACGCGCAAGCCAGCCGGGAAGGCGACCGGCAGCCGCAAGTTCTTCGACGGCCGGGCGGGGGAGGTGATCGAAATCCCTCTCTACCGCCGCGAGGACATGGCGCCGGGCGCGACGATTGCAGGTCCCGCCGTGATCGCGGAGGACGAGACCTCGACGTTCGTCTCCAACAGTTTTGACGCGCATATCGACGGTGCCGGCAGCATCGTCATGGAACGGAAGGCGGCTTGATCATGAGCAAGGCAAGCGGCGCGAGCCTGATCGACCTTCAGATCATGTGGCACCGGCTGATCGCCGTGGTCGAGGAGCAGGCGCAGGTGCTGCTCCGCACCGCTTTCAGCCCGATCGTGCGCGAATGCGGCGACCTCTCGGCCGGCGTGTTCGACCTCAAGGGACGGATGCTGGCGCAGGCGGTGACCGGCACGCCCGGCCACGTCAATTCGATGGCGGAATCTGTCAAGCACTTCATCGCTCACTTTCCGATCGAGACGATGAAGGAGGGCGACGCCTACATCACCAACGATCCCTGGATGGGCACCGGCCATCTCAACGATTTCGTCGTCACTACGCCCTGTTTCAAGGGCGGCAGGCCGGTCGCGCTGTTTTCCTGCACCAGCCATCTCATGGACATCGGCGGCATCGGCTTCGGGCCCGACGCCACCGACGTGTTCATGGAGGGGCTCTACATCCCCATGCTGAAGCTGATCGACCAGGGCGTCGTCAACGAGACGCTGATGGCGATGATCCGCACCAACACGCGGCTGCCGATCGACACCGAGGGCGACACCTACTCGCTCGCCGGCTGCAACGACGTCGGCTGCGAGCGCCTGGTCGAGATGATGACCGAGTTCGGCATCGACTCGCTCGATGCGCTCGGCGACTACATTTGCGACCGCTCGCGCGAGGCCGTTCTGGCCGAGATCGCCAAGCTGCCGAAGGGCACCTGGCGCAACACCATGGTGGTCGACGGCTATGACGCGCCGGTGACGCTCGAGGCGACCCTGACGATCTCGGACGAAGGCATCCACGTCGATTTCGACGGCACCTCGGCCGCGTCGCGATTCGGCATCAACGTGCCGCTGTCCTACACCATCGCCTACACCGTGTTCGGTCTCGGCTGCGTCGTCGCCTCGCAGATCCCGAACAATGCCGGCTCGCTCTCGCCGCTGACGGTGTCGGCTCCCCCAGGCGCGATCCTCAATGCGCCGAAGCCGGCGCCGGTCGCCTCGCGTCACATCATCGGCCAGATGCTGCCCGACGTCGTGTTCGGCTGCCTGCGCCAGATCATTCCCGAGCGCGTGCCCGCGGAAGGCACATCGTGCCTGTGGAATCTCAACGTGCGCGGCCAGACCCACTCGGGCGCCGGCGGCAATTACGGATTCTCGATGGCGGTAACTTCTAATGGCGGCACCGGCGCGCGCTTCGCGAAGGACGGGCTGTCGGCGACCGCCTATCCCAGCGGCGTGCGCGGCACGCCGGTCGAGATCGCCGAGACGCAGACGCCGCTGATCTTCTGGCGCAAGGAGCTGCGTCCGGATTCCGGCGGGGCAGGGCGCACCCGCGGCGGCCTCGGCCAGATCATCGAGGTTGGCAGCGGGGTCGATGCGCCGTTCGACATCCTGGCCGCGTTCGACCGCATCGATCATCCGCCACGCGGCCGCGATGGCGGCAAGAACGGCGAGGCCGGCTATGTCGGCCTGAAGTCCGGCAAGAAGCTGCGTGGGAAAGGCTTTCAGCAGGTGCCGCCGGACGACCGGCTGGTGGTGCTGACACCAGGCGGCGCCGGCATAGGCGATCCCCGGGAGCGCGCGCCGACAGCCGTCAACGACGACATCGAAAGCGGCCTCGTGTCTGCCGACAACGCGGTTACAGTTTATGGGCATACGCGATGACGCCTCAGGCGTCGTGCGCGTAGCAAACGGAGGGGCTCAATGATCACGCGACGGACTTTTACCGCGGGCGCAGCGACGCTGATCGCGGCCGGCCACATCTCGACCCGTGTGCAAGCGGCGACGGTGAGCTGGGACATGTCGACGGTATGGCCTGACGGCAATTTCCACACCCAGAACGCGTTTGCCTTCGCCGACGAGGTGAAGAAGCAGAGCGGCGGCTCGGTCGCGATCACCGTGAAGGCCGGTGGCCAGCTCGGCTTCAAGGGCCCCGAACATCTGCGCGCCGTGCGCGACGGCCTGGTGCCGCTCGCCGACGTTCTCAACATCCAGCAGGTCGGCGACGAGCCCTTCATGGGCGTCGAAAGCATTCCCTTTCTCTGCGGCTCGATGGACGAATTGAAGGTGCTGCACAAATATGTGCGGCCCGAATACGAGAAGGTCGCCGCGCGCAACAACCAGAAGATCCTCTACATCGTGCCCTGGCCGACCCAATATCTGCACCTTAAGGTCAAGGTCGCCGATGTCGAAGGCTTGAAGAACATCAAGATCCGCGTGCCCGACAAGAACGCCGTCGAGATGCTGGCCGTGGTCGGCATGGCGCCGGTGATGATTCCGTGGGGTGAGACGATCCCGGCGCTGGCCTCGGGCGCGGTCTCCGGCGTCTCCACCTCGGCGGTGTCGGGCGTCGACGGAAAATTCTGGGAATTCCTGAAATACATCTACGCGACCAACCACGTCTGGTCGTCGCAGATGCTCACCGTCAACCTCGACTCCTGGAAGGCACTGAGCGCCGATCAGCAACAGCTCGTCGCAGGCATCGCCGCGAAGATGGAGCCGGGCTTCTGGGCGAACTCGCTCAAGGCGGACGTCGACAGTCTCAACCGGCTCAAGGAAGGCGGCATGGAGGTGGTGCCGGTCTCGGAGGCCATGATGACGGACATTCGCGCCAAGACCGCGCCGCAGCTCGACGCTTTCGTCAAGCGCGTGCCGGCGGCCGACAAGCCGGTGCGGGCCTATCTCGCCGAAATGAAGCGCTGAGGACGGACGGTGGTCAGCGTTTCGCCCGCAGCTCCGCAGAGTCTCAACGCAGCGGCGCCGGCGCCACTGCGCATCCTGCTCGACGGCATCGATCGTCTTGGCCGGCTGGACGGCTGGATCGGCGGCGGCTGCCTCTTGATGCTGACGCTGCTGATGCTGTGCGAGGTCGCAACGCGCTTCCTCTCGAACTTCCTGCCGTTCTTTCCGCCGACGATCTCGATCGCGTGGGAGTATTCCTCCTATCTGATGGCCGCGTCCTTCACCTTCGGCGCCGCCATGACCCTGCGCGTCGGCGGCCATATCCGTGTCGTGCTGCTGCTGAAGAACGTTCCGGCGCTCTTTCAGCGCGCGATCGAAATCCTGTCGGCCGCCGCGGGCTTCGCCTTCATGGCCTTCCTGACCTCGTCGATGGCGAAGTTCGCCTTCGGCGCCTATGTGCGCGGCCAGGTTTCGACCTCGAGCGACACCCCGCTGTGGTTTCCGCAGGCCGTCGTCACCTTCGGCATGCTGCTGCTGACGCTCCAGTTCCTGGCGCGCGCGATCCAGGCCGTGCTCGGCCTGCCGCTGGAGGATCACCGCATGAAGGCTTCGCCCGTCGAATGATCGCCTTGCTCGCAATCGGATTCACGACCGCATGACCATCGAAGTCGTCGCTCTCTTCGCGATCCTGTTTGCGCTTCTGGCATGCGGCGTATGGATCGGCCTGACGCTTGCGCTCACCGCGACGCTGCTGCTGGCGATGTTCCGCTCGATCCCGCTCGACAAGCTGCTGCCGCAATATGCCTGGAACATCCTGACCACGCAGGAACTGCTGGCGCTGCCGCTGTTCATCCTGATGGGCGAGCTACTGTTTCGCACCCGTCTGTCACGTTCGCTCTTCCAGGGGCTGGCGCCCTGGGCGGGGCTTCTGCCGGGTCGCCTTCTGCATGTGAACGTGATCGGCTGCACCATCTTCGCGGCGATCTCCGGCTCGTCGGCCGCGACGACGCAGGTGATCGGCCGCATGTCGCTGAACGAGCTCACACGCCGGGGCTATTCCCGGGACATCGCGATCGGCTCGCTCGCCGGCGCCGGCACGCTCGGCTTCCTGATTCCGCCGTCCAACATCATGATCATCTACGGTGTGCTCGGCGATGTCTCGATCCTGAAACTGTTCACGGCCGGGGTGCTGCCCGGACTACTGCTGGCCGCCACCTTCATGGGGTGGGTGATGCTGCACACGACCCTCAACCCGAGCATGGTGCCGGAGACGGAAGCCAAACTCTCGCAGGTGCCGTGGCGCGAACGTTTTGCGGCGCTGAAGGACCTCGCGCCGGCGCTGTTCCTGATCGCCTGCGTGCTCGGCTCCATGTATGGCGGGCTGGCGACGCCGTCGGAGGCCGCCGCGGTCGGCGTGCTCGGCGCGGCGCTGGTCGCCTGGGCGCAGGGCTCGATGTCGCAGCAGGTGATCCGCGACGTGCTGATCGGCTCGGTCGTGACCTGCTCGATGATCGCGCTGATCGTGCTCGGCGCCTCGATCCTGGGCAACGCCGCGGCCTTCCTGGGCATCCCGCAGGCCGTCGCCGCCTTCGTGAAGGGCTTGGGTCTATCGCCCTTCATGCTGATCGTGGTGCTGATTATCTTCTATCTGATCCTCGGTTGCTTCCTCGATGGCTTCTCGATGATCGTGATGACGCTGCCGATCGTGCTGCCGATCGTGAAGGGCGCAGGCTTCGACGAGATCTGGTTCGGCATCTTCCTCGTGCTCGCGGTCGAGATGGCCCAGATCACGCCGCCGGTCGGCTTCAATCTGTTCGTGATCCAGGGCCTGACTGACGACGGCCTCGGCTACATCGCGCGCGTCACGATGCCCTATCTGCTCATCATGGTCGGCTTCGTGCTGCTGCTGACGCTCTGGCCCGGCATCGTCACGATCCTCCCGCGCGTGCTGTACGGGTAAATCCTTCCTCGGGCCTTGGCGCTATCGCGTCCGCCCGCAGCAGTCTGAGACTGCGAGGCCAAACGAACCGGACAGCGCAACTGACGTTTGTGATCCGCGCCGCGCGTGAAATTCGCGCCGTGCGCGTGTTCCGTCTTTGCGCTCCTCGTCATCCGGCGTACGCTGCCGGAGCGAGGATAAGCACAACTGCAACCAATCCAGAGAACGTAGCACCTTTTGGCGATGTCCGCCGAGAGCGATCGAGAGCCGTTGGCGGCTCGTCTGCAATGGAGAAGAACCGACAGATAGCGGACTGCAACATCCCTCGCGGCGGCGTCTGTGAGACGCAAGTTAAACAACATAAAGCGGGAGGAACGGATGAAGAAGCGTTGGTGTAAGTCTGGCCTACCTCTTATTGCCGGCGCGACGCTGGTAGTGTCGTCGGCCTTGGCCCAGTCCGTGGATACTGCGCGGATCGAAAACGGCGGTCAGAACGATTGGCTGACCTACCACGGTTCATACAAATCCTATCACTACAGCCCGCTGGCGCAGATCAATGCAAACAATATCGGCAATCTGAACGTTGCCTGGACCCACATTCCAGGGCGCTCGACCCGCGGCCTGCAATCGATGCCGCTCGCGGCGGATGGCGTGCTCTATTACTCGGGTTCTTACAGCCGGGTTTTTGCGCTCAACGGCGCGACAGGCGAGGTGATCTGGTCCCATTTTCCAGAGCTGGACGAGGCCCTGATCTCCCGTCAGACCCATTCCCCCTACAATCGCGGCGTAGCGCTCGGCGAAGGCAAGGTTTTCGTCGGCACCATGGATGGCAGGGTTCTTGGCCTGGACATGAAGTCGGGGAAGGTCCTCTGGGAAACCAGGCTGATCGACTCGCAGAAGCTCACGGTCGGTTTCACCGGTGCACCGCTTTACGCGAAGGGCACGGTGATCATCGGAGCGCAAGGCGGTGAATGGCCGGGCCGCGGCCCGATCTTCGGCCTGGATGCCACCACCGGGAAGAAGAAGTGGGAGTTCTTGACCGTCGCCGGCACCGACGAGGCCATGAAGACGTGGGGAAACGATTCCTGGCGCACGGGCGGTGGCGGTGGCTGGATGCCGGGCACTTACGATTCCGAGACCAACACGATCCTGTGGGGCACCGCAAACCCGGCGCCGCTCTACGATTGGTCGGGCGCCGACTACAAGACGCAAGGCGCGCGTCCCGGCGACAATCTCTACACGAGTTCGGTGATCGGTCTCGACGTCGATACCGGCAGGCTGAAATTCCATCATCAGGAATTGCCGCACGATGCCTGGGACTTCGACAGCGCGGTCGGCGAGTTTGTGATGCTCGAACGTGACGGTCAGAAGTTCGTGGTTCACCCGAACAAGGGCGGTTTCGTCTTCGTCTATGACCGCAATCTCGCCGTGAAGAATGTCTGGCGGCTCGTTGAGAACATCAATTTCGTCAAGGATATCGATCCCAAGACCGGTGCCTTGATCGGCCGTCGCGACTTCAGCGCCGGGAAGGTCACCGAACCGCCGCTGTGCCCCTTCATCGGCGGCGGCGTCAGCTGGAACGCCGGCTCCTACAACCCGAAGACCGGCCTGTACTACAAGATCGGCCAGGAATGGTGCATGACGCTCGACGTCCAGAAGACGACGCCGGTCACAGCGCCTCAGGTCCAGCTCAACATCGGCGCCGATTTCAAGATGGTACCCCCTCCGGGCGGAGAGATTTATGGACATCTCGATGCGCGCGACCCCATCACCGGCGCCAAGAAGTGGGAGGTTCGCTATCCCGAGCCGCCGCTCGGAAGCGTGCTGTCGACTGCGGGCAATCTCGTATTCGTGCCGGACTCCCGCGGCATCCTTCATGCCTACGATGCCGAAACCGGGGCGGAGCTATGGAGTCACAACAACGGCACCGGCCACCAGGGCGGCATCGTCAGCTATTCCGTCAATGGCAAGCAGTACATTGCCGTGGCCGCCGGCTTTGGCGGCATGCTGGCGGACGAATACGCGCCAAACTTCGGCGGCGTCTACAAGAGCATGCCGCGTGATGACGGGGCACTCGTCGTCTTCAGCTTGAAATAGATCATCGCAGATTGCCGGGAAGCAGGCGCAAGCTTGCTTCCCGTGCATTGGAAGTTCCGGGCGTGCTTCAGGACATCGTGCTTCAGGATATGGAGCTGGATACCTTGAACTTGCATTTGAAGAAGATCGCCGCGCTCTTGTCGGCGGCGCTGGGCGCCTCGTCGCTGTATGCCGCACCGGTTCAGGCGCAGTCTGCCACTCCCGTACCCGACAACGGGACGTTCGACGTCGAGCAGTTATTCGCAGGGACTTGCGGCTTTTGTCACTCCGCTGGCGGCCGGGCCGCCGGCAAAGGACCGCAACTGATGAATTCGCCGCGCGACGACGAGTATCTGCACAGCCGCATCAAGAACGGCAAGTCTGGTGCGATGCCGGCATTCGGCGGGGCCTTCACCGACGCGCAGATCGACCAGATCGTCAAATATATCCGCGCCCTGAAGCCGCGCGAGGGCTGAATCGACCAGGCCGATGTCGACACGAGGACCCGGAATGAAGGCAGTTCTCCCGCTGGTGGTCGGCGCCGTGATCGGATTGCTGAATCCTGCGCAGGGGCGGACCCTGGACGCAATCCGCGCATCCGGTGTGCTCGGATTATGCGCCCATCCGAACTCGCTTCCGTTCGCAAGCAAGGCCGCCGATCCTCCCGGCTTTCAGATCGAATTGGGCGACGCGCTGGCACGCGAGCTCGGGGTGTCGCTGCGTCTCGACTGGATCATCACCCAGTACCAGATGCGGAGCGCCGGATGCGACATTGTTCTGGACGTCATCGCCGACCGCGAAGCGCAGGGTGAAACCCGCTTGAGAATCTCGAAACCGTATTATCGCACGGGGGTCGCGCTCGCCGTCCCCCCATCCAGCGCACTCGCCTCGTTCCAGAGCCTCAACGAGCATACCAAGGTTGGCGTGCAGGTCAGATCCGTCGCTGCCATGATCATCAGTCAACGGCACGTCCCGACCTCGACTTTCGGCTTCGAGAGCGACAGCCTCGATGCCTTGTCAAACCATGAGATCGATGCCGCTGCGGTCACACCCACTGCGGCGAGTTTTTTCAATCTGACGCATCCGGACAAGGCATTTCGTATCCTGGATCGCGACGAGTCCGTAACCGATCTCAACTGGAACGTCGCGGTCGGCATGGTCCGTCCGGATGATGCATTGCGCGACACCATCGATGGAGCGGTTGAACGGCTGCGAAACGACGGCACGATCGATCGGATATACGGCCGCTACGGGGTCGTACTGCAGACACCGAAATAGCCACGGGTTCCGGGCGCGGTCAGTCGCGCTGTTTAACCTGTCGTCCCGGCCGTATTGGCCGGAACGACGATCGTTTCGAATGCCGCTACGCCGCGGCCTTCTTCCGCGCCTGCTCGGCCTTGTACAGCTCGAACTCTTCCGCGATCGCCTTGGCGATCGACGGCCGTTGGCGCAGGCGTTCGTAATAGGCCTTCACGTTCGGCCATTTGGCGAGCTCGATGGGCGGGGTCGCCATGGTCCAGTTGATGACCGTGACGAGATAGGCGTCGGCGACGCTGAAATGGTCGAGCAGGAAGTCGCGCCCCTTCAGGTAATTGTCGAGATAGTCCAGCCGCGACAGGTTCTTCTCCAGCGCATAGGCTTTCGTCTCCTGCGGCGCCTTGCGGTCGAGCACCGGGATGAACAGGCCCTTGTGTAGCTCGGTGCCGATGAAGCAGAGCCATTGATGCAGCCGCGTGCGATCGATCCCCGCTGCGGCGCCGAGGCCCGATTGCGGGAAGCGGTCGGCGATATATTGCAGGATCGCGGCGTTCTCGGTCAGCACCACGCCCTCATCGGTCCGCAGTGTCGGCACCAGGCCGATCGGGTTCACGGTTCGGAAGTCAGTGCCGTCGCTCAGCACGGTCTTGGTCGGCGGATCGACTTCGAGATAATTGGCTTCGGCGCCGGCTTCGTACAGCGCCACGCGGCTCGCCATTGAACAGGCGAGCGGCGAGAAATAAAGATCCATCTTGAGCCTCCTTGGGCAATTCCTCGATGTGACTTTTGGAGTGTCGCTCAACCTGGCCAGATTGATTTTTGTACTGTCTTGCATATTATGGGAAGGGTCAAGGATTAAATTGCGAGATGGTACAAAAATCGAAGCCACCAACTGCTGCCAGTGAACCCAAGCGCCGGGGCCGTCCGCGCGCCTATGAACCCGAGGTCGCGCTTGGCAAGGCGCTCGACCTGTTCCGCACGCAGGGCTTCGCGGCGACCTCGCTCGACGATCTCAGCGAAGCCACCGGCATGAATCGCCCGAGCCTCTACGGTGCCTTCGGCGACAAGCGCGAGCTCTACATCAAGAGTTATCAGCGCTACCGCGAGGACGCGCGCGCATCGATGGTGGAGATCTTTCGCCAGGAGATGCCCGTGCGCCAGCGGCTGGAGCGTATCTTCGCCTCCGCGCTGAACATCTATCTCTCGGGCGAGACCGGCCCGCGCGGCTGCTTCACCGTGGTCACGGCGGCCTCCGAGGCGGTCGGCGATCCCGACATCCGGGCGATGGTGCTCGATGGCCTCAACGAGCTCGACAAGGCATTTGCGAGTTGCTTCCGCCGCGCCAAGGAGAAAGGCGAGTTGCCCGACAGCGCCGATCCCGCCGTGCTGGCGCAGCTCGCATCCGCAACCGTGCACTCAATTGCCATCCGCTCCCGCGCGCGTGTGTCGCGGAAGGAGCTCGAGGCGATCGTGAAGGGGGCGATCGACGTGATGGTGGGAGGAAAGAGCTAGGCGGTTGCGTGGCGCGAGCCAACGTCGTCCTGGCGAAAGCCAGGACCCATAGCCACCGAACTTGGTTTGGCGAAGATTCGGAGTTGCCGCCGTCGCGCCGCAGCTCCTTCCTGGGATAATGGGTCCTGGCTTTCGCCAGGACGACACTGAGTTTATAGCCCGCCTACGCCGCGCGAATATGCGCAAGGAAGCGATCCACCTCGTCGCGCAGCCGCTGCGATTGCTTTGATAGCTCGATCGCCGAGCCCAGCACCTCCTCCGCCGCTGTTCCCGTCGCGGCGATGCCGGCGGTGACGCCTGCGATGTTTTGCGAGACCTCGCCGGTGCGGGCGGCCGCCTGCTGGACGTTCTGCGCGATCTCCTGCGTCGCGGTGCCCTGCTGGCCGACGGCGGCGGCAATCGCGGCGGAGATCTCATCGACCTCCTGGATCGTGGCGCAGATCGACTGGATGCCGTCCACTGCGCCGGTGGTCTCGCCTTGGACCGCCGTCACCTGCGCGCCGATCTCCTCGGTCGCCTTGGCGGTCTGGGTTGCCAGCGCCTTCACCTCGGAGGCGACCACCGCAAAGCCGCGGCCGGCTTCGCCCGCGCGCGCCGCCTCGATCGTCGCGTTGAGTGCCAGCAGATTGGTTTGCTCGGCAATGCCGCTGATGAAGGAGACGACGTCGCCGATCTTTTGCGCGGCGTCGGCCAGACTCTGCACGCGCTCATTCGACCGTCGCCCGTCGCTGGCAGCTTTGCCGACCACCGCAGTCGCGTGCGCAAGGCGCCGGCTGATCTCTGTCATCGACGACGACAGCTCTTCCGCGGCGGCAGCAACCGTCTGCACATTCTCCGAGGCGAGCGCCGAGGCCGACGACACCGTGCCGGTCTGCTGCCGTGATCGCTCGACGATATCAGACATCGAGCGCGCCGTGTTCTCCATCTCGACCGCGGCCGAGGAGACCGTGGTGACGACGTCGCGGATGCTGGCTTCGAAATTGTCGGCGAGCGCGGCGAACGCGCGCCGTTTCTCCGCTTCGGATTGCGCCTTAGTGTCGGCCTGTTCGGTCTGGAGCCGGTTGAAGTTGACGGCGTTGTCGCGGAACACCGCGACCGCCTTGACCATCGCGCCGACCTCGTCATTCGCCTTGCTGACGGGAACCGCGACATCGAGGTGTCCGTCGGCCAGCTCGCGCATCACGCTCGTGATGGAGATGATCGGACGCGAGATGCTGCGGGCGATGAGATAGCCGACGATGGCGGCGAGCACGAGCCCGAGCGCGGCGATGCCGAATGCCAGCAGCCAGGCACGGTCGGCGGAGGCCACATAGTCGGCATTGTCCATCACCAGCTCGACCGCGCCGAGCGGCTTGCCGGAAAAATCCCTGATCGGTCCGAGCAGCGCGGCCACCGGCGTGGTGTCGAGCTTGGCCTGTCGGACCGTGAAGTCGCCGCCGGCGGCGCGGCCGTAATCGGCCGCATCGAAGAAGCTCTTGCCCTTCAGCGTGCCGCCGAACAGCTTGAAGCCGCCGCCGTCCGCGAGATGGAAGGCGATGTCGACATGGCGGTTGGTCTTGAAGTCGTCCAGGAAGGACTGGCCGAAGGTCAGGCCAAACTCCACTGAGCCGAGATGCTTGCCGCCTTGCGCGATAGGCACCACGCCGCGGATGCCGAGCCCGGCCAGGCCGCCCTCGAGGCCAACCACGACCTTGTGCTCCTGGTTGGCCATGATCACGGTTTTGCGGAAGCCCGAGAGGTCGTCGCCAAATTTGGCAGGCTGGTGCACGCGCAAAAACGAGGTCGCGGGCGCCACGTGGAACTGGAACTGTTCGACGCCGTACTCCGATTTGGTCGCGGCAAACACCGGCCCGAACAGGCTGACCAGGGTATTGCGATCCTGCTTGGCCATCGCGTCCTGCGTCGCCGGAATCGCGGCCACGACGGCGCTCATGGCGGCGGCGCGCTGGGATTCCTCGGCGATGCGCGACTGGAGCGCATCGTAGTGACTGCGAAGCTCGCGCTGGTCGGCCCGGTCGATGATGCCGGAAATGATCCACATCGCCCCGAGCACGGCGAACAGGGCGGTCGCCGCCGCGGTCACCGCCAGCGCAACCGTGATCCGCATCCTGAGGCCGAGGTTCGCCCGCATGTCCGACTCGTTCGTTGAGCGTTGATTAACAACGCCTATCAACTTCTCGCTAAGAGAGGGTGAACGGGATACCGGCCCGCGATCAGTGATTTTACGGGCCCGGGTGGCTCGTGAGGTCTCAATACCCCCGCGTCCGGTCCACCACGTTCTCCAGCACACCACCCGCCTCGAACCGCGCGATCTGCTCGGCGACATAGGCCGAGATCGCATCGGCGTCGGTGTCGGCAGCGTTGTGGGGCGTCAGCAACACCTTGGGATGGGTCCAGAACCGGCTGTCCTTCGGCTGCGGCTCCTGCACGAAGACGTCGAGCGAGGCGGCCCCCAGCGTGCCGTCGTCGAGGCAGGCCAGGATGTCAACTTCGTTCTGAAGGCCGCCGCGGCCGGCGTTGATCAGCACGGGCGCACCGAGCGGGCTCTTGCGGTTGAGCTTGGTGAAGACGTCGCGGTTGAGAATGCCGTGTGTATCAGGCGTCAGCGGCAACAGGCTGACGAGGATATCGGTCGTGCGCAGGAATGCGTCGATCTGCCCGGCGCCATGGAAACATTCGACACCTGCGATGGTACGCGGGCTGCGGCTCCAGCCGGCGACACGGAAACCAAGCCGCCGCAGCACATCGGCCGCATCAGCGCCGAGCGTGCCCAGTCCCATGACACCGACCGTGACGGCGCTCGCCGGCCATTGATATGTCGGCTCCCAGCGCTTCTCGCGCTGCGACTGGCGCAGATAAAGCTCCTGGCGGTGGTGCATCAGCACATGCAGCACGACATATTCGGTCATGCGGTTGGTGAGGTCGGGCACGGCGACGCGCACCAGCGGCACGTCGGGCAGGCTCTTGTCCGCCATCAGCGCATCGACGCCGGCGCCGAGATTGAAGATCGCCCGCAGATTGGGGAATGAACCGAGGTCGCCCGGCACCGGCTTCCACACCGCGGCATAGTGCACCTCGGCCGGATCGAGCCCGGCATCGGGCAGCAGCACGACGCGGCGGCCGCCGCAGACCGCGTCGAACCGGGCCTTCCAGCGGTCCGGCAGCCAGTTTTGCTGCGTGCTGTTGATCAGGACGGCCAGTGTGCCCACGGTCATTCGAAGTGCCTCTTTAGGTTCCGCTTTTGAAGGCCCTCCTTGGCACGATCTGCCGGATTTTTCTTGCAGTTTTTTTCCGCAGCCATGTCGGGGCAAGGCATACTGGATCGTCTTCAAAACAAGCGCTCAGAGAAGGTACTGCCCATGCTTTATGCGATCCTTTGCTATCACGACGAGGACTTCGTCGGCTCCTGGAGCAAGGACCAGGACGAGGCCGTGATGAAGAAGCTCGCCGTGGTGCAGGAAGGTCTCGCGAAGCAGGGCAGGCTCGGCCCGGTGGCGCGGCTGCTGCCGACCACTGCGGCAGCGACGCTGCGCAAGGAGGACCCGCCGCTGGTGCTGGACGGCCCCTACGCGGAGACCAAGGAGCAGTTGCTCGGCTTCTACATCGTCGATTGCAAGAACCTCGACGAGGCGCTCGACGTTGCGCGTGACCTCGGATCGGCCAATCCCGGCGGCGCCTATGAGGTGCGCCCCGTCGGCGTGTTCAGGCCCGGAGGAAATCTGACGTGAGCGAGGCCGATACCGCCTGGATCGAGACCGCGCTGACCTCGGCGCGCCCCCAGGCGGTCGGCGCGCTGCTGCGCTATTTCCGCGATCTCGACACCGCCGAGGAGGCATTCCAGAACGCCTGCCTGCGCGCGCTGAAGACCTGGCCGCAGAACGGACCGCCGCGCGATCCCGCGGCCTGGCTGATCATGGTCGGCCGCAACGTTGCGATCGACGAGGTGCGCCGCACCCGCAAGCAGCAGCCGCTGCCGGAGGACGACCAGGCGATCTCCGATCTCGACGACGCCGAGGGCGCGCTCGCCGAGCGGCTCGACGGCTCGCACTACCGCGACGACATTTTGCGGCTGATGTTCATCTGCTGCCATCCAGGGCTGCCGGCGACGCAGCAGATCGCGCTGGCGCTCCGTATCGTCTGCGGCCTGACGGTGAAGCAGATCGCGCGCGCCTTCCTGGTGTCGGAAGCGGCGATGGAGCAGCGCATCACGCGTGCCAAGGCCAAGGTCGCGGAGGCCGGGACGCCGTTTGAAACGCCGGGCGCGGTCGAACGCTCGGAGCGGCTCGCCGGTGTTGCCGCGATGATCTATCTGATCTTCAACGAGGGCTATTCGGCGAGCGGCGACACCGCCGAAATCAGAAAGCCACTGTGCGAGGAAGCGATCCGGCTGGCGCGGTTGCTGCTGCGGCTGTTCCAGAGCGAGCCGGAGATCATGGGGCTCACGGCGCTGATCTTGTTGCAGCATGCGCGCAGTGCCTCGCGCTTTGCCGCGGATGGCTCGCTGATCCTGCTGGACGACCAGGATCGTTCGTTGTGGAACGGCACCATGATCGCGGAAGGCCTCGCGCTGATCGACAAGGCGATACGCCATCGCCGCAGCGGGCCCTACCAGATCCAGGCCGCGATTGCCGCGCTGCATGCCCGCGCGTCCACGCCCGCGGAGACCGACTGGGCGCAGATCGACCTGCTCTATGGTGCGCTGGAGGTGGTTCAGCCCTCGCCGGTGGTGACGCTCAACCGCGCGGTCGCGGTTTCCAAGGTGCGCGGACCGCAAGCCGCGCTCGACCTGATCGAGCCGCTGGCGCCAAAGCTTGCCAACTACTTCCATTTCTATGGCGTGCGCGGCGCCTTCCTGATGCAGCTCGGCCGCAACGACGAAGCCCGCATCGCCTTCGACCGCGCCATCGCCCTCGCCAACACGTCCGCAGAAGCTGCTCACATCCGCATGCATCTCGATCGCCTGATCCGGGACAGTCAGGCCAAGGGCGCAAATGGCGGCGCCAGGCAAGACGCCAAGGTCGAAGGCGCCAAGGTGACGTAGGGAGCGCCTGCTTCAGGGCCAGCAAAATTTCCGCTTCGCCTTGTCGGGCCCGGTCCCCTCCCTTCGTCCTAGGAGCGTATCCAGGGAGCCATTCATGCTGAGAGCCATTGCCGTCATCGCCGTCGTGCTCGCTGTCGGACTCGCGGGTGTCCTCGTCTTCGCATTGACGAAGCCCGACACATTCCGCGTCGAGCGCAGCCTCGCCGTGAAGGCGCCCGCCGATGCGATCTATCCGCTGGTCGCGGATTTCCATCGCTGGACAGCCTGGTCCCCCTACGAGAGCCGCGATCCCGCGATGAAGCGCTCCTTCGGCGGAACTGCGCCGGGCAAGGGTGCGACCTATGCCTGGGACGGCAACAACAATGTCGGCGCCGGCCATATGGAGGTCCTCGAGGCGAGTGCGCCGTCGAAACTCCGCATCAAGCTCGATTTCGAGCGGCCTTTCGAAGGCCACAACACCGCCGAGTTCACCTTTGTGCCGCAAGGCGATGCCACACTTGTCACGTGGGCGATGTCCGGTCCGGCCCCGTTCCTGTCCAAGATCATGCAGGTGTTCATCAACATGGACAGCATGATCGGCAAGGATTTCGAGGCGGGCCTGGCCAGCCTGAAGAAGCTCACCGAGAAGTAGCGCCATCACCCCGAACGAAAGCAAAACGGAGAGAAACGATGCTCAATGCCTATCTGTTCTATCAGGACACCTGCGAAGCGGCGTTCGATTATTACGCCAGGGTCTTGGGCGGCAAGATCGATGCGATGATGCGCGCCTCGGATGCGCCGCCGGAAGTGCCCGCCACGCCTGGCCGCGAGAAGATCATCATGCATGCGCGGATGTCGCTGCCCGACGGCAGCGTGCTGATGGCCTCCGACGCACCAGGCGAGCATTTTCACAAGCCGCAGGGCTTCTCGATCTCGCTCACGGTCGCGGACCCGGCAGAGGGCGAACGCAAGTTCAACGCGCTCGCCGACGGCGGCAGCGTTACCATGCCCTTCAGCAAGACGTTCTGGGCCAAGGGTTTTGGCATGTGCGTCGACAAGTTCGGCATTCCCTGGATGGTGAACTGCCCGGCCGAGGGAATGTGACAGGCGCGATCACCTGACGCGCCAGGCGGCGATCCCCCCTCCCCGACGATGCGGAGAGGGGCGCGCATGAGACGTTGCGCCATGTGCCGATCGACCGCGCGCCCTCTCAGCGGATCGATCCGGTCGCGTCATTGCTCGGTGGTTGGGAGGAGGGAACGCAGCGCGGACAGATCACGAGCTTCGTCCCGAGCTGCCTGTCATTCTCCGCTTCGATTTCGTCATGGATTGCCCACCACGCAGCGGAGTACGGGCGCAAGGTGCCGAGGACTCTCTCCCGCTCCCGATTCGGATCACTCGCCGCGGGAGTTTGGGTCGCCACACGACGCTTGATGACGGAGGGACGGTTCGGATCCTGACCGATGCCGTCCCATGCGATCGGACGGCGTTCCTGCGCAGGCGCAACCACGCATCCCATGAGCGTTGCGCAAAAAGTGAGCAAGACGAAGCCGTGTCGCATCATGCCGGACCCTGGGTGTGTATGCGACGCGCGAAGTCCGCATGCCGAAGCTTGCGACGCACCGCTCAAATGGAACCTAAGGAAAACGCCTGGCCGACACGGCGGAATATGGATTTTGCTGTCGCACCACATTGCGAGAGCAGTGAGGCCGCTTCGTGAAATGATGCGGACCGCAGCGCACAACAACTGGCGCAATATTAGGCTGTGAACTCCGGGGCAGAATCGTTATTTATTTCGTCATAAATTCTAAAAACTGGGGCGGGCGGACTTGGAAGGGGAGCGACCGATGGCGGCGGCGCTGCAGATCAACTTTGCACTTTGGGGTATGCTCATCTGCGCGAGCATGGAATTGACCGAGTTGATCCAGAGTTTCTATTAGACCTCAAGAAGCATGTGACCGGCGCGATTTAGCGGGCGCTTGCGTTCGCCTGATCATCACCGGCAGCGCGGATAGATCGCGGCGAGGTCGCGTCCCTTCAGCAGAAGCAACCGCGACGAGAGGCCGCCGCGGCGGCTGATCCAGTCGCGCACCGGGCCGGGATAGGCCGCAAGCACCGCATCGGATGCTTCCGGCTCGGCGTAGAAGCGTCCGCGCCGATCGACCGAGCGCGCCGCATGAAAGCCGAGCACGGCGCGCTTGGTGACGCAAATCCGCTCTCCCGGCACGATGCTCAGCACCAGCGTGCAGGCGGACAGGCAGGGACCATCGATCACCACGCGCTCGCCGCTCTCGCGCACCTTCTCGAACAAATCGAGGAACGGCCCGACCTGTCCACCGGGCGACTGGATGATGCGGATTTCGGCCAGGGCAGGCGTGGCGGCGAACAGCGCGGATGCGAGCATCAAGGCCCTGAGGAAGGTGACGCGCCGCATGAAGCCTCCGCGAATTCGAGTCCGTAGGACAGGCCGACGAGAAAAGATTGGTGACGCTTCGCAAATCCAACCTGCGCCGTGCCTACCCGTTCCTCCGCTCGCCGCGCAGCGTCGGCAGGCCGATGCCCGCCGCATCGAAGCCGCCATCGACGGCCAAAATTTGTCCGGTGATGTAGCTCGATCGTTCCGAGCACAGGAAGTAGATGGCTTCGGCGAGTTCCTCTTCCAGGCCGTAGCGGTTGAGCGGGATGGCGTCGTGATAGTCGGCGCGGATCTCCCTGGTGTGCACCTGCT
Organism: Bradyrhizobium sp. WSM4873; assembly: GCF_055811355.1. Taxonomy (NCBI): domain Bacteria; kingdom Pseudomonadati; phylum Pseudomonadota; class Alphaproteobacteria; order Hyphomicrobiales; family Nitrobacteraceae; genus Bradyrhizobium; species Bradyrhizobium sp. WSM4873. The sequence continues at coordinate 30,589 of NZ_JBVVPS010000032.1, read as the reverse complement.
TCGCCATCGCGGTGTCAACAGGCCCCGGCGCGACCGCGTTGACGCGGATGCTGAGGGACGCGAGCTCGACCGCGAGCTGCTTGGTAAGGTGCGCGAGGCCCGCCTTGCTGGTGCCGTAGGCCGAGCGTAGCGTCGAGGCGCGCACCGCCGAGATCGAGGTGATGTTGACGATGGCGCCGCCATTGCCGTCGCGCATCAGCGGCACCGCCGCCTTGGTGCAGAGGAACGGGCCGGTGAGGTTGACCTCGAGCACGCGCCGCCAATCGGTCTCCGACGTCTCCATCAGCGGCGCGAACACGGCAATGCCGGCATTGTTGACGAGCGCGTCGAGCCGGCCAAACCGCCGTTCGACCGTCGTCATCGCGGCGGCAACCGCGGCGGCGTCCGAGACGTCGCAAGTCAACGCCAGCGTGGCCTCGTCCCGGCCGATCTCGGCGACCGCGCGGCCGAGCAGCTCGCCCTCGATGTCGAGCAACGCCACCCGCCAGCCCTCGTTCAAAAACTTCTTCGCGGTCGCAAGCCCGATGCCGCGCGCGGCTCCGGTGACGAGGGCGATTTTCTGCGGGGAGGCGGTCATAGCTTATCCGTGGTTCGGGAAATTGAGGCGGTCTCCCTACCACGAAAGCCGCGAGGAGGACGCGACAAAGTATCGCGCCTTTGGCTCTTCGAGGCTCTGCTTTTGCAGCCGCGCAAGGCGGCCTAAGCCAGCTCCGCCGTGGCGCGCTGCATGTTGGCCGACATGTCGGCCGTCACGATGCTCTGTTCCTCGACCGCGGCGGCGGTGGAGGCGATGAACTCGTTGACGCCGGCGATCGCGACCTTGATTGCGGTGAGCGAGCTTGCGACGTCGCCGGAGATGGTGTTCAGCGCGTCGATTTCGGATGTGATTGTGTCGGTCGCCTGCTTGGCCTGGTTGGCGAGGCTCTTCACCTCGGAGGCGACCACGGCGAAGCCGCGGCCGGCTTCGCCCGCGCGTGCCGATTCGATCGTGGCGTTGAGCGCGAGCAGGTTGATCTGGCCGGTGATGCCCGAGATCATCTCGACGATGCCGCTCATCGCCTGCGCCGCCGCGTTCAGCCGCTGCGCCTGGCCGTCGGCGGCCTCGACGCGGGTGGTCGCGACCTTCGAAGTCTCGCGCGACTTCGCCATGGTCGCGGAGATCTCGCGAATCGATGCACTCATCTCTTCGCTGCCGGCCGCGACCGCCTCGATCAAACCGCGCGCGTTGTCGGCCTTCTTGCGGCCGATCGCCTGCGCGGTGATGTCGGTGGCATATTTCACCACCTTGTAGGGTTTGCCGTTGAGGTCGAGGATCGGGTTATAGGACGCCTGGATCCAGATTTCGCGGCCGCCCTTGGCGATCCGCTTGTATTCGGCGGCCTGGTATTCACCGCGGTTGAGCGTCTCCCAGAACTGGCGGTAGGCCGCCGAATTCTTCTCGTTCGGCTCGACGAACATGGAGTGGTGCTGTCCCTTGATCTCGGCTAGCGAATACCCCATCGCGTTCAAAAAGTTCTCGTTGGCGGCGCGGATGGTGCCGTCCATGTTGAACTCGATCACCGCCTGCGATTTCTGGATCGCGGCGAGCTGCCCGTCATTGTCGGCCGCCTTCATCTTCTGCGCGGTGACGTCGGTCGCGAACTTCACCACCTTGAACGGCCTGCCGATCTCGTCGAGGATCGGGTTGTAGGTCGCCAGAATCCAGATTTCGCGTCCGCCCTTGCCGATCCGCTTGTATTCGGCGGCCTCGAACTGGCCGCGGTTCAGCCGCGCCCAGAAGTCGGCATAGGCCGAGCTCGCGCGATCTTCCGGCGTCACGAACATGCTGTGGTGCTTGCCCTGGATCTCGTCGAGCGAGTAGCCCATCGCGCCGAGGAAATTCTCGTTGGCGGTGACGATGGTGCCGTCCATGTTGAATTCGATCACGGCTTGGGCACGGCCGATCGCGGCGATTTTGCCCGCGTCCTCCATGGTCCTCATCTTGTAAGCCGTGATGTCGGTTGCGAACTTGATGAAGCTCACCACCTTGCCGTTCTCGTCGCGCAGCGGCGCGTACGACGCATGGACCCAGACTTCCTTGCCGTTTTTGCCGAAGCGCCTGTATTGCGTGGTCTGGAACTCGCCGCGGTTCAGGCTGGCCCAGAAGTCGCGATAACGGGCGCTTTCGCGTTCAGTCGCGCTGACGAAGATGCTGTGATGCTTGCCCTTGATCTCCGAGAGCGTATAGCCGCTCATCTTGAGGAGATTTTCGTTGGCATCGAGGATGGTGCCGTCGAGGCCGAATTCGATCACGGCCTGGGACCGGTCGAGCGCCTCGACCTCCGCGACCGCGTGCCTGACTTTCTTGCTTTGGAAGTTGAACACGTAAGCTCCGCCTAATGCTGAGGGGCGAATCAGCCGGATCGTCATACCGTTTCGCTCAAGCTAAAAAGTTGCATGGGCTTCTTTAGCAACTGTAAACTCCTGCACGAGGCGGCGCCCGTTCTGTCTTTCGTACGCCTCGGCCATGTTGCTCAGGTTGCAAGTATTCTCGACTCATATGCACGGCGGAGTTCATAGAACGCGCCGTATTTATACGGGCGACCGCGTGCATTATTTTTCGCGTGGTTGCTGCCGGACGTGATGTCGGCGCGGCTGCGCCTCAATCGTCTTCAAGACGATGCTGATCACGGAACCGTTCGATGACTGACCCCGAGCGCCTGATTCGAGACCTTTTCGCCGCCTATCTCGGCAACGACCCGCAACGGGTCGCCGACGCGTTGGCCGACGATTTCCGCTTCACCAGCCCGTTCGACGACGACCTCGACAAGGCGGCCTATTTCGAGCGTTGCTGGAGGGACACCGGCTGGATTGCGCGGCACGACATCGAGCGGATTTTCGTCCAAGGCGACCAGGCCTTCGTCACCTATCTCTGCTTGGCGACAGATGGCAGGAGCTTTCGCAACACCGAGTTCTTCACCTTCGCCGGCGGCAAGGTTCGCCGCATCGAGGTTTATTTCGGCGCTGCCCGGCAGGACGGTCGTTTCCTGCCGCAGGCGCGCTAGCGCCAGCCAATAATCTGCAGAATGATTTTCGTCACCTGTCGGTTCCGTCAAGGTTCCTTCGTCTTGGAGGTGAGGGCGGGCGGCCCGGGCCGTCGCTCCCGTCCATCCGGAGTGGCGCCTCGCGGCGCACCCCGAACGACAAAAGCACGCAAGGAATGCTCATGCGATTCATGATGCTGATGATCCCGCTCGGCTACGAGACCGCGGCGCCCGACGTTCAACTCGATCCCGAGCGGGTCGCTGCGATGATGCGCTACAACGAGGCGCTGAAAGACGCCGGCGTACTGATCACGCTCGACGGCCTGCACCCGCCCTCGATGGGCGCGCGCGTCTCGTTTGCGGCCGGCAAGCCCATCGTGACGGATGGTCCGTTCGCCGAGGCCAAGGAGGTCCTGGGCGGCTACTGGATGATCGAGGTTGCCTCGCGTGCCGAGGCGATCGCCTGGGCCAAGCGGTGTCCGGCCGCACCGAACGAAATCATCGAGATACGTCAGGTGCAGGAGATGAGCGACTTTCCGCCTGACGTGCAGGAGGCCGCCGCCGGTTTCGGCGACCTCAAGAAATAGCCGCAGCTTCGTCTATCCATCAGCAAAGGAGAGAACCGATGGGCACCGACACCTATCTCGCCGTTTTCCTCGGCAGCAAGACCAGCTCCAAATGGGCCGCTTGGAATGCGATGCCCGAGGCCGAGCGCAAGGCGAAGGAGCAGGAGGGCATGGCGGCCTGGAAGGGCTGGGTCGAAAAGCACCAGGGCGCGATCGAGGCTATGGGCGGCCCGCTCGGCAAGACCAAGAAGGTCGACGGCAAGGGCATGGCCGACATCGCCAACGAGATGGGCGCCTTCACCGTGGTGCGCGCGGCATCCCATGAAGCCGCGGCGAAGATGTTCGAGAACCACCCGCACTTCACGATCTTCCCCGGCGAACGCGTCGAGATCATGCCGGTGCTGCCGATCCCTGGCGGCTAGACTTCGGCGGCCGCCCCAGACCGGAAGAATACGGGTTAACCAAACCCGTCGCCGCTAGTGACCTTCCTGCCCAGCTCATGTAAAGGTCGTTCACATGAGCTGGCGCAAGGAGACGCGCCGCGCCGAGCGCGGCTATCACCACGGCAATCTGAAGGAAGCCCTCTTGCAGGCCGCCCTCGGACTGATCGCCGAGAAGGGCGCGGCCGGCTTCACCTTTGCCGATGCCGCGCGCATGGCTGGCGTCAGTGCCGCGGCACCGTACCGGCATTTTCGCGACCGTGAAGAACTGCTGTCCTCGATCGCGCAGCGTGGCTTCGAGCAGTTCGAAGCGCGCCTGACCGCGGCCTGGGACGACGGACGGCCCGACACCGTCACGGCGTTCGAGCGTGTCGGCAGGGCCTATCTCGCCTTCGCCCGCGAGGAGCCGGCGTTCTACAATGCGATGTTCGAATCGGGCGTGCCGGTGGATGCCAATCCGGCGCTACAGGCCGCTAGCGAGCGTGCTTTCAACGTCATTCGTGCCGCGGCGGAGCGGCTTGCCGCGCTGGCGCCGCCGGGCACGCCGCGGCCTCCGGCGATGATGATGGCGCTGCACATCTGGTCGATGGCGCATGGCGTGGCCTCGCTGTTCTCCCGCGGCGACGCCGCGCGTCGAAAGCTGCCGATGTCGCCGGACGAACTGCTCGAAGCCGAGGTGCTGATCTATCTGCGCGGTCTCGGCTTCCCGACCGATCGCCGTCCCCCGGCGAAAAGCGCCGAGCCGCCGCCGGTGCCACCGGAGGCATCCTCCGGTTCGGGCGTGCCGCCCGGTGGTCCCTGGGGCAAGCCGAAATAAAGTTACCCAAATAATTCCCCCGCCCTGTTGGGCGGTCGGCTTGACAAAATCGCGGGATGATCTACCTATGTAAATGTTATTTACATTCACAACGGCGCTGATGCCGTCATGGAGAGGGAAATGGCCTACACCGCTGATGTCAATCGATGGCGCGGCCCTTCGGACCAACACTACGAGCGCCCCCACATGCTCAACACGCCCTGGCATCCCGGCTGGATCGCCGTGACCATCCTCGGCTTCATCATCTGGTGGCCGATCGGACTTGCCCTTCTCTTTTTCACACTCGGGAGCAGAAGAATGTCGTGCTGGAGCAACCAGGATCGCTGGCAGAACAAGATGGAGCGGATGCAGTACAAGATGGACCGTATGCGCGGCCGCATGGAGCGCCACGGTTTCGGCTTTGGCTTCGGCCCGCCCTCGAGTGGCAACCGCGCCTTTGACGAGTACCGCACCGAGACATTGCAGCGGCTCGAGGAAGAGCAGGTCGAGTTCAAGAACTTCCTCGACCGTCTGCGTCACGCCAAGGACAAGGAAGAGTTCGACCAGTTCATGGCGCAACACAAGACGCGCCCGACCCCGCCGCCGACCGACCAGCAGCAAGGTTGATCTCAAGGTTGATCTCAAGGTTGATCTCGGGACTGACGCCTCTCAAAGCCGTCAGGCGCATGCCCCCAAAGTCCTGATGGCCCCGAGCCGCGGGGGGGGGGGGGCCCCCCCCCGGGGGGGGGGGGTGGGGGTGTGGGGGGGGGGGGGGGGGCCGGCGCGGGGGGGGGGGGGGGGGGTGGTGGGGGGGGGGT